>CALAQA010000162.1:0-1713 GCA_937889065.1 uncultured Alistipes sp.
CCGCTGTAACCGCCACTGCTGCGCGACGAACTGCTACCGCTCGACCAGCTGTTGTTGTTCGACGACGAGCTGCCGCCCCAATTGCGCTGGTTGTAGCTCGAGCCGCTCGACGAACTGCGGCGCGACGAACGACCGCTCGACGAGTTGTAGCCCTTGTTGTTGTTCGACGGTGCACTCGGCGTACGGCTTACCGAGCCGCCCTGGTTGTTCTGCGGACGGCTGTTGCCACCCTGGTAAACGCCCGAGTTCCACTGACGGTTGCCGCTCTGCGTGCGGTTGATGTTCGAGCCGTGGTCACGGTAGGTGGGCGTCGGACGGTGGTTGGTGGTCGGACGATGCACAACACCCTGTCCCGGACGGTGCCCCGGACGATAGCCCGGATGGTAGCCGCCACCGCCGTTGTAGTGCGGATAGTGGGGGTAATAGTGCGGGTGGTAGTGTCCGTGCCAGCCGTACCAACCATAGTTGTAACGCCACGGGCTGTACCAATCATAGAACCAAGGATCGTACCACGAGAGGCTCCAGCCCCAACCGCCAATCGAGAAGGTGGGACCCCACCAACGATACGACGGCCAACCGGCCCAATTCCAATACCAGGCGTTGTGGTACGAGGGGAGTCCCCACGAACCAAACATAGCGGTCACGTATTTCGGCTCAACCCATACCTGGTCGCCCATCACCATAATGTTGTAGAAGGCGGGGTCGTAGGCCGACACGTAGTGGAAGGTCGAGCTATAGCGGGCATTCGTGTAGCTCGAAGGCATACGATACGATGCCGACTCGAAACCACGCAGACGACGTGCATAGGCGCTCTCGTAGTCATCGGCCAACACACTCGAGTAGTTCTCCTCGGTGGTGGTGCGGTAGTTGCCCTGGGCAATGGCGTTGGCTTCGGCCTCGGCGATCTTGGCCTCCCACTCGGCACGACGAGCCTCGGCTTCGGCTTTGCGAGCCTCGGCCTCGGCCTGCTGACGACGGGCTATCTCCGTGCGGTTGTGCAGGGCATACAAATCATCATTGACACTCGACGACGAGCCGTAGAAGGCCGACGTGCAACCCGAAAGCAGGGTAGCGGCAAGTGCCACATAAAATACATACAAGCTCTTTTTCATAGCGCAAACAGGTTATGCGTTAGACAATGAGTTTATTCGTTCACTCCTTTTTACCTATACAACGCAACTTTGGTCGTTTTGTTATATCGCTCTGTTCGTTTTTTCACGATTAAGGCAGCTTTATCCTTAAAAAGTGTACATTTTGAACAATTCGGCAGTTTCGTTTCCCTCTTGTTGCGTATGGGTGGGGTGCAGAATTGCATCGGCACACCAACTCATAGTGCAAATATAATCATATTTTGGCAAATCTCATACATCGTGCCGTGAATCGACCGAACAAGGGGTTGAAGTTTGCGGTGTAGGGAGGAAAGTTAGAGAGAGGAATTGCGGCGCATCGCCAAGGCGATATATTGCGCCGCTTTCCCTTCCGCTCGCCGCGGGGGCCCTTGCAAAAGATGGGATTCGAACTGCGAAGCAGTCGCGCGCAACGAGAACATTTGTTAGCGTCTTTGCAGGCCCCTCCTTAACAAAGGAGGGGTTGGGGAGGATTTTAAGTATAAATGGGATGGCCGTAGGCCAAATCCCTCGCTCGACGCAAAAGGTTTGCAATGGGGCCCCGAGGGATTGGCTACTACGCAGCCCACAAGCGGGCTGCTTCGTT
>CALAQA010000163.1:0-4171 GCA_937889065.1 uncultured Alistipes sp.
CGAATTTGGGGTCGATCCCCGCATCGCCCGCCTCTACAACAGCTACGGCACCGAGGGCCACCTGATGGATCAGCGGGTGGTGATGAAGATGGTGGTGGCCGCCCTTCAAAATCGCGACATCATCATCGAGGGGAGCGGTGAACAGGTGCGCTCGTTCTGCTGGGTCGAGGATATGGTCGAGGGGCTGATACGGCTGATGCAGGCCTCACCCACCGAGGCTACCCGCACCATCGAGTTGGGGAGCGACGAGGAGATCTCGATTCTCGCCCTTGCCGAGCAGATCATCCGCCTCACGGGCAGCAAATCGAAAATCGGCCACATTGCGCCACGCTGTGACGAAAGCCCAAGGCGGGTACCCGACCTCCGTGCTGCCCACAACGAATTGGGATGGCGCCCAACGACCTCGCTCAACGAGGGGTTGATGCGCACCATCGCCTATGCCGAGAAGGAACTTTCGACCCGGGCAGGGGTCTTGCTGTCGTGGATTGAAATCAACAACTAAAACAAAAAAGATGAAAAATTTTGACCGAAAAATCTGGCAAGAGAAACTGACCTTTGTCGCCTTCACCGCCTCGTGGTGTGGTCCTTGTCGGCAGATGGAGCCGACCCTACTGCGCTTCGAGGAGCGGATGGGCGACCGCACGGATGTGATTCGCATCGACATCGATGACGAGCAAGCCGAGCCAATCATCCACCGCTACAACGTAGGCTCGGTACCGACTTTGATGTTTTTTCGACGGGGAGAGATGCTCTGGCGAGAGAGCGGTGCGGTGGGTTACAGCCACCTGGTGACCGTGTTGGAGGAGTTGGAGCAATACGAATTGGAGGGACAACGCTACTGGATGCGCCAGGCCAGCTCGTCACGGATGTAGTCGCCGTGCGGAAGGTCGGCAGCGGCCATCAACCGCTCGACACTTTGTCGTAACTCTTCGCCCTGCATCGCTGCTGCCGCAGCCAACGTAACCACCCCTTTGGCCATTAAGGGGGTGGCAAAACGGTACAGAGCGGCAAAGGCCGCTTCGAGGTGGTCGGCACGAACAGCAGTGGTGCGGGCCAAGGCCATCACAAGGGCGTAGCAGCCATAATACTCGGCCATCTGAAGCCACTCGACAACGTGGGTCGGGAGGGCCGTCGAACGGCTGAAGAGGGCATAGGCAGCCTCTTCGGCAAGCTCCGAATTGGTCAAAAAACGAAGCCAAGCGGCCGCCTCGTCGGTTGCGTGCAGGCGTTCGGGATCGGCCAAATGGAGGGCCGAGAGTTGAAGGCAGCGCACCTCCTGCCGCCGTAGGAAGCAGGCCAATTCGTGGTCACGAGACTCGCCACCCACAATGCGACGCAACGTAGGAAGGGTCACGCCATAGTTCAAACCATAGCGTGAGCCTTCGTAGTACATCGTATCGGCCACCAGGCCATTGCGCTCACGGCGAAACTCCCCGAGCAGCGCAACCATACGGGCGGTATGCGACATCGGTTGCGGTTACTTGCGTTTGGGAAGAGCCACCTGAATGTAGCGACCAAAGGCAAAGACGGGCAGCACCTCACGAGCCACCTCCTCACCCGAGGCAAGCAGCGTGCAGGTGGCACGATTGGCCACCAGAGCGGTCGTCGTGGCGGTCTCCTTCACACCCGCTTCGGGCACGGGGCTGGCTACGTTTTCGGCAGGGGTAATCTGCAACACCACCATATTGCCCGTCAAATCGGTCGAGGGCAACAGACCCGCCTCACGGCTGAAGCGGCAAACCACATACTGTTTCTTATCGGCCTCGGGGACAACCACATAACGCTCCACACGGCTCGTCGTGGTGGTCTTGCCCAAGAACAGCTCCAGGTAGGCCTGCTCCTGGCGATTCAGCTCGTCCAAGGCGGCCTTCAGACCCTCGCCAAAGACGTGCTCGCCCGCCTCGCCCGTGATGAGCTCACGACGGTGGTGGCGCAACGAGAAGATGGTATTGGCGGCAGCCTGGGCAGCCGACTCCAACGTGGGGGTCACCGACGAACTTTTATCGATAGGCACGGCCGAAAATTCGGCAAACGAGTCGGTATGCGACACCACCGCCTGCGGCTCCACCACGAGGGGCTGACGCACGAACAACTCCTCCGAGCCCAAACCAATCTGGGCCTTCTCGACACGCCACTCGCTCTTATCGGTCAGCGGGGCACGTACACCCAGGTACTTCTGGGCATAACGGGCATAGGGGCCTGCCACCGTGCGCTCGCACACGGCCACCACATCGACCGTCAGCACGGTCTGCGGCGCCGAGAGGGCCACACCACCCGAGGCCGACTCCGAAGCACCCACGAGGGCGATATAGGGATTCTGGGCATAGAGCGCAACAACTCCCAACAGCAGGGAGAGCGTCAGTACGATCCGTTTCATAAGCATCATTTTTAGGGTTTACGTCTTACAAATATAACCGATTTTGCGTTGAATATCAAAATTTAAGGTAAAAATCGTGCGTCAGTGCCCGATATTGAGGGCTATACTCCTCGTGTTGGCCCGTGCCGATGGTCAGTTCGTCGCACGCAGCAGGGGCGGTAACCGTTTCGGAGTGCATCAGCTCCAGCAGCACCCGTTTGGGGGCGTGGCGGGGAGTGGTGCGCACCTCGGTACGGCGCACAGGGGTGAGTTTTCCTCGGCAAACCGACGCAAAACGAGCCGCCTCCTGCGTGGGAAGCACCACCGCAAAACGCCCCTCGGTGGTAAGCAGACGGCAGACGGCATCGCACAACTCCTCGAACGAAAGCGAGACGGTATGGCGTGCCGTAGTGCGCCCCGCATCGGGAGAAAGGAGCGCATCGACAAAGTAGGGCGGATTGCTCACAATCACATCGAAACCCTCGGCCTCGAACTGCTGCACCGCCTGCTGATGGGCCGTGAGGCGATCGGCCCAGGGACTTTCTGCAAAGTTGTAGCGGGCCTCCTCCACCGAATCAATATCGATGGCCGTCACCTCGGCCTCGGTGGTGCGTTGGGCCAGCATCAGGGCAATGACCCCCGTTCCGGTGCCGATGTCGAGCAGGCGACGCTCCTTACCCGTCAGGCGCACCCAAGCCCCCAGCAGCACCCCATCCGTGCCGACCTTCATCGGCGTGGTATCCTGCCGCACGGCAAATTGTTTGAATCGGAACTCGGACATCTGCACTCCCCTTTACTCCTCGACCACACGACCATCGACGATGCGGATGCAACGGTCGCCCATCGAGGCCAACTTTTCATCGTGCGTAACGAGTACGATCGTCTGGCCGAACTGCTCCTTCAGCTCCAAAAAGAGGCGATGAATTTCGTCCCGATTTTGCGAGTCAAGGTTGCCCGACGGCTCATCGGCAAACAGCACGGCAGGCTGATTGATCAGGGCTCGGGCAATCGAAACACGCTGCTGCTCGCCACCCGAGAGTTGCGAGGGTTTATGGTCGGCACGATCCTCCAACCCCAATAGCTGCAACAGACGACGAGCCTCCGTTTCGGCCTCCTGACGGCTGCGACCCGCAATCAGGGCCGGAATGGTGACATTCTCCAAAGCCGAAAATTCAGGCAGCAGGTGGTGAAACTGAAAGACAATGCCCACCTTTTGGTTGCGGAAGCGGGAGAGCGCCTCATCGTTCAATTGCTCCAAGGCCACCCCATCAATCGAAAGGTGCCCTTCGTCGGGTCGGGAAAGCGTAGCCATAATCTGCAACAACGTGGTCTTACCCGCACCGCTGGCCCCGACAATCGAGACCAACTCGCCCCGCTTGACGTGGAGCGAAATCCCCTTCAGTACCTCGAGCGAGCCAAATCGTTTGTGGATATTTTCAATCGTTATCATCGGCGAATAGTTTGTTCGTAATGGTTATAGAGGGCGATGGTCTGCACGGCGGCACGCACATCGTGGACCCGCAAAATCGAGGCACCTCGGCTGAGCAACTCCCAATGAAGGGCCGTATTGGCCACCAACAAATCGTCGGCTCGGGCACCCACCACGCTGCGCAACATCGACTTGCGGGAGATACCCACCAACAGGCGACACCCCAACGCATTGAGTCGCTCGACACCCGCCACCAACAGGTAGTTCTGCGCCACATCCTTGGCAAAACCAAAGCCGGGGTCGAGCGTAATTTGCTCTTTCGAGATGCCCGCCGCCGTCATCTCTTGCAGCAGCTGTCGAAAATAACGCTCCACCTCGCCCACCAC
>CALAQA010000164.1:0-12557 GCA_937889065.1 uncultured Alistipes sp.
GGGATTAACTTCTACTATCCGAGCGACGAGCGTGTACGCCTCTCGTTCGACGAGGTGACGACCGACGAGGAGGTGGCCGCCGTCATCCGCATCTTCGCCACGGCCATAGGCAAGAAGCCAAAGGCCATGAAGGGCGAGGCTCCCTCGGTGATCCCTGCCGAGTTGGTACGTACGAGCGGCTACCTCACGGAGCCGATTTTCAACCGCTACCGCTCGGAGAGCGCCCTGATGCGCTACATCAAGAAGCTCGAGCACCGCGACATCTCGCTGGCCGACTCGATGATTTCGCTCGGCTCGTGCACGATGAAGCTCAACGCTGCCGCCCTGATGCAGCCCCTCTCGCTGGCCGGTTTCCAGAACCTGCACCCCTTCGCCCCCGCCGATCAGGCCGAGGGTATGTTGGAGTTGATTTCGGAACTGGAGCAGGATCTGGCCACCATCACCGGTTTTGCCGCCTGCTCGTTGCAGCCCAACTCGGGTGCTGCGGGCGAGTATGCAGGTCTGATGGTGATTCGTGCCTACCACCAGAGTCGTGGTCAGGGCTACCGCAACATCGTACTCATCCCCGCCTCGGCCCACGGCACCAACCCCGCCTCGGCAGCAATGGCCGGTATGAAGATTGTCACCGTAGCCTGCGATGAAAACGGCAACATCGACGTAGAGGATCTGAAGAAGAAGGCCGAGGAGCACTCGTCGGAGTTGTGCGGTCTGATGGTCACCTACCCTTCGACGCACGGTGTCTTCGAGAGCGGCATCCGTGAGATTATCGACGCCGTACACGATGCGGGCGGTATGGTCTATATGGATGGTGCCAATATGAATGCCCAGGTGGGCCTGACGAACCCCGGCTACATCGGTGCCGACGTCTGCCACCTCAACCTGCACAAGACCTTTGCCATGCCTCACGGCGGCGGTGGTCCGGGCGTAGGCCCCATCTGCGTGGCCGAGCCGCTCAAACCCTTCCTGCCGTCGCACCCCATCGTCTCGACGGGTGGCGAAGAGGGCATCACGGCCGTCAGCTCGGCACCCTGGGGCTCGGCCCTGCTGCTGCCCATCACCTACGGCTACATCAAGATGCTCGGTGAGGAGGGTCTGCGTAAGGCAACCGAGATGGCCATCGTCAATGCCAACTACATGGCCTCGGCCCTCAAGGAGGAGTTCCGCACCTACTACACCGGTCAGACGGGTCGTGTGGGTCACGAGATGATTCTGGATCTGACCCACTTCAAGCACGACTACGGCATCGACTGCGGCGACATTGCCCACCGACTGATGGACTACGGCTTCCACGCCCCGACCCTCTCGTTCCCCGTACACGAGACGCTGATGGTCGAGCCTACCGAGTCGGAGCCCAAGGAGGAGATGGATCGCTTCATCGAGGCACTCATCGCCATCAAGCGTGAGTGCGAGCAGGCGGTCGGCATTGAGGACAACGTAGTGAAGATGGCCCCCCACACGGCTGCCGAGTTGGCCGGTGAGTGGTCGCATCCCTACTCACGTCAGGAGGCCGCCTTCCCGCTTGCGTGGGTCGGCAAAGCAAAGTTCTTCCCCTACGTTACGAAGATCGATAACGGCCTGGGCGACAGAAACCTGATTTGCGTGAATAAGGATTAAGCATTGGAGCGAACGGGGCAGTTAAACTGTCTCGTTCGCTTGATTGAATGAGAATGATATGAATAATGGGAATAACAGGAATAACGAAGGAAGGTTGCTGCCGATCAACCCTTTGGGCGATCATCGGCAATTGCTTTGCTATCAAAAAGCAGAGGTAATCTATGACCTCACCTATTCCTTTGTCCATAAGTACATCTCTCTGGGTAATCGAACGCTTGATCAGATGATACAGGCGGCTCGTTCCTGCAAACAAAATATCGTTGAGGGAAATGCTGCAATGCATACATCTACAGAGATGGGAATCAAACTTCTCAACGTGGCAAAGGCAAGCCTGCAAGAATTATTGGCCGACTATGAAGATTATCTTCGTGTACGGAACCTCCAACAATGGGATGCCTGCTCCAAAGAGGTCGAGGCAATGCAATTGCTTGGTCGAACACATAGCACATCGTCCTACTTTCTCGAACTTGCGGACACTCGTACGGATGAAGTTTTTGCAAATATGATCATTGTAATGATTCATCAAGCTGACGCATTGATTTATAAATTCATTCAAAGTCGCTACCGGTATTTTTTGCAAGAGGGAGGTTTTCGGGAGAGATTGGCTCGTGAAAGACAAAAGCGCCGCCGATAACCATTATTCCCATCATTCACATTATTCCCATCATTCACATAAATTCTGTTTTTCCAAAATTTTCTCCACTAAATTTGGTAAGTCGCTCGAAATAGGCTATTTTTGCCGAGCAAAATACTCCTTACAAAGGGTAATTAGCGCCACCGTGCAAGCCTCCCTTATCAAAGGGAGGTGGGAGGGATTGTCTATTTCGTTCATAATTTTTAACGACGACGTTCCGTTATCCTACTGCACAAAGATTTTGAACATTAACACCAAAAGAAACATTACAAAAAAATTATGAAAGTTGCACAAAATAAGATGGTGGCTGTGGACTACAAGCTCACCGTTGATGGTCAGATTGCCGACCAGTCGCGTCCGGGTCAGCCCCTGGAGTTCATCTGTGGCACCGGTATGTTGCTGCCCAAGTTCGAGGCAGCCATCGAGGGCAAGGAGCCGGGCGAGAAGGTAGCCTTCACGCTCGAGCCGAAGGATGGCTATGGCGAGATTATCCCCGAGGCAATCGTCGATCTGCCGAAAGATATCTTTATGGTTGATGGCAAGCTCGCCGAGGACATCCTCTTCGAAGGCTCGCAGATTCCGATGGCCGACGCCCAGGGCAACCGTATGCTCGGCGTGGTAAAGGAGGTTGCGGAGACCACCGTGAAGATGGACTTCAACCACCCGATGGCCGGCAAGACCCTCAACTTCGAGGTAGAGGTAGTGTCGGTGCGTGACGTAACGCCCGAGGATTTGCAGGGCAGCTGCTCGTGCGGCCACTGCGGCGGTGATTGCGAGGAGGGTTGCGGCGACCACGCAGAGGGTTGCGATTGCGGCCACTGCCACTAATCGAGTAACCACACCAACAAAAAGGGGGGGGGAGTTTTACGGCTCCCCCTTTTTCAGCTAAACAGACGATGTTTTCACTGCGCCAATACCTCAACACATTGGAGGATCCCTTCGGTTTGACCCGCACGTTGGAGGGTTTTCGCCCCGTGCGTGATGCCGAGGGGCGGCTCTGCTATTCGGTGGGCAACACGGCCATTGTCTTCCGCATCGAGTGGTACGCAAAGCCGATGGCGCTGCGTTGCTACGTGCGTCCCCACCGACGGTTGGCACAAATCTACGGGGAAAGCCTCTTGCCCCAGGAACTCTTTCTCTACGAAACGGCCACCTCGGGGCGTTGGGTCGATGTGGTGCTGACCGACTGGATTGAAGGCGAGCCGCTCGACCGACTCATCACCCAAGCCGCCCGCAACCACGACCAAACGACGCTGAAAACCCTCTCGGAAAAGTTCGATCGGTTGGCAGCCGCCCTCTTGGCCGACGATTGGGCACACGGCGATCTGAAGCCCGAAAACATCATCTACACGCCAAGCGGGGAGTTGCAACTGATTGATTTCGATGCCGTTTTTCTTCCCGAGATGGCGGGCGAGCCGGCCATTGAACTCGGCACGGCCGCCTACCAACACCCCGCCCGCAATCGGTACCATTTCAATGCCCGCACCGACGACTATTCGGCTGCGCTCATCTCGACGGCGTTGGCCGCCCTGGCACTCGACCCTGCACTCTACGACCGTTTCGGCAGCCGTGACGGACTGCTGATCGACCCGAAACGCATCCCCTGGGACGAAGCCTATGACGAGATTCGTTATCTTTTTGCCTCACAAGGGCTTTTTGTGCGTCACGCCCTGGCCCGACAACTCGACAATTTCCACCTTGCGCTGCCCGATGCGGCGGCCCTTTTTGCGCTGCTGACCCACCACGAAGTTCCCTCCGAGGGGCGAAAAGTGGGTCTCTATCGCCGAGAGAGCCGCTATGGCCTCGCCATCGACAAGAAGCCCATCACTCCGCCGCTGTTCGACGAGGCGAAGCGTTTGCGCAACGGTCTGGCGGAGGTAAAACTCGACGATTACGTCCATCGCATCAACCTCGAGGGGTTGGTGCTTTGATTTTTGCAACGAATGCATTATATTTGCAAGTTGGAAATTATGTAACTGAACAGGTATGAGAAACCTGACACCTAACGAAATAGAGGCTGTAGAGCGGCTGGGAACAACAGCCGATGATTGGAGCCAAATCCTGGTGGAGGACAACTTCCGCCCCGAGCAGTTGCGCCAAAGCCGCTTGGAGGGGCGTGTCGAGCTGGGCGAAGGGGCGAAAATCATCCGTTCGTATGTGGCCAACTACCGCATCGGCCGTGGCTCGCTCGTCGAGCAGGTGACCGCCCTGCAATGCCGCACCGAATCGACCTTCGGTGGCGGTGTAGGGGTAGCCGCCATGAATGAATGCGAGGGCCGCACGGTCCATATTTGCGACCAATTGAGCGCCCAGACGGCCTATATGATGGCCCTCTATCGCCACCGTCCCCGCCTCATCGAGGCACTGAAGCAGATGGTCAAAAAGGAGGCCGAGCGCAACCGCTCCACGATGGGCGAGGTGGGCGAAGAGTGCACCATCTCGGGAGCCCGTTTCATCCGTGAGGTCCGCATCGGCAACCGAGTGACCATCGACGGCTCGTCGGCGTTGGTCAATGGTACCATTTTGGACGATGTAGCCATCGGAGTCGATGTCAAGGCCTACGACTTCATCATCGTCGAGGGGGCGCACATCGCCAACGGAGCCACCATCGAGCGCTGCTTTGTGGGCGAGAGTTGCATTCTGGACAAGGGTTTCACGGCAGCCGATTCGCTCTTCTTTGCCAACTCGCACTGCGAGAATGGCGAGGCGGCGGCCATCTTTGCCGGTCCCTACACCGTTTCACACCATAAGTCGTCGCTGCTGATTGCAGGCATGTTCTCCTTCTTCAATGCGGGCAGCGGCTCCAACCAAAGCAACCACCTCTTCAAGAGCGGTGCCGTGCATCAGGCCGTGCATCCGCGTGGTTGCAAATTTGCCAGCGGCGCCTACATTATGTCACCTGCCCTGGAGGGGGCCTTCACGATGGTGATGGGTCACCACTCCCGCCACCACGACACCTCGGAGTTCCCCTACTCCTACCTCTTGGAGAAGGAGGAGCGTTCGTTCCTCCTGCCGGCCATCAACCTCACGAGCTACGGCACGGTGCGAGACATCGACAAATGGCCCAAGCGAGACCGCCGCAAGGTTATGCGTGACGTGATTAACTTCGAGGCCCACAACCCCTACACCACCTATGCGATGTTGCAGGCGGTGGATCGCCTCCACACCATCGAGGAGCAGAATCCCGACAGCCCCGTCTATAGCTACAACCGTGTGCAGATTCGTGCTGCCGCCCTGCAGCGTGGCCGTGCGCTCTACAACCGAGCCATTGTGGTGGCGTTGGGTGCGATGCTCGAAAAGGGGGCCTCGTCGGAGCGGTACGACGGCACGGGCCGTTGGCTCGATGTGGCGGGTCAATACATCTCCAAACGGGTAGTGGAAGAGATTATCGACCAAATCGAGTCGGGTGAGCTGACCACCCTCAAAGAGGTGGATAACGCCTTCCGTATCTTTGCCGTTCACTACGACGACTATGCCCACTCGTGGGCCGAGGAGGTCTATGCCTCGCTGTTGGGCCACACCCCCACCGTCGAGGAGATTCAAGAGGCCATCGAGGCGGGACGCAATGCCGCCGAGACGATGCGCCGCACCACCGATGCCGACCGAGATCGCGACTACGCTCCCGATATGGCCGTCAGCTACGGTCTGGATTGTGACACCCCCGAGGAGCGTATGGCCGACTTCCGTGCCGTACACAACCGCTAACTCACCCTTGAAGGAGTATGTACGACCAGAGTATCACCCGCAACCACCGCACCGCCTTCATCATTCTCATCGACGGCTCCGGCTCGATGGAGGCACCCATCTCGTTTCGTGGGCGCTACTGTTCAAAGGCAGAGGCGGTGGCTACGATTACCAACGAATTGTTGTTCGAACTCATCGAGCGGGCCCGCCGCCACGATGGGGTTCGCGATTATTACGATATTGCGCTGTTGCGCTACTCGGGCGAGGACGAAGTACGCTCGCTGCTGGACGAAAAATACATCTTCCACTCGGTGGTCGATTTGGCCGACCGACGCCCCCGCATCGCCATCTCGCACGTCGAGTGCCGCCAACCCAACGGCTCGATCGGGCTTCGCGAGGTGTGTGAGCCGAGATGGATTGAGCCTTATGCCGCAGGCCACACCCCGATGATTGAGGCACTGCGTATTGCCCGTGATTTGGTGGCCGGATGGATGGCCCGCGAAGAGCACGCCGAGAGCTTTCCGCCCATCATCTTCAACATCACGGATGGCACGGCCACCGATGGCTCGCCCTCGGAGCTGATGGGCGTATGCCGTCGCATACAGCAGCTAGGCACCTCGAACGGACGGGTGCTCTTGATGCAACTCCACATTGGCGACGAGGTTGAGACCAAGAGCCTCTTCTTCCCCTCGGAGAGCGATTTCCTGAAAGAGGATGCTGACGCTTCGCTCCTCTACGATTGCGCCAGCCAGATGCCGCCCTGCTTCAACGAGGCGATTCTGGCCATCAAAGGGGCGGGAGCACAACCTCCCTTCCGAGGGATGGGCTACAACACCTCGGCTTCGGAGTTGGTGATGATGCTCGACATTGGGTCACGAAGTGTAAAAACCGAATAGCCGTGATTTGCTCCATCACCCAATTCGCAGCCGCCTTGGCGAATCCCGCAGCCTTTACCACGTTGGCCGGGATGACCATCCAACGCACCGTAAACGGACTGCCCATCCTGCGCCGCACCACCCATTGGGTCGAGGGCGAGATGATTCAGGCCGGCGTGCGTTACCTTATCGCCGCCCCCTTGACCATCGAGGCGGCCCGCAGTGCAGAACGGCTCTTTGCTCGCTTGGCCCGACTGCGCCACCCGTCGCTTGCCCGGGTACAGTTGTTGCCTGCCGAGTTGGAGCTGGGTCGCAACGGAGTCGTACAACGGGTCGATGTGCTGTTGCAGGAGCTGCCCGGAACACCCCTGATGCAGCAAAGCGGGGTGATTGCCCGAGAGGTGCTGTGCGAAGCGTTGGATCGAATGCTCACGGCCTGGGAGGAGTTGGGGCTGAAGCACAACAACCTCAAAGCCGAGAACCTGCGTTGGTGGCAGGGGCGCACGATTCCGATCCGCTACTTCGACCTCACGGTCGGCACGGACAATCACCGTGATCGTACGGCGGTAGAGGAGATTAAAACACGACTAATGGGTGGCGGCACAACGACCACCGAAGCACCAACCGACCCCTCGCCCTACGATTGGATGGGCAACGATTTTGAGGGGCTGATTTGCGTACGCACCCCTGCCGGCTATGGCTATGTGGATGCCGCACACAACGAGGTCATCGCTCCGCAATACCATTGGGCCGATGATTTTCACGAGGGGCGGGCCGTGGTGCAGACCGCTCACGGAATGGGACTTATCGACCGTCAAGGTCGCTACATATTGGAGCCGATTTACGAGATAGTCGAGTATGACGATGTCGAAACCCGCATCCAGGGCCGCCTGCGTGGCCGTTGGATCGAGTTCGATTACAATGGACAAAGAAAAGAGAGAAAAAAATTATAACAAAATAAAACTCAAACGATTATGGAAAAGGTAAAGACCCTTATTATCGGTAGCGGCCCGGCCGGCTATACGGCAGCCATCTACCTCTCGCGCGCCAACCTCAGCCCCGTACTCTACGAGGGTATGCAGCCGGGTGGTCAGCTCACGACGACAACCCTTATCGAGAACTACCCAGGCTTCAAGAACGGCATCGATGCCAACGAACTGATGACCGCTATGCGTGACCAGGCCCTGGAGCTGGGCACCGAGATTCGCACGGGCAGCATCGAGAAGGTCGATTTTAGCCAACGTCCCTTCTGCATCACCGTCGAGGACGGCACGCAGATCGAGGCCGAGAGTGTGATTATTGCTACGGGAGCCACGGCCAAATACCTTGGTCTTCCGTCGGAGACGAAGTTCCGAGGGATGGGTGTGAGCGCCTGCGCCACCTGCGATGGTTTCTTCTACCGCAAGAAGGATGTAGCCGTAGTGGGCGGTGGTGACACAGCCTGCGAGGAGGCCACCTACCTGGCTTCGTTGTGCCGTCAGGTCTATATGATTGTCCGCAAGCCCTTCCTGCGTGCTTCGCAGGCGATGCAGCAGCGTGTATTCGACACCCCCAACATCGAGGTTTGCTTCGAGTACAATACCGCCGAGGTGTTGGGCGATGAGATGGGCGTCACGGGTGTAAAGATTCGCAAGACGGATGGCACGGAGCGCACGCTCGACGTAGCCGGTCTGTTCCTGGCCATCGGTCACCACCCCAACACCGACCTCTTCGTGGGTCAGATAGAGTTGGATGAGGAGGGCTACATCAAGGTAGAGCCGGGCACCTCGAAGACCTCCGTAGAGGGCGTCTTTGCCGCCGGCGATGTGAAGGATCCCCACTACCGTCAGGCCATTGCCGCCGCCGGTTCGGGTTGCGTAGCCGCCCTGGACTGCGAGCGTTTCCTGCGTAAGTAAGCCAAGCGAAAGAGCAACAATGAGTTTTAAGGTGACCATACTCGGCTCGGCATCTGCCAAGCCCACCATCCAGCGCCACCCCTCGGCCCAGGTAATCAACATCCACGAGCAATACTACTTGATGGATGCGGGCGAGGGTGTGCAGCAACAGCTGGTGAAGTATGGCATCAACCCCTTAAAACTCAGAGAGGTATTCATCTCGCACCTTCACGGCGACCACGTCTATGGGCTCTTCCCCTTGATCTCGACGCTGGGGCTTTACGGCCGTCGCACACCGCTGCGGGTCTATGCCCCCGCCCCCTTTGGCGAGATGTTGGAGGCCCATCTGCGCCTCTTCGATCAGGAGTTGCCCTACGAGGTGGAGTGGGTCGAGGTCGATACCACGAAGCATAGGCTGGTAAGCGAAAACCGCACGGTCGAGATTTGGACCATACCGCTACGCCATCGGGTGCCCTGCTGCGGCTACCTGTTCCGTGAAAAGGAGCCGGGGCTGAATGTCGAAAAGTTCAAAATTGCGAAGTACAACCTCTCGATCGCCCAAATCACGGCCGCCAAGCGGGGCGAAGATGTCACATTGGAGGATGGTACGGTGCTGCGAAACGAGGAGCTGACCTACCGCCCCTATCGGGCACGGTCGTATGCCTACCTCTCCGACACCAACTTTTCGGCCAAGGCGGCCAACCTCTGCCGAGGGGTCGATTTGATGTACCACGAGGCCACCTATGCCGCCGATGAGCAACGCACGGCCCGTCAGCGTGGCCACGCCACCACCATTGATGCAGCCAAAGCAGCCCTGAAAGCCGAGGCCCGAGGGTTGATTATCGGCCACTACTCGGCCCGATACAAGACACTTGAGCCCCTTTTGGAGGAGGCTCGTACGCTCTTTCAGAACACCGCTTTAGCCATTGAAGGCGAAGAGTTTACGATTGAAAAACAACCATGACAAAAGCCGAAATACAGTTGGTGCGCAGTCTGCAAGACAAGCGCAGCCGTGACGAGGAGCAGTTGTTTGTGGCCGAGGGCGAAAAGCTCATCTCGGAGATTGGCAGCTCGTCGCTCCGCATCCGCAAAATTTTTGCCCTCGAGGGGCTTTTCGACGGCCCCCACACGGAGGTGGTCAGCCGCAAGGATATGGAACGATTGTCGCTGCTCAAGACCCCCTCAAAGGCCCTGGCGTTGGTCGAGCAGCCGCACTATCCGTTGCCCCGCCCCTCGGCCGAACGGCTGATGCTGGCCCTCGACGAGGTGCAGAATCCGGGCAATCTGGGCACCATCATTCGTCTGGCCGATTGGTTTGGTATTGAGGAGATTATCTGCTCGAAAAATTCGGCCGACTGCTTCAACCCCAAGGTCGTGCAGGCCACCATGGGGGCGATTCTTCGGGTGCGGGTCCACTATGTCGATCTGCCCGATTTTCTGCGTCGAGCCGCCGAGGCCGATACGCCGCTCTACGGCACCTTTTTGGAGGGCGACAACCTCTACGATGCCCCCATCACCAAGGGCGGCATCGTGGTGATGGGCAACGAGGGCCGAGGGGTCTCGAAGGAGGTGGCCGACCTCATCTCGCACCGCCTCTTCATCCCGCCCTCCCCCGCCGACAGCCGCACCAGCGAGTCGCTCAACGTGGCGATGGCAACGGGTATCATCTGCGCCGAGTTCCGACGTCGAGCCGCCAAGGCGTAATTTTTTACCCTTAACTCGTTGCAAGAAAGAATTATAATTTCTATTTTTGTAGATTGAAAGCAACATTTATGACACCATACAAACTCAAAATAGGCATTACGCAGGGTGACCCCAACGGCATTGGCTGGGAGGTCATCCTCAAAGCACTCTCGGGAGGCTACCTCACCGAGCTGTGCACGCCGATCATCTACGGTGCCGAAGAGGCCCTCCAACACTACCGCAAGACGATTGCCGAGCTCGAGGAGGTGCGCTATGAGAAGATATCGTCGGCAGCCGATGCCCGTGAGGGTAAAATCAACCTGGTGGTGTGTGGCAAGATGGAGCACCTCACCCCCGGCAAGCCCACCCCCGAGGCGGGTCGTGCCGCAGTCGAGGCGTTGCAAAAGGCGACGGCCGAGCTGAAGGAGGGGGCGTTGGATGCCATCGTGACGGCCCCCTTCGACAAGGAGACGGTCCAGAGCGACGAGTTCCGCTACACGGGCCACACGGAGTTCTTCGGTGCCGAGTTGCAAGGGGCACCGATGATGATTATGTGCAGCGAGAAGTTGCGTGTGGGTCTGGTCACGAAGCACCTGCCCGTGGCACAGATTGCCGCCAACATCACCCGTGAGAAGATTCTTGCGGATCTGGCCACCTTCAAATCTTCGCTCACGGCCGACTTCGGCATCGTGGCACCCCGCATTGCCGTCTTGGCCCTCAACCCCCACGCCGGGGATGGCGGTCTGCTCGGCTCGGAGGAGCAGGAGATCATCCGCCCGGCCATCGACGAAGCCTTCTCGCAAGGCATCCTGGCCTTTGGACCCTTTGCCGCCGACGGACTGTTTGCCAGCGGCAGCTACACAAAGTACGACGGGGTGTTGGCGATGTACCACGACCAAGGTTTGGCCCCCTTCAAAACCCTCTCACCCGATGGGGTGAACTACACGGCCGGCCTTTCGGAGGTACGCACCTCGCCCGACCACGGCACCGCCTTCGACATTGCCGGTCAGGACAAAGCCGACCCGCAGTCGATGCTCAACGCCATCTATGCGGCCATCGACATCGTTCGCAGCCGTCAGCGTTGGTCCGAGGCGAGCGAAAACCCGCTGCCCCGTGCCGAGCGTGAGCGCACCCGTCGCGACCAGGCCCGTGCCGCCAAGGAGGAGTAGGAGCAAAAAAGGGAGCAGCAACTAAAACAACGATTGACAACCGCCCCGAGGTGCGTATTCCGTCTCGTAATTGTGGAAGCGTGGCAAAGGGCAAAAACTTAAAATAATTAAACACTTTATGATTAAAATCACCTTTCCCGATGGCAGTGTAAAGGAGTTTGCCAAAGGGACTACTGCGCTGGACGTCGCAACGAGCATCAGCCCTCGTTTAGCTGCTGACTCGCTGGCGGCTTCAGTAAACGACACGGTCGTTGACATCAAACAACCCATCCACGAGGATTGCACCATCAAGTTCTTCAAGTGGGAGGACGCCGAAGGCAAGCACGCCTTCTGGCACACCTCGTCGCACCTGATGGCCGAGGCCCTGCAGGCCCTCTATCCGGGCATTAAGTTCGGTATCGGTCCCGCCATCGAGAGCGGCTTCTACTACGACGTAGATTCGCCCACCCCCATCACGGAGGGTGACCTGCCGAAGATCGAGCAGAAGATGATGGAGCTGGCTCGCCAGAAGGAGGAGCTGATTCGCCGCGAGGTTCCCAAGGCCGAGGCACTGAAGACCTTCACCGAGAAGGGCGACCAATACAAGGTCGAGTTGATCCAGGATCTGGAGGATGGTACGATTTCGTTCTATACCAACGGTGACTTCACGGACCTGTGCCGTGGACCGCACATCCCCAATACGGGCATCATCAAGGCCATCAAACTCACCTCGGTAGCCGGTGCTTACTGGCGTGGCAACGAGAAGAACAAGATGCTGACCCGCATCTACGGCGTCTCGTTCCCCAAGAAGTCGATGCTCGACGAGTACATCCAGATGATGGAGGAGGCCAAGAAGCGTGACCACCGCAAGCTGGGCAAGGATCTGGAGCTCTTCACCTTCTCGCAGCGTGTAGGCCAGGGTCTGCCGTTGTGGTTGCCGAAGGGTACGGCCCTGCGTGACCGCCTGGAGCAGTTCCTGCGCAAGGTTCAGCAGCAGCACGGCTACCAGCAGGTAATCACCCCGCCGATTGGCAACAAGGAGCTT
>CALAQA010000165.1:0-4148 GCA_937889065.1 uncultured Alistipes sp.
TCGCCAGGTCTTCGATATCCCGATGTGGCAGTCGGCCCTGATTCTGCTGGCCATCTCGGCCTTCTTCACGATGCTCGGTGGTCTGAAGGCGGTAGCCTATACGAATGTCTATCAGATGCTGCTCCTGATCTTCGTGTCGGGTACGATCGTCGTGGCCGGACTCTACAAATTGGGAGGCATCGACGAGCTTGTGGCCCGCACACCGGCCGACTATTGGGTGTTGTTCCGTCCCAACTCGGATGTCGATTTCCCCTGGTTGCCGATTGTGCTGGGCTACCCCATTTCGGGTATCTGGTTCTGGTGCACCGACCAGTCGATGGTGCAGCCCGTCCTGGCTGCCCGCAACCTGCGTGAAGGTCAGCTCGGCACGAACTTTACGGGTTGGCTGAAGATTTTGGATGTGCCTCTCTACATCCTGCCCGGTATCATCTGCTTTGCCCTCTACCCCACGTTGGCAAACCCCGACGAGGCCTATATGACGATGGTAAAAAACCTCTTCCCGGCAGGTATGGTGGGTCTGGTGTTGGCCGTTCTGACCGCCGCTTTGGTCAGCACGATCGGCTCGGCACTGAACGCCCTGAGCACCGTATTTACGATGGATATCTACGTAAAGAAGTATAACCCCGAGGCCACCAACAAGGAGATTATCCGTATGGGCCACATCGTCACGGTGGTGGGTGCCGCCGTTTCGGTAGCCATCTGTGTGGCCATCGACTCGATTCAGGGACTTAACCTCTTCAACGTCTTCCAGTCGGTACTGAGCTTCATCGCTCCGCCGATGGCCGCCGTCTTTGTGATGGGCGTCTTCTACAAGCGTACGACCAAGCGTGCCGCCAACTTCACGCTGACCATCGGTACGGCCATCAGCATTCTGACGGGTGTGATGTATCTGTGGGCTTGGCCCGCAGGCCTTGCCAAGCCCCACTTTATGTTGCTCTCGTTCTACCTGTGGGTACTGCTCGTGGTGGCAATGATGATCATTTCGCACCTCGATCGCTCGAAGCCCGAGGAGGGCACGGAGCTCTTCGACAAGGTGGAGCGCCAGAAGGTCGGTGCCCTGGTTGCAGGCCTTTGGATTGCCCTGATTGTAGTGATGATCGGGCTGTATATCTTCTTCAACTAAACAGGAACTTATGCGGAGCAGTACGGCAAGGCTACTTGTCGGCTGCTCCGTTTTTAACTATAATGCAATGAAGAGACTCTTTTTAGCACTTACGCTACTTCTCGCAACCGCAGGTATCGCCTTTGCCCAATCGGTAACGGTCAATAAGATTTGGTTGGAAAAGGATGTTACTCTCAATTCAAAGTTGGGTATGAAAATTCACTTTTTCTTGCAAACGGACGGGTTAAAGGATGTTCCTATGAGTGCCATTGCCTATTTTGACGAGCCGAAAGGGATCGGTGTTAAAGATACCGACGGACATTGGTGCACAACAAGTGGCACCGTAGCCATTTGGGCCGATTTTACTCCTATATACGAGCGTAGTGTGTGGAGTGACTTTTGGTTTTTCGTCGCCTACGAAGATGTGCATATTAAAGATTACAGCAAGACTTACTATTGCCATGTTTTCATCTGTGACAAACAAGGTAAGCAGTACGGTAATACGGAATATGTAGACTTCCAGGTCAAACAACCCCTCAACAAAAACGTCCGAAACTCCCATTTAGTTCCGGCAGCCAATACTATGCCGGATGATGTCAATAGATATATCTGCTATAAAGATGAGAAAGGTCGTGTAGCCAGTGTGAGAACATCTATCAATAACGGCGATTGGAAAGCTACTGTCTATGATGGTGCTACAGGTAATGTATATGGTTTTACAAGGCAATATGTTGATGACACAAAGTGGGTATTTAAGGGCGGTTTACCTGGCATATATTCCAGCAATAGCAACGTCATTCTGCATATAGCGCTAGATTGGTCCTATATTAATGTAAATGGAGCTATCTATGACATTCCTATATCCAAGCAGGAATATGACGTATTAAGCCCTAAAGTCAAAGGCTATTTCGGCAATGGCGGTGGATACAACAGTGGCAGTTCGAGCAACAGCCATTATCACAACCACGAAAGTTCAAGCCATGTGGATGAGCGTTGTAAATACTGCGGTGGTGGCGGCGGTTGCAGCAGTTGCAACGGTACGGGATGGAAATACAACCCCTACTCGGGATACCACGACAAATGTCCCTCCTGCAATGGTTCAGGTCGTTGTTTCAACTGTCATGGCACAGGCAAGCAAGCCATCTATTAACCATTTTCTACCCAACAAGAAGAGGCTGTTCCGCAATGGGACAGCCTTTTCTTTGTATGGATTGTAAAGTTTGATACCGTTGGTCACGCCTGCAAACTTGGATAAAAGGAGGGATTTCAAGGCTTGCGAAGCACGAGAAACCGCAGCATACTGGAGCGTATGTGAGGATTTCGAGTGCAAGCGTAACGCAGAAATCACCCTTTTAGGCGAGTTTACCCTTTCCTAGAACTTCACAAGGATTCTAAACACCTTACCCGGGGCGGCAGCCCACTCCTTCATTACGTCGTGTGCCGTTTCGGGGGTTGCGACGGCCGAAACCAGCTGGTCGGTCGGGAAGTCGGGATGCGAGCGCAAGAACTGAATCACTGCACGGAAATCCGACGGCATCGCATTGCGCGAGCCGCGAATATCCAACTCCTTCTGCACAAAGAGTTTGGTCTGGAACTCCACGTTGCTCTTGGCGTAACCGATGCAGACCACTCGACCCGCAAAGGCCACCTCATCGACAGCCATCACATAGGTAATGGGCGAGCCTACGGCCTCGACAACCACATTGGGGCCGTGACCACCGGTCAGCTCTTGCAGACGCTCGTGAACATTCTCGGTCAGGGTATTGACCGTATAAGTAGCACCCATCTGACGGGCCAAAGCCAACTTCTCGTCGTCGATATCGGCGGCAATCACCGTTGCACCACGCAACGAGGCACGCACGATGGCACCCACGCCAATCATACCGCAGCCAATCACCATCACCGTATCCAAATCGGTCACGGCAGCACGCTCCACAGCGTGGAAACCGACACTCATCGGCTCAATCAGCGCCGTATCGCGGGGCGAGATACCCTCGGCGGGAATCACCTTCTGCCAGGGCACGACGATGTAATCCGACATGGCACCGTTGCGCTGCACGCCGAGCGTCTGGTTGAATTGGCAGGCATTCACACGACCCGCCAGACACGAAGCACACGTTCCGCAAGCCGTATAGGGGTTGATCGTAACGTTCTGCCCCACCACCACCGAGGCGGGAACACCCTCGCCACAGGCAACCACCTCGCCACCAATCTCGTGACCGGGGATGACGGGCAACTGCACCATCGGGTTACGACCCAGGTAGGTATTCAAATCCGAGCCGCAATAGCCCACATAACACATCTTGACGAGCACCTCGCCCACACCGGGCTGCGGCTGCTCCAACTCAACCACCTTCATCTCGGAAGGGGCGACAATCTGTACTGCTTTCATGGTTATCAATTAACTATTTTCGTTTCACATATACCGCAAAAGTTGCTTTGGCAGGTGCTATTTTGGAGCTGCTCGCAGGCTGTAACACCGCAGCATACTTACCGTATGTGAGGATGTTACAGACAAGGCAGATGACGAAAGAGCCCTGCCAAACAACTTTTATTCTGACATATTTTTGATATACGGAAGCTCTACCAAATCGGTAAACCCATAGAATCGCTCGGCGTTCTTACCCAGGAACATCGCCTTCTCCTCTTCGGTCAGCTCCTCGCTCTTTAGGACAAAGTCGTACGACATACGGTAGGTGATGGCCGTGATGGTGCGGGGATAATCCGAGCCCCACATCAACTTCTCCATACCCACCTCGTCGGCCGCCTGACGAATGGCACGCACCGCCCCTCGGAAGGGGTAGAACTCCGCATTGTAGAGCCACGTGATGCCGCCCGACTCAATCATCACATTGTCGTGACGAGCCAGACGCACTTGCTCCATAAAGGTGGGGAAGGTGGCCATACCGAAGTGACCGATGGCGACACGCAGGCGGGGGTGCTGCTGCAACACCTCTTCGAATTGGGCAATCTGGCGGCTGTCGTCGTCCAAATCGATCGAGAGCATCACCTCGTTCTGCTCCATCCAATCGAACAGGGCCACCAT
>CALAQA010000166.1:0-16653 GCA_937889065.1 uncultured Alistipes sp.
GTTGAGTACATCCGTGGCAAGGTGAAGGTCACCGAGAAGGCTATCTCGGCTGACGACTTTGCAAAGCTCGCCCAGGAGCTTGCATAAGGTTCCGAACCCGGAAACTGAATAAGTGGATACGATTCCCGGGCTCTATATGGCTCGGGAATTGTTCTATAGAGGAGGTGTGTCGATGTGACACCCTGCGCGCGCACACGCGTACACATATTAATTGATAGCAATAGATGTCTTCGCTATGAACGAATTTGATAAATATGCCCGCCTACACTGCGGCATCAACTCGATGACACTGCACGACTTCAAGGCCGAGGCACGTGGCTATGTGTCGCCCACGATTATCGAGGAGCGCCACCTCAACGTGGCAACAATGGATGTATTCTCGCGCCTGATGATGGATCGCATCATCTTCCTCGGCGCACCCATCTACGACGATGCGGCCAACATCATCCAGGCACAGCTGTTGTTCCTCGAGTCGGTAGATGCCGACAAGGATATTCAGCTATATATCAACTCGCCAGGCGGTTCGGTGTCGGCAGGCTTGGGCATCTACGACACTATGCAGTTGGTTAAGTGCGACGTGGCGACGATATGCACAGGTATGGCGGCCTCGATGGGCGCTGTGTTGCTCACAGCAGGTGCACAGGGCAAGCGCTCGGCACTACCCCACTCACGCGTGATGATTCACCAGCCGCTGGGTGGTGTGCAGGGTCAGGCATCGGATATAGAGATTACAGCGCGCGAGATAGCCAAGACCAAGCGCGAACTGTATGAGATACTATCTGATCACTCTGGCCGCAGCATCGCCGACATTGAGCGTGATGCCGACCGCGACTACTGGCTCTCGGCTACCGAGGCCAAGGAGTATGGCCTTATCGACAACGTCCTTTGCCGTCGATAGCAACAATCTCATTAACAGAGGAGTACGACAATTATAGATGACACAGAAATCACGTAAAAACACAGAACGTAAGGGCAACTGCTGCTCGTTCTGCGGCACACCAGCTGAACAGGCACCACTGATGTTCAACGGCGTGGATGGCTCGTCGATATGTTCGACCTGCATCGAGCACGGCTATGAACTTCTGGTCGAGCACAACATCATTGCCACGCCAAACGCCAAGCGAGGTGGAGCCAAGGAGGGTGGCAAGTTCAAGCCCCTGAAGCGCGAGGATCTGCTACGCCCCAACCAGATAAAGAGTTTTCTCGATGAGTATGTCATCGGGCAGGATGCCGCGAAGCGTTATATGTCTGTAGCGGTATATAACCACTACAAGCGCCTACTCTCGAAGGGCAAGACCGAGGATGTGGAGTTGGACAAGTCGAACATAGTGCTTGTAGGCCCCACAGGTACGGGCAAGACCCTTCTTGCACGCACCATAGCACGTCTGTTGCACGTACCCTTCTCGATTGTGGATGCCACAGCACTCACACAGGCGGGTTATGTGGGCGAGGATGTCGAGAGCATCCTCTCGCGCCTACTCCAGGCTGCAGACTACGATGTGGAGGCTGCCGAGCGCGGCATCATCTTCATCGACGAGATAGACAAGATTGCGCGCAAGGGCGACAACCCATCCATCACGCGCGACGTATCGGGCGAGGGCGTTCAGCAGGCGCTGCTCAAGATATTGGAGGGCACGGTGGTGAACGTGCCACCACAGGGTGGACGCAAGCACCCCGACCAGAAGTACATCCAGGTGGACACCTCGAACATATTATTCATATGCGGTGGCGCCTTCGATGGCATCGAGAAGAAGATAGCTATGCGTCTAAACACCAATGCCATAGGCTATGGCGTGTCGAACAAGCAACGCACCAACGGCGAGAACATTATGAGCTACATACAGCCCCAAGACCTGCGCTCGTTTGGTCTCATCCCCGAGCTTATCGGACGACTGCCCGTGCTCACCTATATGGAGCCCCTTGAGCGCGAGGCACTACGCTCGATACTCACCGAGCCGAAGAACTCCATCATACGTCAGTACCAGACACTGCTGGCGATGGACGACATAGAGCTCGCGTTCGACGACGAGGTGCTCGACTATATAGTCGACAAGGCCCTCGAGTTCAAGCTCGGTGCACGTGGCCTACGCTCGATATGCGAGGCAGTGATGATGGACCTTATGTTCGATATGCCAGCGGGCGAGGATAAGGTGTTCCGCGTGACGCTCGACTATGCCAAGTCGAAGATAGACAAGGCGGCATAGCCAAATGCGCTATCGATGAGTAAGTTTGCGACACAAGAATCGAAAATTTTCGTAACTTTGCACCATCAACAAGAGTATAAATAATATAAAACCATATAAGTATGAATATCGAACTCAGTGAACAGGAAGTGTTGCGCCGCCAATCGCTTAAGGCATTGCGCGAGTTGGGCATCAACCCATACCCCGCAGCACGTTTCGAGGTTAACGCCACAGCACGCGAGATCGCCGAGAACTACGACGCCGAGAAGGGCAACTACTCGGAGGTAGCCATCGCAGGTCGTATTATGAGCCGTCGTATTATGGGCTCGGCATCATTCTTCGAGCTTCAAGATGCAACAGGCCGTATACAGGTGTACATCCGCCGCGACGACATATGCCCCGAAGGCGACCCTACGCTCTACAACACAGTATTCAAGAAGCTTCTCGACATTGGCGACTTCATCGGCGTGGAGGGCTTTGCATTCCTCACTAACACCGGCGAGTTGTCGGTACACTGCAAGAAGTTTACCGTAATCTCGAAGTCGGTGCGTCCCCTGCCCGTAGTTAAGCAGAAGGATGGCCAGACATTCGACGCTTTGACCGACCCCGAGGTACGCTATCGTCAGCGCTACCTCGACCTTGTGGTTAACCCCCACGTGAAGGATACGTTCGTTAAGCGCGCCAAGATTATGCAGACTATGCGCGACTTCTTCAACGAGCGCGGCTACCTCGAGGTGGAGACACCCATCCTGCAGCCCATCCCCGGTGGTGCTGCGGCACGTCCATTCATCACCCACCACAACGCTCTCGACATCGACTTCTATATGCGAATAGCTACCGAGCTATACCTCAAGCGCCTTATCGTGGGTGGCTTCGACGGTGTATATGAGTTCGGCAAGAACTTCCGCAACGAGGGTATGGACCGCACGCACAACCCCGAGTTTACCTGCATGGAGATCTACATCGCCTACAAGGACTACAAGTGGATGATGGAGTTCACCGAGCAGATGCTCGAGCGTGTATGCCGTGCCGTGAATGACGATAAGACGGAGGTGGAGATCGACGGTAAGATGATCTCGTTCAAGGCCCCCTTCCGCCGCCTGACGATGACCGATGCCATCCGTGAGAAGACGGGCTACGACATCACGGGCCAATCAGAGGAGCAGTTGCGTGAGGCCTGCCGACGTCTCAATGTCGAGATCGACGAGACGATGGGTAAGGGTAAGCTCATCGACGCCATCTTCGGCCAATACTGCGAGGGCGACCTGATTCAGCCCACCTTCATCTGTGACTACCCCATCGAGATGTCGCCCCTGTGCAAGCGTCACCGTGACAACCGTGACCTCACGGAGCGTTTCGAGTTGTTCGTTGCCGGCAAGGAGCTGTGCAACGCCTACTCGGAGCTTAACGACCCGATCGATCAGCTGGAGCGTTTCCAGGAGCAGATGCGCCTTTCGGAGCGTGGCGACGACGAGGCGATGTTCATCGATATGGACTTCGTGCGTGCCCTGGAGTATGGTATGCCCAACTGCTCGGGTATGGGTATGGGTATCGACCGTCTGACGATGTTTATGACGGGTCAGAGCGCCATCCAGGATGTGCTGTTCTTCCCCACGATGCGCCCCGAGAAGAAGCCTACGATCGACGAGCCCGAGAAGTACATCGAAATCGGTGTTCCCGAGGAGTGGGTCGAGGTGATTCAGCGTATGGGTTACGTGACGGTGGAGTCGCTCAAGAAGTTGGCCCCCGGTAAGTTCTACAACGACCTGTGCGGCTTCAACAAGAAGAACAAGCTGGGTCTGAAGGCCCCCTCGATGGAGGAGGTCAAGGCTTGGTGCGCCACCGAGGAGTAGGGTTTTCGCCAATTCAAAATTTAGAATTCAGAATTCAAAATTGGATTAACGATGGCAAACAAGAAGACATACGGTGTAGGCATCGGTACGGGATTGGCCATTGGTCTTGCCTTTGGCCTGCTGATGGACAATTTGGTATTGGGTCTTTGCATCGGTGTGGCCATCGGCTACGGGGGCTCCACCATTGCTGCCACCCGTGAAAAACTCGACAAAGAGGAGGAGTAAGGCAATGACAGCCGCTCACAGCTACGGGGAAGCGAAACTAAAATCGTCATTCCCCGGAGCGAAGCGACGATGGGAATCAACCTTTTACGAACAACATGGAGCAATCGTATGTATATATCCTCACAAACCAGGATAACAACGTGCTCTATACGGGAGTAACAACTCGACTCGAAGAGCGAATCAAACAGCACCGCAATCACGTTGGGAGTGCCTTTACGGCTAAATATAATGCGCACAAAGTGGTTTATATCGAACAATGCCCCAACATTGTTGCTGCTATTCGCCGAGAAAAACTGATTAAGATGATGCCTCGCCGTCGCAAAATTGCACTCATCGAGCGAATCAACCCTTCGTGGCGTGATTTAATGGAGGAGTAAACGGTAGATGCCCATCGTCGGACTTACAGTCCTCCGGGGCATGACGTAAATAATGATTTTGTTTTTAACCAAATAACTAGTTAGTAAAATGAGAAAGAAGATTGTAGCAGGTAACTGGAAGATGAATACGCTCCCCGCCGAGGGTGTGGAGCTGGCCCAGGGTGTTGTAGCCAAGAGCTCGGAGGTTTGCGATTGCGTAAACTTCATCGTATGTCCCCCGTTCACGCATCTGGCACAAGTAGCCGAGGCCCTGAAGGGTTCGAAAGTAGCGTTGGGTGCGCAGAACTGCGCCGCCGAGGCCAAGGGTGCCTACACGGGTGAGGTAGCCGCCTCGATGATTGCAGCACTGGGTTGCAAGTATGTGATTCTGGGCCACTCGGAGCGCCGTCAGTACTACGGTGAGACCTCGGAGACGCTCAACAAGAAGATGGAGATGGCCTATGCCAACGGTCTGACCCCCATCTACTGCGTAGGTGAGAACCTGGACGAGCGTGAGGCCGGCAACCACTTTGCCGTTTGCAAGGCACAGATCGAGGAGGTTGTTTTCAACCTTACCGAGGAGCAGTTCAAGAATCTGGTGATCGCTTACGAGCCGGTTTGGGCCATTGGTACGGGTAAGACCGCTACGGCCGAGCAGGCACAGGAGATTCACGCCTACATTCGTGAGGTGCTGGCTTCGAAGTTCGGTGAGCTGGCTGCCGAGTGCCCCATCCTCTACGGTGGCTCGTGCAAGCCTTCGAACGCCGCCGAGATCTTCGCCAAGGAGGATGTGGATGGTGGTCTGATTGGCGGTGCAGCCCTCAAGGCCGAGGATTTCATCGCCATTGGCAAGGGCTTTATGGCCTAATCCAAACCGATTTCAACCAAAACGGCTGACCCGCAAGGATCAGCCGTTTTTTTTTACGATTATTTTCTAGGTAATGATGCAGTATTTCGCAACCAAGAGCATTTACCTTATAAAAAGGATTTATTTACGAAAAACAATTATGAAAAGGTATCTACTGCTGCTCTTGACCGTTTGCGCATTAACGGCGTGCGACAAAGACGAAAAGGGACAACTGTTGTCCAAAAACCAACTCACGGCCATCATCAACGAAACGATGTATATCGACCGTCAGCCCTTCAATCTTTGGCATCGCACCACCCCGCATAGCAGCTATACACCCTACTCGCCAACGGCGGATGTGGCCCATTTGCTCATCATCAGATCGGTACTCACCCCCACGCAAGGCGACGGGGAGGAGTGTCTGCTCGTACTCTACATCCCCAACTTTACGATCAGAGACTCGTGGGTGGGCTTTGAAACCTCGTTTGAACAACTGCCCCCGGAGAGCGATTTGGAGGAGTTGGCTACGTTGGGACACCACCTCAAAGCAAGCCGTAAAGGTGTAGCCGTAATTAAAATCGGCTCTTCTAAACATTGCTCGGCGCAGGGCACACTCCGCATCACCAAACAGAATGGGCTATGGTATCACGCCGACCTAACGTTAGAGAATGAGGAGTTCTCGATGCAAGGAAAGTTATATAGTTCTATTTCTATTTACGAGTCGATAGCGTCCGCTACAAGTGGGCTTTGAGCCAGGCAACAAGTTCGGTGATGACCTCCTCGGAGAGGGTCGTTTCGATTTGACCATACTCCTCGACAGCCCCCGTCGTGCAGGGTTGAAAGAGGTGGTTCAACCCCTCAAAGCGGCGGGTAGTGATATGCTCCTGCTCCAACGCTTCAAGCAGGCGCAAGTTCTCTTCGGCATCGACCTGAATATCCTTCGTGCCGTTGGCCGCCCAGAGTTTACGCCCGTTCAACTTCGCCACAGCAGCCATCGGCTCCAACCCCACAAAGCGATAAATCCAGGGATTGGCGGCCATCTCGGCCACACGTTGCAGGTTATCCACCAGCGGCTGAGGCAGCTGCTCGTTAGCCACCGCCTCACGCACCAATTGCTCCTTTTGAGCCATTGCCTCCTCGGGCGTAAGCTCCCGCCAACGGCCATACAGACGGCCCAACGCTCGGCCATATCCCTCGGCCATCGCCTCGGGCACGCCTCGCAACTGCAACCCGACGACATTCTGCTTCACCAACAGGGCATCGCCCCGCATCATCATCCCCGCCAACGAGACCACCGCAGCCACCTGCGGCTCTTGTGCGGCAGCCATCACGGCAATGGTACCACCCTCGCTATGGCCCGCAACAACAATCCGATCGGCATCGACCGCCGAGTGGTTGCGAAGGAAATCGAAGGCTCCGAGGGCATCCAGCGTCAGGTGATCGGTGGTCGAATAGGCCAACCGTTGAGCCTCCTCGGGGGTCGCCTTATAGCCTCGATCGTCGTAGCGCAACACCACAAAGCCTGCACGGGTCAGCCGATCGGCCAAGACCAAAAAGGGGCGGTGCTCCATCAACTCCTCGTCCCGATTCTGGGTACCACTGCCCGTCACCAAGATAATGGCGGGGTGGCGTCCCTCGCCCTCGGGCAGGGTCAGCGTACCGACCATGGTGAGGGCATCACGGCTGGCAAAGGTCACCTCCTCCTCACGGTAAGGGTAGGGTTTTCGAGGCTCCTGCGGGCGGTTGGGACGCTCCGGCTCACCCCGCTTCAAGAGTAGCGGAAACTCGTTGCCCGACTGCCGAAAAACACCCATCAGCTGCTCCTGACCGAGGCGGGCACCGTGATAACTCATCCCAAGTTGTTGGCTCGAGACCTTCACCTCGAAGGGGGCGACCGTCACCTCATCCATCGGAATGCCCTTGGCACCCTGGTCGGGGCTATCCATCGTCGCCTGCCACCCATCAACGGTCTGGGTCAGGTGAAAAACCAGGCGCAGACGGGTACCCTGCACATTCAACACACCACTCCACGTCTCGGTCGTCTGGGCCGCAGCCGACAGCGTGAGGAGAGAAAAGAGCAAAAGCAAGAGTCGTTTCATCGGCTTCGTGTGATTTTGTTTTTACAAATATAGACAAAAAAAGCGGAATCCGATAGATACAAATAAAAACGGGACCCCTTCGGATCCCGTTTTTTCAAATGTAATTTATCCGGTTGCCAACAAAAAGCCGGCCACACAAATGCTTTATTACATCTTCTTGCCCACGTTGGTCTTCTTGGCAACCTTCGGAGCAGCCGTCTTCGTAGCCTTAGCCTTGGGAGCAGCAGCCTTCTTGGCAGCCTTCTCGCCCTCGGCCTCACCCTCCGTCGACTTCTTGCGCGAACGACGCGTCTTGGGCTTAGCCTCCTCGGCAGGAGCAGCTACGGGAGCAACGCCCGTCGTGTAAGCCTCGTTGAAGTCAACGAACTCGATGATGCACATCTCGGCAGCATCGCCCAGACGGAAGCCCGTCTTCAGGATACGCGTGTAACCGCCGTTGCGCTCGGCAATCTTCGGAGCGATCGTGCGGAACAACTCCTTAACGGCCTCCTTCTGCTTCAGGTACGAGAATACAACACGACGCGAGTGGGTCGTATCCTCCTTCGACTTGGTCACCAGGGGCTCAACGAACATACGCAGGGCCTTGGCCTTGGCAACCGTCGTCTCGATACGCTTGTGCAGAATCAGCGACGATGCCATATTCGACATCAGCGCCTTGCGGTGACCTGCCTGGCGACCGAGGTGGTTAAAGTTTTTGTTATGTCTCATAGTGCTTTAATCTTTGTCAAGTTTGTAGATTGATACGTCCATTCCGAACTTCAAGTTCAGCGATGCAAGCAGCTCGTCGAGCTCCGTCAGCGACTTCTTACCAAAGTTGCGGAACTTCAGCAGGTCGTTGCGGTTCAGACGAACCAGGTCGCCCAGCGTGTCCACATCGGCTGCCTTCAGGCAGTTCAGGGCACGTACGCTCAGGTCCTGATCCGACAGCTTCGTCTTGAGCAGCTGGCGCATATGCAGTACATCCTCGTCGAACTCCTCGGCGCCGTTCTTATCCTCCATGTTCACCGTGATCTTCTCGTCCGAGAACAACATAAAGTGCTGGATCAGAATCTTTGCGGCCTCCTTCAGAGCATCCTTCGGGTGAATCGAACCGTCGGTAGTAATTTCCAAATTCAGTTTCTCGTAGTCCGTGCGCTGCTCTACACGATAGTCCTCTACCGAGTACTTAACGTTCTTGATAGGGGTGAAAATCGAGTCGATGGGCAGCGTGCCAAACTCGCACTCGGCAGGCATATTCTCCTCGGCGGGTACATAACCACGACCCTTGCCAATGGTCAGCGTGAGCTGCATCTTGGTACCGGGGGCCAGGTGGCAGATAACGAGTTCGGGGTTCAGGACTTTGAAGAACGAGAGGTAATTCGAGATATATCCGGCAGTCAGCTCCGTCACACCCGCTACATTGATCGAGACCTTCTCGGTGTCCTGATTATCAACCGTGCGGATAAAGCGAATCTGCTTCAGGAAGAGGATGATGCGTAACATATCCTCCTTCACGCCGGGGATGGCGGCGAACTCGTGATCGACACCGGCTACCTTGACCGTCGTAATCGCATAACCCTCGAGCGACGAGAGCAGGATACGGCGCAAGGCATTACCTACGGTACGACCGAATCCGGGCTCCAGCGGTCGGAACTCAAACTTTCCGAACGACGAAGTAGATTCGAGCATAATAACCTTTTCAGGTTTCTGGAATGCTAATATTGCCATAATCTTGAATTTGTTTTATTTACTACTTCGAGTACAACTCGACGATGAGCTGCTCCTTGATGTTCTCGGGAATCTCCTCGCGCTCAGGCTTCTGGAGGAACTTACCACTCATCGTGGCACCGTCCCACTCGAGCCAAGCGTAGCGGCTCTTCGAGGCACCGGCCAACGAGTTGGTAATTACCTCAAGGCTCTTCGACTTCTCACGTACCGATACTACATCACCGGCGCGCAGCGAGTACGAAGGAATGTTTACTACAGCTCCGTTTACGCAGATGTGGCAGTGCGACACCAGCTGACGTGCAGCAGCACGCGTGGGGGCAATACCCAGACGGTAAACTACGTTGTCCAGACGGCACTCAAGCAGCTTCAGCAGGTTCTCACCCGTGATACCGCCCATACGGGCAGCCTGCTCGTAGGTGCGCGAGAACTGCTTCTCCAACAGGCCGTAGGTGTACTTCGCCTTCTGCTTCTCGCTCAGCTGCGTACCGTACTCCGATACCTTCTTGCGCTTGCGAGCCAAACCGTGCTGTCCGGGAGGATAGTTACGCTTCTCGAGTACCTTATCTGCACCATAGATAGCCTCGCCAAACTTGCGGGCAATCTTCGACTTAGGTCCAATATATTTTCCCATTGTTTTCTTCTGTTTTTAGTGTTTGTTAAACCTTAACTCAATCGTAAAGTGTGTCAGACTAAGCAACACAATTATACCTTACGACGGTTAGGAGCACGGCAACCATTGTGCGGCAGCGGAGTAACGTCGATAATCTCCATTACCTCGATACCGGCACCGTGGATCGTACGCACGGCCGACTCACGACCCTGACCGGGACCCTTAACATAGACCTTCACCTTGCGAAGACCCATATCGTAAGCAACCTTGGCGCAATCGGCAGCCGACGTCTGGGCTGCATACGGCGTATTCTTCTTCGAACCACGGAAGCCCATCTTACCGGCCGACGACCAGCTAATCACGTCACCATTCTCGTTGGTGATGGTGATGATCACATTGTTGAAGGTCGAGTGTACGTAGGCGTTACCTACCAGGCCAACCTTAACAACCTTCTTCTTAACGTTTCCAGTTTTCTTTGCCATAATTCTCTAAAGATTACTTCGTTGCCTTTTTCTTGTTTGCTACGGTCTTCTTCTTACCCTTACGCGTACGAGCGTTGTTCTTGGTCGACTGACCACGCAAAGGAAGACCCAGACGGTGACGGATGCCACGATAGCAACCGATATCCATCAGGCGCTTGATGTTGAGCTGTACCAGCGAACGGCACTCGCCCTCTACTTTCAGACCCAGGTCAGCAATCGTCGAACGAATTGCACCAACCTGCTCATCGGTCCAATCCTGAACCTTGATGTCGTAGCTGATGCCAGCTACGTCGAGAATCTGACGAGCCGTCGAACGACCAATACCGTAGATATAGGTCAGACCGATCTCGCCTCTCTTATTTTTGGGTAAATCTACACCAACTATACGTGCCATAAAATAATTCTTTCTTCTTTAAATTGGTTTAACCTTGGCGCATCTTGTACTTAGGATTCTTCTTGCAAATCACGTAGAGCTTGCCCTTACGCTTCACAATCTTGCAATCCTCGCTTCTCTTCTTGATAGACGTTCTTACTTTCATAATTGTTTGAAGCTGTTCTGGTTATTGTACCTTTATTTGTATCGGAACGAAATGCGACCCTTCGTCAAATCGTAAGGAGTCATCTCGACCTTTACCTTGTCCCCGGGAAGAATCTTGATGTAATGCATTCGCATCTTTCCCGAGATGTGGGCCGTCAAAATGTGGCCATTGTCCAACTCAACGCGGAACATTGCGTTTGACAACGCCTCGATGATCGTCCCATCGCGTTCAATAGCAGCTTGTTTTGCCATAGAGTTAATTTTGTTTTATCGCCTTTTCGATGATGCTGAAATCCGTCAGCACGTCGGGGCCGTTTTTACGGATCGCTACTGCCCACTCAAAGTGTGCCGCAGCCTTGCGATCTCGCGTACGAACGGTCCATCCGTCCTCTTCAAATACTACCATACGGCTGCCCTGGGTGATCATCGGCTCAATGCAGATAACCATACCCTCTTTGAGCAGCGGGCCGCGGCCGCGTGCGCCGTAATTGGGAACCCCGGGGGCTTCGTGCATCTTTCGCCCGATACCGTGTCCCTCCAACTCTCTTACGACACCATAGCCAAACGACTCGGCGTATTTTTGCACTGCCGCCGAAATATCGCCTACGCGATTACCGGCTTTGGCTTGTGCTGCACCTTGACGGAGAGCCTCGCAGGTGACTGTGAGCAGCTGCTCTACTTCTTGAGCAATCTCGCCTACGGCAAACGTATATGCCGAATCACCAACAAACCCCTTCATAAAGGTGCCACAATCGACTGAAACAATGTCGCCCTCCTTCAGAACAACCTTGTTTGACGGAATACCGTGAACCACCTGCTCATTGACCGAAATACACAACGAGGCGGGGTAGCCTTGGTATCCAAGAAACGCGGGAACAGCTCCGTGAGCACGAATAAAATCCTCGGCGATGCGATCCAACTCCTTGGTCGTGACACCGGGCTGAATGTGGCGACCCACTTCAGCCAGTGTCTCCGAGACCAGGATGTTGTTTTCGCGAAGGAGCTCGATCTCCTCGTTTGTCTTCAATTGTATCATCTTGAAGCTAACTCTCTTCTTGTGCTGTTAATAGCGACCCTGAATACGACCCGTCTTCATCAGACCGTCGTAGTGACGCATCAACAAGTAGCTTTCAATCTGCTTCAGAGTGTCAAGTACCACACCCACCATAATCAGCAGCGACGTACCGCCATAGAAGTAGGCGAACTCCTGCTGAATACCCAGGAAGCGGATGGCCAGTGCGGGCAGAATTGCCACGATAGCCAGGAAAATCGAACCGGGCAGGGTGATACGAGTCATAATGCCGTCGATGTAGTTCACAGTCTGCTTGCCCGGCTTAACACCCGGGATGAAGCCACCGTTGCGCTTCATATCGTCGGCCATGCTTTGAGAGTTGATGATAATGGCCGTGTAGAAGTACGTAAAGCCAATTACCAACACTGCCAGCGTAAAGTTGTACCAGAAACCGGTCATCGAGCTGAAGGCGGCTGCGAAGGCCGTACCGGTGAACAACATCGGAATAAACATCAGAGCCTGTGCGAAGATGATAGGCATCACATTCGCAGCATTCATCTTCAGGGGGATGTACTGACGCACACCACCGTACTGCTTATTACCGATCATACGCTTGGCGTACTGTACAGGCACCTTGCGGACAGCCTGAACCAGCGCGATCGTTGCCATAAAGACGAAGAACAGGAGTACGAGCTCGAGGATCAGCATGATGGCGCTACCGGTAGCGGTCTGGAAACGCGCATTGACCTCGGCCAACAGTGCGTGGGGCAGACGAGCCACGATACCGATCATAATGATGAGCGAGATACCGTTACCAATACCCTTGTCCGTAATCTTCTCGCCGAGCCACATAATAAACATGGTACCGGCAATCAGAATCGTCGTTGCATAGCAAACGAATCCGAACGTATTGCCATAGACGAACGCCTGGGGAGCCTGGTGGTGCAGGTTGGCGATGAAGGCCGGGCCCTGCAGCATCAGTACACCGATCGTAAGGAATCGGGTCCATTGGTTCATCTTGCGGCGGCCGCTCTCACCCTCCTTCTGCATCTTCTGGAAATACGGGATCATCATACCCATCAGCTGGATGATAATCGAGGCGGTGATGTACGGCATAACTCCGAGTGCGAAGATTGCAGCGTTACCAAATGCACCGCCACTGAAGACGTTCAACAGACCCAGAAGTCCGTTGCCCTCCAGCTGGCTGGCATACGCCGAACCGGCCCCCAACGCATTGGGGTCGATACCCGGAATTACTACGAAACTACCCAAGCGGTAGATCAAGAGCAGGCCAATCGTGTAGATCACACGCTTGCGCAGCTCCTCGATCTTGTAGATATTCTTGAGCGTCTCGACCACTTTCTTGTTGGTTGCCAGCAGTGCTACCACTACCAAAAAGACAAGACCAACAACGAGATATTGATTCATAATTAAGGTTTTCTTTGGGGGTTTGGATTAGAGTTTCTCTACGCTACCGCCTGCGGCCGTGATGGCAGCCTCGGCGCTGGCCGAGAATGCGTGGGCCTTGACCGTGAGGGCCTTGGTCAGCTGGCCGTTACCGAGGATCTTCACCTTGTCCTTCGACGAGATGAAACCGGCAGCGATCAGCGTCTCAACGGTTACCTCCGTAAGCTCCTTCTTCGAAGCGAGCTCCTCGAGGGTCGACAGGTTGATAGCCTTGAACTCCACACGCTTCAGGTTCGTGAAGCCGAACTTGGGCAGACGACGCTGCAGAGGCATCTGACCGCCCTCGAAACCGAGCTTGCGCGAGTAACCCGAGCGCGACTGAGCACCCTTGTGACCACGCGTGGCCGTGCCACCGTGACCCGAACCAGCACCGCGGCCAATTCGCTTGTCGTGGTGCGTAGAACCCTTAGCGGGCTTAAGATTATACAGTTCCATAGTGTTCTTTCTTTTTTCTTACAGGTTTAACACTTACTCGGCGAGCTTCTCTACCTTTACCAGGTGCTGCACGCGCTCGATCATACCCTTGATGATGGCCGAATCATCGTGCTCAACCGAAGCGTTGATCTTCTTCAGACCCAGCGCATCGAGGTTGGCGCACTGACGCTTCGTAGCGCCGATGCGGCTCTTAATCTGCGTGATTTTCAATCTTGCCATTGTCTGCTTTCTTATTAACCGTTAAACACCTGATTCATCGAGATACCGCGCAGACGGGCAATGCTGGCTGCATCACGCAGCTCGCAAAGTGCACCGATGGTTGCCTTTACCAGGTTGTGGGGGTTCGACGAACCCTTGCTCTTGGCAAGCACGTTCTTGATACCGAGCGACTCCAACACGGCGCGCATAGCACCACCGGCGATGATACCGGTACCGGGAGCTGCCGGACGAATCATTACCACCGAGCCGCCGAAGCGATACTCCTGCTTGTGGGGAATCGTACCGTTGATTACGGGAATCTTCACCAGGTTCTTCTTGGCATCCTCTACGCCCTTGGCGATAGCGGCCTGAACCTCCGAAGCCTTACCCAGACCATAACCGACTACACCGTCCTCGTTACCTACGACTACGATAGCCGAAAAGCTGAATGTGCGACCACCCTTCGTTACCTTCGTAACACGCTGGATGCTTACGAGTCTGTCCTTAAGCTCAAGGTCGCTGGTGCGTACTTTCATATTGCTGTTAGCCATAATTTTGCTTAGAATTTAAGTCCGCCTTCGCGTGCTGCTTCGGCCAGCTGTTTAACTCTTCCGTGATACAGGTAACCATTACGGTCGAATGCTACCGTCGTGATGCCCTTGGCAGCTGCACGCTCGGCAGCCAACTTACCAACCAGGGCGGCTACCTCCGACTTGTTCTTACCGGCGGCTGCCTCTACAATCTCCTTCTCGAGCGAAGAAGCCGAAGCGAGGGTTACACCTGCCAGGTCGTCGATGAACTGTACGTAGATCTGCTTGTTGCTGCGGAACACCGTCATACGGGGCTGAGCGGGCGTACCGGTAACGATCTTACGGATGCGCATCTTGATGCGCTCTCTTCTTTCTATCTTGTTCAGTGACATAACTCTATTCTATTTACTATTTGGCACCTGCCGACTTACCGGCCTTACGACGCAGCTGCTCGCCGACAAACTTGATACCCTTACCCTTGTACGGCTCAGGCTTACGCAGCGAACGGAGCTTGGCGGCCACCTGGCCAACGAGCTGCTTGTCGATGCTCTTGAGCGTTACGATGGGGTTACCCTTCTTCTCGGTAACGGCCGTAGCGGTTACCTCCTTGGGGAGCAAAAAGTGGGTATCGTGCGAATAACCCAGGCTCATCTCGAGGACCTGACCCTTCACCTCGGCCTTGAAACCGACGCCGACCAGCTCCTGCTTAATCTCATAACCCTTCGTTACACCGATGACCATGTTGTTGATCAGAGCGCGGTACAGACCGTGCATCGAACGGTGACGGGGCTGATTCGTCGGACGCGTTACCAACACGGCGGGCTTCTCCTCCTCCGAGCGTGCATCCTTGTGCGTGCCGACCGTTACGGTAATGTCCGAGTCAACCTTCTGACTCAACGTACCAAGAGGCCCTTTCACGCTTACCGTATTGTCAGCTGCTACCTCTACGGTAACGCCGGCAGGCAAGATTACAGGTAATTTACCAATTCTTGACATTTTGTTTCGGTTTTAGAGATTAATAAACATAGCATAATACCTCACCACCGACATTCTCGCGACAAGCCTGTGCGCCTGTCATAATGCCCTTTGAGGTTGATACGATTGCGATACCCAAACCGTTCTGTACTCGTGGCATATCTGCTACTGATGAGTACTGACGAAGACCTGGACGTGATACGCGCTTCAAATTCTTGATAGCGTTGGTCTTGGTTGCTGCGTTCCACTTGAGCGCAATCTTGATTACAGGATGACCCTTCTCATCCTTGTCGAACTTGTAAGCCAGGATATAACCCTGCTCGTAGAGAATTTTAGTGATGGCCTCTTTAATTTTTGAGCCAGGAGCTTCAACCACCTTGTGATTGGCTTTCACTGCGTTTCTAATTCTCGTGAGAAAATCCGCGATTGGATCAGTCATAATTGTAAGAATTAAAAGTTAAAAATTAAATTGTTAGTTTTGTTTATTCGCACCAAAAGCGCAACCCCTCCTTCTGCCAAATGTGCCCTACAGACACTTCTGAGCAGGTTTTGGGTGCGTTTAATTGGCAATTTTCACATTTTTAAGCCCGCAAAGATAACCATAATTTCTGAATTCTCCTAATTTTTTGAAAATTAATTACTTGAATACAACTCGGCTACCCTTGAACAGGCCCCTTAAAACCAACGCGGGGAGGCCCTAAAAAGAGCCTCCCCCATTGGGATTGTTATACTACCAGCTTGCCTTCTTTACGCCGGGGATCAGTCCTGATGAAGCCATCTCACGGAACTGGATACGGCTGATACCGAACTGACGCATATAGCCCTTAGGACGACCGGTCAGCTGGCAACGGTTGTGCTGACGAATGGGGTTAGCGTTGCGGGGCAACTTAGCCAACTCCTGCCAAGCCTCCATCTCGCTGATCTCGCCGCTCTTAACACGTGCAGCTACCTCATCGCGCTTGTGCTGGTATCTTTTTGCGAGTTTCGCACGCTTTACCTCGCGTGCTTTCATCGATTCCTTTGCCATAGCTTATTGATTCTTTTTAGCGTTTTTGAACGGCAGGCCGAACTCACGGAGAAGTGCGTATGCCTCCTCGTCGGTCTTTGCCGAAGTTACGAAGGTAATCTCCATACCG
>CALAQA010000167.1:0-13609 GCA_937889065.1 uncultured Alistipes sp.
GGCTATCCCTGCCGAGGTGGCTGAAAATATCTTCACGCCATTCTTTACGACCAAAACCGACGGCTCGGGCATCGGCCTTGCCGTCTCTCGCCAAATCATCCGCCTCCACGGCGGCTCCCTGCGCCTGAAACACAACGAGGAGGGAAGAGTGACTTTTGCGATTGTGGTGGAGTAAAATCCTCTTTTTGCAAGATTTGCTCGACTACCGGCTTGACCCGGCACAACAGAAAAAAGGAGTTTCCCTGCGGGAAGCTCCTTTTTTTGTCTCTTGACACGGCCTTTACTCCTTGTCAAAGGTTATCTCGACCAATTCTCCTGCACGGCGCACCTGCAAAGTGAGGCGGTCGGGAAGCGAATCGAAGGTCATCGAGCCAAAGTCGGAGGGGGTCAGGCCGTTGATCTGCTCAACACGGTCGCCACGACGCAGCCCTGCGCGGTCGGCATTGCCCCCCTCGGTGAGGCCATTCACCACCCAATGGTCCGCCTGCTCCTTCAACGACACCCCCATCGTGCGGGGTTGCGGGTCGGCAAAGTGGCGGTTGGGGCGCAGGTAAATCACTCCTTCCGCAAAGTCGAAAATCACATCGAAGCGGGCCAGTAACTCGTTGCCCACTAATCCGTCGTAGCGGCTGTCGGCCAGCGAGCCTTGTTCGTTCACCGACCACGAGGCACGCAGCGCCTCCACCGTATGGCCGCCAACGGTCAGCCGCCTGGCCACAAAGTGGTACTCCTCGCTCGAGCCGCCCACCCCGCCGACATCATACACCGCACGGCGGGCATCGGTCAGGTGTTGCAAGAGGTCGAGTCGGCGAGCCGTGCCACTCGTTAGCGAAAGGGCTGCGGGCATTCCCGTATCAACCAAGAAGTTACCCTCCAAAGTCAAGCCATCGGCCAACGTGATTGTCAGCGGCATCACCAGCCTGCGTTTCGACGCATCGAGCCAGGTGCAGGGGATGTGGGTATAGTCGGCACCAATCTGTTCATTGTCATCGAGCAGGCGGATATAACCGTCGGCATAGTTGAACTCGACCCGTCGGCCCTCCATAAATTGCATACCGATCATTCCATCGGCACGGCTGCCCACGATGTTGCGAAGGTCCATCACCACCGCCATCGGCTCCACCATCGTCTGATTGCCCAAGCGGTAGTGCCACTCCCCCATCGCCAAGCGAGCCTGCTGCATACCGCCACCTGCACCGCTCAGCATCGATCGACGCACAGGCATTCGGTCGGCAAAACGGTCGGCATAGAAGGCCTCGTCGAACAAAAGGTGCGAATTGCCCGTATCGAAGAGCATTCGACACTTCACCGAGTCGGCCACCTCAACCTCAAAATAGAGGTGTCGCTGATAGGTAAAGGGAATCGCCCCCTCGGGCAAAGTCGGCTCCTCAACCCCTTGGGCGGGTGTGGTCGTAGCCCCTCCACACGAGGATGCGACCATCGGGATGAGAAGGACTAAAAGTGTTAAAAGGCTATTTCTCATCGGTTTTGAATTTTGAATCCTAAATTCTGAATTTACGCCGTATGCGCTGCAACCCATTGGGTGAGGGCCACAAAGTCGGCTACGGACAATTGCTCGGCACGTTTCGAGAAGAACTCGTGCTCCTCGCCGCCGAAGTTGCCAAAGACCGAACGCAGCGAGTTGCGCACCATCTTGCGGCGTTGGTTGAACGAGGCCTTCACCACCTTAATAAACAGGGCTTCGTCGCAGTCGAGTTGCGTGACCACGTTGCGTTTGAGGCGAATCACCGCACTCTTGACCTTCGGAGGGGGATTAAAGACCGTCTCATTGACCGTAAAGAGGTATTCGATGTCGTACCACGCCTGCAACAGCACCGACAAGATGCCGTATTCGCGCGAGCCGGGAGGCTCGGCCAGGCGCACCGCCACCTCCTTTTGAATCATCCCGACACACTCGGGGATGAGGTCGCGATGCTCCAACAGACGGAAGAAAATCTGCGACGAGATATTATACGGGAAGTTACCGATGAGCTGAAACCCCTCGGGGAATTGGCTGCGCAGGTCCATCTTCAGAAAGTCGCCCTCCAGCAAGCGAGGGGCAAAGTCGGGATAGTGGGCGTGGAGGTACTCCACACTCTCGGTGTCAATCTCGGCACCCCACGTTACCACATCGGTGCGCTGCAACAAAAATTGGGTCAGCACCCCCATACCACACCCCACCTCCAAGACGGGTAGAGGCGACTGATCTGTACCACCCGAAAGCGAGTTACAGATTTTACGTGCGATGTTCAAATCCGTCAGGAAGTGTTGTCCGAGGGCCTTTTTGGCTCTTACTTCTGCCATTTGCGCTTGGTTTAACGGTTAGCGTTGTACTGTTTGACCACCTTGAGATAGGCCACCAGCATCACCACAAAACCAAAGGCGAGCAGGCCGACCGAAATCCAGAGCTGCCGACTCATCGGCAACACGGCAAAGGCGTAGATGATGATGGCCACATCGACGACCATAATCAACAGACGCAACAATTGTATGGGGCTGAAAAACGGCTTCATCAGTTTCCTTGTTCACACATAAAGAGGATGCGCACCAGGCGAATCTCATCCTCGGTATATTCGGCACCCAGCTCCTCGATGGCATCGTCCAGCGAGTCGGTCTCGGCATCCTCCTTGAAGTAGAGGTAGATGTCGTCCACCTTCTCGGGGTCCATAAAGCTGCGCACAAAGTAAGAAATATCGAGGCGGGTACCCGAATTTACGATACCCTCGATCTCGCCCAACAGCTCGTCGAATTCGAGGTTCTTGGCACGGGCAATATCCTCGAAATCCATCTTGCGGTCGATGGACTGGATGATGAAAATCTTATTGTTCGACTTGCCGCCCACCCCCTTGATAACCATATCCTGCGGGCGGATGATCTCCTTCTCCTCGACGTAGGCCTTGATGAGCTTGACGAACTCCTCGCCAAACTTGCGGGCCTTGCCCACACCTACACCGGTGATGTTCTGCATCTCCTCGATGGTGATGGGATACTGCACCGACATATCCTCCAACGAAGGGTCTTGGAAGATAACGAAGGGGGGCAGGTCGTGCTGCTTGGCCACCTTCTTGCGCAGATCCTTCAGCATCGCAAAGAGCTCCTCGTCGGCAGCACCGCCACGCCCTACCGGGGCGCCACCCTCGCTCTCCTGCTGCTCCTCGTCGTAGTCGTGGTCGAGGGTAATGGTGACGGGGGTTGGTTTGTCGATGAACTTCTCGCCCTTCTTATTGACCGAGATAAGTCCGTAGTTCTCGATATTCTTGTCGATAAGACCCAAAATCTGCGCCTGACGCATCACGGCACCCCAGAAGCGGGCATCGTGCTCCTCGCCAATGCCAAACCACTTCGATTTGTGGTGGCCGTAGCTCTTGATGAGGGCCGTCATCTTACCGGTCAGCACGCTGATCAGGTAATCGACCTTAAATTTGTCGCCAATCTCCTCCAACGCCTGCAAGGCAATCTTCATCTGGGCCTTGGCCTCCACCTTGGGTTTGGGGTGGCGGCAGTTATCGCAACTGCCGCAGTTGCCCTCGGTGTACTCCTCGCCAAAGTAGTGCAACAGCGTCTTGCGGCGACACATCGAACTCTCGGCATACGAGACGGTCTCCAAGAGCAGCAGCTTGCCAATCTCCTGTTCGGCGACGGGCTTGCCGTGCATAAACTTCTCGAGTTTCTGGATGTCCTTATAACTATAAAAGGTGAGGCAGTAGCCCTCGCCACCGTCACGACCGGCACGACCCGTCTCCTGGTAGTAGCCCTCCAACGACTTGGGGATGTCGTAGTGAATCACATAGCGCACATCGGGTTTGTCGATACCCATACCGAAGGCAATCGTGGCGACGATGACATCGACACGCTCCATCAAAAAGTCGTCTTGGTTGGCGGCTCGGGTGGCGGCATCCATACCCGCGTGGTAGGCACGGGCCTTGATGCCGTTGGCGATGAGCAGTTCGGTCAGCTCCTCCACCTTCTTGCGACTCAGGCAGTAGATGATACCGCTCTTGTGCTCGTTTTGCTTGATGAAGAGGATAATATCGTGATCGACATTGCGTTTGGGGCGGATTTCGTAGTAGAGGTTCGGACGGTTGAACGACGAACGAAAGACGGCCGCATCGACCATACCGAGGTTTTTCTGAATATCCATCTGCACCTTGGGCGTAGCGGTGGCCGTCAGGGCAATGAGCGGTGCCGTGCCGATCTCGTTGATGATGGGACGAATACGGCGATACTCGGGGCGGAAATCGTGGCCCCACTCCGAGATACAGTGGGCCTCGTCGATGGCATAGAACGAAACTTTGATTTTACGCAGGAAGGCTACATTGTCCTCCTTGGTAAGGCTCTCGGGGGCAAAGTAGAGCAGCTTGGTCTTGCCGTCCAACACATCTTGGCGCACCTGTTGTACGGCCGACTTGTTGAGCGACGAGTTCAGGAAGTGGGCGATGCCCGGATTCTCGGAGAAGGCACGCATCGAATCGACCTGATTCTTCATCAGGGCAATCAGCGGGGAGATGACGATGGCAACGCCATCCATCAACATCGCCGGGAGCTGATAGCACAACGATTTACCGCCACCGGTAGGCATTAATACAAAGGTATCTTTACCTGCCAGCACGTTGCTGATGACTGCCTCCTGGTTCCCCTTAAAGGCAGAAAAACCGAAATACTCCTTCAATTTGGCGTGCAAAAGTGCCGAATCGAATCGTTCCATCTTACCGTTAATGTTCGTAAAACATAAATTTCAATGTAAAGATAAAAATTTTTCGCGAAAAAAGCATAACTTTGTCAAAAAATTTAGCAAAAATTTTAGCAGGAATTTATTATGCGCCTCTACACCAGCGAACTTGTCAAGAAATACAAATCGCGCACCGTCGTGAACCACGTCACCATCGACGTGAAGCAGGGCGAGATTGTCGGCCTGTTGGGTCCCAACGGAGCCGGCAAGACGACCACCTTCTATATGATCGTGGGACTGATCAAGCCCAACGAGGGTAAAATTTTCCTCGAGAGCGACTCGGGCGAGATTACCGAGCTGACCGAATTGCCGGTCTATCGCCGTGCCCAGCTCGGCGTAGGCTACCTGGCCCAGGAGGCCTCGGTATTCCGCAACCTTACGGTCGAGGAGAACATCCGTGCCGTCTTGGAGATGACCTCCTACTCGAAGGAGTACCAACGGCAGCGTGTGGAGGATCTGATCGAGGAGTTCCGCTTGCAGAAGGTGCGCAAGAGCTACGGTAACCAGCTCTCGGGTGGCGAGCGTCGCCGTACCGAGATTGCCCGTGCGGTGGCCATCAACCCCTCGTTCATCCTTTTGGATGAGCCGTTTGCGGGTGTGGACCCCATTGCCGTAGAGGATATTCAGTCGATTGTAGCGACGCTCAAGCATAAGAACATCGGTGTGATCATCACCGACCACAACGTCGATGAGACGCTGGCCATCACCGACCGAACCTACCTCTTGTACGAGGGTAAAATCCTGAAGGCGGGCTCGGCCGAGGAGTTGGCCGCCGACCCTGTGGTGCGTAAGGTCTATCTGGGTCAGAATTTCGAGCTCAAGCGCAGCCACCAGCTCACGCAGGAGATGATTCGCACGGGTGTAAAGAGCACCGGCGAAGAGGCACCTGCCGAACAGCAACCCTCAGAGAACGAGTAGCCTATGGATCAATCTGTCCCGCGAGGGCGTGTCCAAGGCACGCTCACTCCCCCATCCTCGAAGAGTTACGCACAACGGGCCCTGGCCGTCGCACTGATGGCTCGGGGGCGCACCGTGTTGCGTCAGATTGACTTCTGTCAAGATACCCTCTCGGCCCTCGGGTGCATCCACACGCTGGGTGCCGAGGTGGTCGAGGTGGACGAATCGACCCTCTCGATTGGCGGCGGTCTTACGCCCCGCAACCACACGTTGCACGTGGGCGAGTCGGGTCTCTCGTCACGCCTTTTTACCCCCATTGCTTCGCTCTGCACCACCCCGATACGCATCGAGGGGCGTGGCTCGTTGTTGGAGCGGCCGATGGAGATGATGATTGACCCCCTGCGCCAACTCGGTGTCAGGGTCGAGGCCCACGAAGGTCGCCTGCCGATCACGGTGTGCGGTCCGATGCGGGGCGGCGAATTGGAGGTCGATGGCTCGATTTCGTCGCAGTTCATCACCGGTCTGTTGCTGTCGCTGCCGATGGCCGGAGGCGATACGACCCTCTATGTCAAAAACCCCGTTTCGCTTCCCTACCTCGATATGACCATCGATACGGCAGCCCGCTTCGGCGTCGAGATTTCGCACCGCAACTTCGAGGAGTTCTACATCGCCGGCGGACAATGTTATAAAGGCATCGACCTCACTATCGAGGGCGATTGGAGTGCCGCCGCTATGCTGCTTGTGGCAGGTGCCGTAGCGGGCGAGGTGCGGGTTGAGAATATGAATCCCCTCTCGAAACAGGCCGACACGGCCATCCTCGATGCGCTGGTACGAGCCGGTGCCGAGGTAGTTTGCGAAGGTAATGCCATCACCGCCTCCCACAGGGAGTTGCACGGCTTCACGTTCGATGCCACCCACTGCCCCGACCTCTTCCCCGCCCTGGCAGCCCTGGCCGCTACGGCCGAAGGGGTGACCACCATCAAGGGCACGTCACGCCTCGTCCACAAGGAGAGCAACCGTGCCGAGGCCATCCGTGAGGAGTATGGCAAGGTGGGCATCCGTGTCGAGTTGGAGGGGGATGAGATGTTGATCTACGGCGGCACGATTCACGCCGCACGGGTCAGCAGCCACAACGACCACCGTATGGCTATGTCGATGGCCGTAGCAGGTCTGTTGTCGGACGGAGTGATGACGATCGAAGGGGCGGAGTGTGTCTCGAAGAGCTACCCCGACTTCTTCACTCACCTGAAACAAATAAGCGTAAAATAACAACCAACCCGCTATGAATCAGTTTGGAAGAGCATTTCGCCTCTCGATTTGGGGCGAGTCGCACGGCAAGGCCGTAGGCATTACGCTGGATGGTGTTCCGGCAGGTATTCCGCTCTCGGAGGAGGATTTTGAGGCCGACCTTTCGCGCCGCCGCAGTGGCGCACAGGGTACCACGCCCCGCCGTGAAACCGATGCACCCCAACTGATTTCGGGCATCTATGAGGGCCACACAACGGGTGCCCCGCTCACGATTCTCTTCGCCAACGGCGACACCCGATCGGGCGATTACAGCAACCTGACGCACCACTACCGCCCCTCGCACGCCGATCGGGTGGCACAAATCAAATTTATGGGCGAGAACGACCCCCGAGGTGGCGGCCACTTCTCGGCCCGACTGACCGTGGGGTTGGTGGCTGCCGGTGTGGTGGCCAAGAAGATTTTGGGCGAGGAGATCGGCTTCACGACCCGCCTTAAGAAGGTGGGTGGCGAGTGCGACCCGACACGCTTCGAGGAGGTGATTGCCTCGGCCCATCGTGACGGCGACTCGGTGGGTGGCGTGGTAGAGTGCCGCATCGAGGGGTTGGAAACGGGCCTCGGTGAGCCCTTCTTCGACTCGGTGGAGAGTGTGATGGCCCACCTGCTGTTTGCCATTCCGGCCGTCAAGGGGGTCGAGTTTGGCGATGGTTTCTCGGTGGCCGACCGCCGAGGTTCGGAGAACAACGACCCCATCATCGATCTACTCGGAACAACGGCGACGAACCACGCAGGCGGCATCGATGGTGGCCTGACAAACGGCAACGAGGTGGTGGTGCGTGTCGCCTTCAAACCTACGCCCAGCATCGCCCGTGAGCAACTCACCTACGACGCCGCACGCGACGAGGTGGCTCCGCTCGTAATTCGTGGTCGCCACGACAGTTGCGTAGCCCTGCGAGGCGCCGTAGTGGTCGAGGCAGCCGCCGCCATTGCGCTGGCCGATCTTTCGCTTTGCAACCTCTAAACAAATGACGGCAAGAGCGTTACGAAAACTCCTCAGCGAGGCTGTGGCTTCGCTCTACCCCTCACGGGAACGGGAGCAGATTGCCCTTTTGGTGACGGCACATCTGGCCGGCCTGGGCGATTACGTCGCCCCCCTCTTGGCCGATCCCGACCGACCGATTGAGGTGGACGAAGAGACTCTTGCCACCACGCTGCAACGCCTCTCTGATGGCCATCCGATGCAATATGTCATCGGGCAAACCGACTTCTACGGGCGCACCTTTCTGGTCGATGAATCGGTCCTCATCCCCCGCCCCGAGACCGAAGAGTTGGTCGATTGGGTGTTGCACGACGAGCCTCAAGCCCATCGCCTGCTCGACATCGGCACGGGCAGCGGCTGCATTGCCATCTCGTTGGCATTGGGGCTGCCCCACGCCTCGGTGGCGGCCATCGATATTGCCGAAGAGACGCTCGCAACTGCCCGCAAAAACAGCCAACAATTGGGTGCTGCGGTCGATTTCCGCCAAGCCGATGCCCTGGGCGATATGCGCACGCTGTTCGACCACCGCTTCAATGTCATCGTCTCGAATCCCCCCTATGTGCCCGACCACGACCGAACGGAGATGCACACCAACGTCTTGGACCACGAGCCGCATCGTGCCCTCTTTGTCCCCGACGACGACATCCTCTGTTTCTACCGTGCCATTGCCCGTGCAGGCCACTATCTGTTGGAGGAGGAGGGGCGCATCTACTTTGAAATATACCACCGTGCCGCCGATGCGCTGTGCGCCCTGATGGCCGACGAGGGATATACCGACATCCGCCTGCGTTGCGACCTGCAAGATAAACCGAGAATGTTATGCTGCCGCAAAAAACGATAATGAAACCCCGACGAAGCAAGACGCCCGACGAAGCGTTGGCCGCCCTGATGCGCCTCACGGCCCGTGCCGAGAAGTGCGAAGCCGATGCGTTGCGTCTGATGCGGGGTTGGGGCGTAGCACCCGAGGAGGCACAACGGGTCCTGGCACGGCTCGTGCGTGACCGTTTTATCGACAACGCCCGCTACACGACCATCTTCGTGCGTGAGAAGTTGAATTTGAGCGGCTGGGGAGCCTACAAAATCCGCACCGCCCTGAAGCGAAAACAGATTGCCGACGAGCTGATCGAGACCGCCCTGAGGGAGCAGGCCGACCCCGAAAAGATGGCCGCCCGCCTGGATAGTCAGCTGCAACGCAAGGCTCGCACGGTGAAGGCCAAAACCCCCTACGACCGCCGCACGAAGCTCATCCGCTACGGCCTCTCGTTGGGCTACACCTACGAAATGGTGATGGAGGCCGTCGGCCGCCTTACCCCCGAAACCGAACCCCTATGCGACGACTTTTAACACTGATAATCACTTTGTTGCCCCTTTCGTTGTGGGCGCAGCGTCCGCTCAATCCGAGTGACTACATCTACCCCGTTCAAGAGGTGGCACGCCTCTACTCGGCCAACTTTGGCGAGATGCGGCCCGGCCACTTTCACGCCGGCATCGACATCAAAACCGATGGTGTGGAGGGCAAACCGCTGGTGGCCGTAGCCGATGGCTACATCTCGCGCATCGTGGTGCAGGCGGGCGGTTACGGCCGTGCCGTCTATATCACCCTCAACAACGGCCAGACGGTGGTCTATGGCCATATGAAGCAGTTTCGTAGCGACCTGGAGCAGAAGGTCAAGACGGAGCGTTACCGCCGCCGCTCGAACAGCGTCGATTTGTGGTTTACCCCCACGCAGTACCCCGTACGGCAGGGCGACCGAATCGGCCTCTCGGGCAACAGCGGCTCGTCGGGCGGTCCGCACCTCCACTTCGAGATTCGTGACACGAAGGACCAACGCCTGCGCAACCTCATCCGTGAGCGGGTCATCGTCCCCGTCGATTCGTTGCGCCCCCGCTTCATGAAGCTGCACTATGTCGAGATCGACACCCTGAACGGCGTTCCCATCCACTCCCCGATGGAGAGCTATGCCGTCGTGCGCGAGGCGGAGGGACAGTACCGCCTGACCCGTGAGGAGCCGCTGCCCGTAGGGCGCAAAGGCTACTTCGTGGCCGAGGTTACAGACCGTCGCAACGGCGTACATAACACCTTTGCCGTGTGGAGACTGCGAGGCAAGATGGATGGCGAGACCTTCTACGAATTTCAAATCGACGACTTCACTCACAACCTCTCACGCACCTGCGATGCCGTGAGCCACTACCCCCTGCAACTCTCGTCACGCAACGAGGCCATCCGTCTGGCACAGCTCGACGGGGCTCCCGACCACTTCTTCACGACAATGCGCGAGCGGGGTCTGATTCGCTCCGAGGCGGGCATCGAGTCGTGCATCGAGTTGGAGTGCGAGGACGACTGCGGCAACATCTCGTACCTGAATTTCAACATCATCGGCCGTGACAGTTCGTTCCGTGCCGAGCCGACCGAACAACAGAAAATCGACAACCACCGCAACCAGAGTATGCGCCTCGACAACTTCTCGCTCACCATCCCCGAAGGGGCACTCTACGAGTCGCTCTACACCGAAGCCGAGCAGGGCGTGTTGCCGAAGGTCGATTCGGGTGTGGTGATTCTCTCGCCCGCCTATCGAGCCTTGCCCGACCGCACGCCGCTGAACAAAGGGGTCACTGTTCGCATCCGCACCGCTGTGCCCGACTCGCTGCGCCTGAAGGCGATGATTGCCGTACGCAATTGGCGAGGTCGTGCCGCCCTTTGCGGAGGTAAATACAGCGAGGGCGAGGTTTCGGTAACGACCCGCACCGTAGGCGATTGGTTTGTGGTGGCCGACACGCTGCCTCCCTCCATTCGCACCACCTACAAGCGCATCGGAGCCGACTTCTCACGGGCCTCACGGATGACCTTCAAGGTGGCCGACAACTTCTCGGGCATCGCCTCGTGGCGAATGACCATCGATGGCGAGTGGGTCCCCTGCGACCGCTACCCGAGCCAAGGAACACTCGTTCACCACTTCGACCGAGAGCGGGACGGACGTCGTCACCGCATCACCCTCACGGTCACCGACTCGGCAGGCAACACCACCCGCTGGGAGGGGGAGATTATCCGTTAGCACGAATTTTCGGGTAGAAAAGTTTGCTTTTGGAGGGAAAATGCGTAATTTTGCACCGCCGAAATAGAAACAGCCCCTTTTCGCCAAAGGAGTTAGCGAGGGCGGTTGCATTTTATTTCGAGGCTGTTTGGGAGCTATTTTCTGATAGGTTTTTCTTCGGAAAGCGCAGTAAATAGCGAGCTATTTGCAAGATTTCCGAAGGAAAAAATGCCGAAAAGAGCCCCAAAAAGACCGAAATTTTCGAGGATATCGGTTATGCTATTTAATAAAATGCAAACCGACCTCGCCAGGGGTCACGTAGCTCAGTTGGATAGAGCAGCAGCCTTCTAAGCTGCCGGTCGAGCGTTCGAGCCGCTCCGTGATCACACAAAAAAAGGACATCAGTTGTGGATGTCCTTTTTTGTTTCTGGGCAATACTCGTTACTCCGCCACCGGATACTCCTCCGTAACGTAGATGCCGAAAATACTCGGACCGGTCTTGGCATCGGCCAGCACCTGTGCCTCGCCATCAATCCAGACCACAGCCTGATTGTCCTGGATACCACCAATGTAGAGGTGGCCGCCATAGTAGCAGACATCGGTAGCCGTACCAAACGATGCGCACTCGGCCAACTTGACCATCTGCTCACCCTCCCAATAGACGGGATTGTAGCCATCGTTACCAACGCTGCAAATCATCTCGTTCTTGGCATCACAGACCACACCACGACATTGGGCATAGTTCCAATCCTCGGTCAGGACAGTCTCCCAAGCGCCCTCCTCGTCGTAAAGCCACATAGCCGCCTCGGCATCGTAGTAGCCGGCGGCAATCACCCCAAACTCGGACACACAGATGCCATAGGCATCCGAAGCGCTCCACTTATCCTCGCACAGCGCAAAGGCCTTGCCATTCTTCCAGAAGGTAGCCTGACCGTTGTCGTTACCCGCCATATAAATATCGGTACCATCGACCACAATCGAGCGCACCTCGCCAAACGAGCACACCTCGGTCTTCACGCCGTTTTTCCAATAGACGCCGGCACCACCGTAAGCACCCACAACATAGACATCCTGCCCTACCACAGCCAGGTCGTTCACCGAAACCTCGGTCGAGTTGTCGGTCAGCGCCGTCGGCTCGCCATTGACCCACAAAATGGCCGTTTTATTCTCATAACCTGCCACATAGACCGTACTATCAACCACCTGAATCGACTTACCGCGCGTCCACTTGGCCGTCTCCGAAATGGGACTTTTGAGGGTCACGCTCTCGCCATTGCGCCAATAGACACCCTGCGTACCATCGGCACCGGTGGCATAAACCGCCAAAACGGGATCAACCTCCGGTTCGGGCTCTGTCGTTTCGTCATCGTCGCTGCACGCCGGAGCGCCAAACAGCACACTTACAGCCATCAAGGCCATCCAAAATCGCTTATTCATCATCGTTTGTGTTTTATGAAATGAAACAATTAGTTTTTTAATTTTTTCAAAAAAGTCCGACAAATGTACACCAAAAGGGTATGCGCATCAACAGCAGGCCTAAAATTGCTTGCTGTTCACATCAAAATAGGCCCTACAGCCTAACACAAGGCCGTTTTTACGGAAGAAAGGTTATAAGATGTTCGTTCGAATGCCTAAAAACGGCAGACAACGCCCGTGCCGAAGGAGAAATAGTGACGACCGGTAGCTTTGTCGCTCTGCCGAAAGTTGTTGGTCAGCATCAGGCGATAGCCCATATCGAAAAAGATACCCCAGCGGTTCAGGTGAAACATCGCTCGTCCGCCCACATCGAGGGTGCAGGCGAAGCGGCGTTGCAGGGTGTAGTCGAGGCCAAAAGAATCATCACGGCTCTTACTGCTATTGATATACATCGGCGTCAGACCTCCGTAGAGGTCAAACACGATGGGCGAAGCGGAGCTGATTATCGCCCCTCCCACCTCCGAAGCGGCACTGCGCAGCCCCTCGGTGTGGAGCGTATGGTAGGGGTTGTAGTAGTAACGATGGGTGTCGCCATCGGCACGAGGCTGCTCGAAGGGGAAGACGTAATAACCTTCGCTGTTGCGCCAATCCTGCCAACGGGTGTGACGTCGGATGCCCGTACGCCAGGTAAAGTGCATCGGCAGACCGTAGGCCTCGATATCCGAGAAGCCCACCTTCAACCCAATGCGATAACCCATATCGGAGAGAGTGTAGTGGGTATATTCGGCCGTCAGGGTGTAGATCTCGGGCCCCGTATTACGGCCCAAACCGTTCATCAAATCGACCTTCAGCCCCACTTGATCCGGATAGAGCGTGCGCGAAGGGCGCAATACGAGCGGCTGCTCGGGATAATAGCCTTGTGCCGTTGCCGCCACAGCGCACAACAGCAAGGCCAAGAGCAAAAGCGGTCTTTTCATAAAGTGTCAGGGTGATTGTTTTCGATATAACGCACCCCGAGCGGATTTAGTATGCAACAGGGGGGAGAAATGCAAAATTTAGAATGCAAAATTCAAAATTGAGGGGGAGGAGGTGATAAGGTCGCTATAAGTCTTTTAAGGTCGCTATAAGTCGCTATGGGGATTAGGTCAGCACCTTATAACGCCCCATAGGTCTTATAGGTCCCATAGGCCCTTATAGGTTGGGTTACATTTTTGTAACCCGTGCTGCAAAGTAAGGAGGATAAGGAGATTA
>CALAQA010000168.1:0-10687 GCA_937889065.1 uncultured Alistipes sp.
GACTACATCGCCTTCCCGAAGAACAATGCCGGCCGCGATGTGATGCTCGACGCTCCTTCGTTTATCGACCAGGCGCAGCTCGACGAGTTGTACCTTTCGCTCGTAAAGCCCGAGGCCTAACCGCCCGCCGCTTTATTGATACAGCACAAAAAAACCGCCGCTCAATCGAGCGACGGTTTTTGTTTGGTAGGGGAAGTGTGGATTACTTCGTGCTCCACGTGCCACCACCCTGATCCCAGGTGTTCTCCTTAACCGTGTAGCAGTTGGTGCCATCGGTCGGTACAACCAGGTCAGCGGTCTGATTCCACTTGTTGTTCCAGTTGTTGGCCGAAGCGTTGGGGTTCATACGGCAGAAGATAACGTTGGGATAACCCTCGGGCAGCTCGCACTCGTAGCAGCCGTCGCCATCCTCATCGGTCATGTTCAACCAGCGCTCGCCGTTGCCGAAGAAATAGGCAGCGAAACGGGCATTATCAATCTTCCAGTTGCGGTTGGGAACGAGGTAGAGCTTACCTGCGCTCTCTACGGGCTTCTGGTTCGATACGGTCTGCTCCACAGCGGTGTCGATGTCGGTGTCTGCCGTCATCACGTAGAGCTTGTTGTTGGTCGTGTCGAGGTAGATATTATAGGTACCGGCGGTCAGCACAGCGGTGTTACCCAGGCTCGTCGTGTTAGCGGCTACCACCCACTTGTTAGCCTCAATACCATAGACCTCCGAGGTGTACTGCTGATCCCAACCATAGGCGTAGCGAATCTTGAACTCGCCGTAGTCCTCCGTGAAGGTTACACCCTCAGCCACGTAGAGACCCTCGGTCGGTGTGGTGTACATAGGTACATCGCTCTCGTTCTCACCCCAATTGTTGAAGTCACCTACAATGCCCCAAGCGCTCATCTCGGGCCAGAAGGGCTCGGGCATAGCGGGAACAGCCTCACCGGCAGCTACAACGCACATCATCGAAGCATCCTCCGACAGATAGATGTCGAACGTCTGGCCATCGGGAGCGCAGAAACCGTCACCGGTCGTATCCTCGGCCGTAGCCTGCCACTCGCCGGCTACAACAGCCTTCGAACCAATCAGGAATACCTCACCTACATTCATTTGGTACGTATAGAAGAACATGTTCTCGCTCCAAGCTACATTCTTGGCAACGTGGTAGTTGTTCTCGTCAATAATCATCGAGTACTGCTTCTCCCAACCGTCAGCCATCAGCATCCAGGGGCTGGGCGTAGCAGGCTCCTCACCCGTCGAAGCCTTGGCGTAGATCTTACCGGCCTTGAACTCAATCTCGTCCTTGGCAATATAGTCCTCCATCGACCACATCTGGTTGTAACCCGAAACCTTGAAGTTCGTTACCTTACCGGGGAAGATGGGTACAAGATAGGTGTTACCCGTCTCAACGCCGATGAGGGTAATCGAGGTCGAGGTACCGTTCGTTGCAACCGAAATCGAACCATCGGCCGTGTTGTAGCTCAGCGTACCCTCACCGGCCAGGTTGGCACCCTCGGCCGTGATGAATACCTGACCACCCATAGGACCATTGTAGGTGAACTCAATCAGCGCAGTAACAGCCTGGAAAGCAAGCTTGTTCGTGTTCGAGAAGGCAACCATATAGTTGTACTTCTCGTCCCAACCATCGGCTACAACATCCTGCTCAATACCAATGTTAACGGGTACATTGTAAACACCGTCAGCATAGGTGGCAGCGGGTACCGAACCCGTTGCAGGCCAGTTCGACAAATCATACTTCAGCTCGGGATAAACGGCCAGGTAGCCCGTCTCCGAAGCTGCAAACTCCGACGTGGTGGTGAAGGTGGCCGTCGAGGCAGCCTCCGTTACGTTGGTTGAGAATACGGTACCGGCCAAGCTCTGCTGCGTATAAACAGCGATCTTGTCATCGGCATTCCACATTACCTTGTCATTCTCACCCAGCTCGGTACGGGTAGCACCCAGCGTAGCCGAGAAAGTTACAGGCTCGTTAGCAGCTACCTCGTCGATAGCCTCCTGCTGACACGAGGTTGCGCCCAATACCATTGCGGCGGCAACCAAAAGCGAATAAATCTTCTTCATTGTCTTCAGCAATTTAATGAATTAAAATTCCTCGCGATCGTAGCCGGGAAGCTCATCGCTCTCCAAATCCGAAACGGCAAAGCCCTGCTCTACGGCAATCTCTACCAGCTCCACCTCGGGAGCAACATACATCTTCTTCATTTTCAGTTTGTTTAGTTAATTGTTTGTTATAGTTTGTTTCGTTATTTCAAGAAAACGCGGCAAAGATAGAAAAAAAATGGCAAAAAACGTCGTTTTTGCCTGCTAAATCGATGAAAATAGTGCATTTATTTGTCCCTTTGCAACCACGATAGGCCACAGCGTACCAACGGAGTTGCCCCAAAACGCTCCGTAAACTCCTCCTCCGTAAGGTTTTTCCACCACGTTTTGTCCCAGGGCGTGGGGTCGAACAAGGGGTGAAAATGGGGGTTGCGGGCCATCGGCGCAGGACGGTTGTGGGGACAGCAACTCTGGCACGCATCACATCCGAACAACCAGCCATTCAGCGAGATAGCCTCACCCTCGCTCCTTTCGATGGTGCGGCAGGCGATGCAGCGACGGGCATCGATGGTGCGGTCTGCCCGAATAGCCCCGTTCGGACACGCCTCTACACAGGCACGGCACGAGCCGCATCGCTCCCCCGCAAAGGGGACATCGTAGCGATCCGCCGCTAAATTGATGACCAACTCACCCAGGTGGAGCCACGACCCCAAGGTCGGCGAGATCAACAGCCCCTGACGGCCAATCCACCCCAACCCTGCACGCACGGCCAACGACTTCTCGTTCAACGGGGCTGAATCGACAAAGGCACGCCCCGAGAGGGTAGGGTACTCCCGTTTCAGCTCCTCGGCCATTTGGCGCAGCATCGCCTTGATGGAGGTGTGGTAGTCCCGATTGCAGGCGTAGGTGGCGATTTTGGCATCGTGCGAAGCGGGGTAGCCCTCCGATAGGGCATTCTTATAGCCCACCGCGCAGACAATCACGGTGCGTGCCCCCTCGACCAGCTGCGCAGGAGAAAAGCGTTTGTCGTTGTTGCGCTCCAAATAGTGCAGCCCTGCGTGGTTGCCCTCGTCGAGCCATCGGGCATAGCGTTCGGCCTCCTGTGTGAGTGGCTCGCAGGTGGTCAGTTTGCAGTCGTCAAAGCCCGCATTTTTGGCCGCAATCCGTATCTTTTCGTAGCTGATCATTTGTTGTTTTCGTCCCAAAATGGGTCAAAATTCCGAGAATTTCGCCCCTAAATAGCGAATTTCACCCCTAAATAGCCCTTTTTGCACCCTCGCACCCTTCGTTATCCCATTTTTTTGTGTGCGTGCCTTTTTTGTTCGATATTCGCATCCGATTAAGCGACATTTCGATAGAACAAAGATACAAAAAAATAGTTAAACATCCTACGAAATTATGGAACATTTCTTGACTATGCTCGAGACCCGTCTGCGCCGCAACTGGAACAAGCCGGCCTTGAGTGATTATCGTGGTGACACGTTCACCAGCGCCCAGGTAGCAGAGCAGTTTGCCCGTCTGCACGTCCTCTTCGCCGCTGCCGGTGTCGAGCGTGGCGACAAGGTGGCCATCTCGGGGCACAACTCGGCTCGCTGGGCGATGGCCTTCCTGGCCGCCAATACCTATCGTGCGGTGGCTGTGCCTATCCTGGCCGACTTTACGAACGAGGGTTTGCAGGACCTGACCCACCACTCGGAGAGCAAGGTGCTCTTCACCGAGCCCAAGAAGTGGGCCGACCTCAATCTGGAGGCGATGCCCGACCTTAAGTTGGCCGTAAACCTCGAGGATTTCTCGATTCTCTATGCCCACGAGTCGATTGCCGAGGCTGTGGCCAACCGTGATGCCGCCTTTGCAAAGAAGTATCCGAAGGGTGTGCAGAAGGACAACCTGGGTCTGGCCAGCGATAAACTCGACGAGCTGGTTATCATCAACTACACCTCGGGTACGACCGGTGCCCCCAAGGGTATTATGCTGACCGCCCGCAACGTGACGGCCAACATCCGTTTCGGTCTGGACAACATTCCCGTGCCGCAGGATGCCACGATGATGTCGATGCTGCCGATGGCCCATATGTACGGCCTGGCGTTCGAGTTCCTCTATCCCTTCTGCGGTGGCGCACACGTGACCTTCCTGGGTAAGACCCCCTCGCCTACGGTGCTGATGGCCGCCTTCCAGGAGGTGAAGCCCTACATTCTGATCACCGTTCCCCTGGTGATGGAGAAGATCATCAAGGGTAAGGTGATGCCCGTGCTGAAGAAGCCGCTGATGCGTGTCCTGACGGCCATCCCCGTACTGAAGAACGTGATTTACAAGAAGATTCGTGAGCAGATTATGGCCGCTTTCGGTGGCCGCACCTGTATGATTGTGATGGGTGGTGCTGCCCTGAGCAAGGCGGTGGAGAAGGTGCTGCGCAATGCCAAGATTCCCTACACGGTGGGTTACGGTATGACCGAGTGCGCTCCGCTCGTGGCCTATGCACACTGGAGCACCTTTGCTCCGGGTTCGTGCGGTCGTTGCGTGAACTGCGCCGAGATTCGTGTGGCTTCGTCGAACGCCCAGAAGGAGGTTGGCGAGTTGCAGGTCAAGGGTGACAACGTGATGATGGGCTACTACAAGAACCCCGAGGCTACGGCCGAGGCCTTCACCGAGGACGGTTGGTTGCGTACCGGCGACCTGGGTGTGATTGATGCCCAGGGCAATATCTTCATCCGTGGTCGCTCGAAGTGTATGATTTTGACCTCGAACGGTCAGAACATCTACCCCGAGGAGATCGAGGCCAAGCTCAACACGATGCCCTATGTGGGCGAGTCGCTCATTGTGGAGCGCGACAAGCGTCTGGTGGCCCTCGTGACGCCCCACGAGGAGCAGATGAAGAGCGCCACCGAGCCTGTCGAGGAGCTGATGGAGCAGGCCCGTAAGCTGGCCAATGCCGAGCTGCCCGCCTATAGCCAGATCGCAAAGATCGAGCTTGTCGAGGGTGGTTTCGTGCACACGCCCAAACATTCGATTAAGCGTTGCCTTTACGCTTAGTTTTTTCAAAGCCTAATACGAAGGGTCACTCAAAGAGTGACCCTTTTTTGGTAAAAATCTCCGAATAATTCGTTTTTTTATCCCCTATTCATTATCTTTGCCCTGACGTTTAGTCCATTCACTAATAAACACTTACTTTTATGGCAATGAAAACATTGTACGAACTTGTCCGCTCGAGCATCGAGAAGTTTGCCGATAAGGTGGCCTTTACGATGCTGGATGGCGAGGAGCTGACCTTCTCGGAGGTGGGCAAGCGTATCAAGCAGGTGCAGGAGTCGCTCACCTCGGCCGGTCTGAAGCCCGGTGACAAGGTGGCCCTGCTGAGCAGCAGTATGCCGAATTGGGGTGTCTCCTACTTTGCGGTTACGACGGCCGGTATGGTCGTAGTGCCCATCCTGCCCGGTTTCTCGGGCGAGGAGGTCGAGAAGATTTTGGAGCATTCCGAGTCGAAGGCGCTGCTCGTGTCGGATAAACTCTACAGTATCATCCCCAAGCGTGCGGTTGAGAAGCTCAACATCGTCATCCGTACCAAAAATCTGAAGGTGATTTCGCAGACCGTCAAGGAGCAGGGGGCCACGACCGTGCCCCAACCCGACGATTTGGCCGCCATCATCTACACCTCGGGTACGACCTCGTCGCCCAAGGGTGTGATGCACAGCCACTCATCGTTGGCTCTCCACGCCGACCTCTGCCAGAAGCTCTTCCCGATTAACGAGAACGACTCGTTCCTCTCGGTGCTGCCGATGTCGCACGTCTATGAGTGCTCGCTGGGTCTGATTTTCCCCTTCTCGCAGGGTGTCCCCGTCTTCTACCTCGATCGTCCCCCCGCAGCTGCGGCCCTGGTGCCTGCGATGCGCCGTGTACGCCCGACGGTGATGCTGATTGTCCCCCTGGTGATTGAGAAGATTTTCCGCTCGCAGGTGCTGGCCAAATTTACGGCCAACAAGGCGATGAAGACCATCTATGGTTTCGCCCCCACCCGCAAACTGCTGCACAAACTGGCCGGTAAGAAGCTCTTTGAGGTCTTCGGCGGCCGTCTGCGCTTCTTGGGCATCGGTGGTGCCAAGCTCGACACGACGACCGAGCGTTTCCTTATCGAGGGCCGTATTCCGCACGGTATCGGCTACGGCCTCACGGAGACGGCTCCGCTGTTGGCAGGTGCCGTTCCGATGAAGAAGGATATTGGTTCGACGGGTCCCGTAGTTCCCTATGTAGAGCTGCGTCTGGATAACATCAACCCCGAGACCCGCCAGGGCGAGGTGGTTGCCAAGACCCCCTGCTGTATGCTGGGTTACTACAAGAACCCCGAGGCTACGGCCGAGGTGATTGACAAGGAGGGTTGGTTCCATACGGGCGATCTGGGAGAGTTTGACAAGGAGGGCCGCCTCTACATTCGTGGCCGCCTGAAGAATATGATTCTGGGCCCTGCGGGTGAGAATATCTACCCCGAGGATATTGAGAGCGTGATTAACCAACACATCACCGTCAGCGAGTCGTTGGTAACCGAGTTGGATGGTAAGTTGGTGGCTCTTGTGCAGTTCAACACCGACCAGATCGAGCAGACGCTCGACGATTGGCGTGATAAGTGGCGCACGAAGCGTGAGGCCATCGAGGCCAAGACCGAGGAGTTGCGTGCCGAGATCAAGGAGTATGTAAACCAAAAGGTGAGCCAATTCTCGCGTATCTCGGAGGTGGTGGAGCAGAAGGATGAGTTTATCAAGACTCCCTCGATGAAGATTCGTCGCTTCCTCTACAAGAACAACCTCCATCCCGAACCTCCCAAGGAGGACGAGACGGTCGAGAAGAGTGGCGAGATCAAGGAGGATTAACCCGCTCTATCTGCTAAAACAACGAGGGGCTGTCCAAAAGCGGACGGCCCCTCTTATTATATTAGGTGTGGAAACGGCTGCTATTGACCGCCAAACTCCATCAGGTAGGCCTTGATGAAATTGTCCAAATCGCCATCCATCACCGCCTCGACGGCTGAGGTCTGCACCCCAGTGCGGTGGTCCTTGACACGGCGGTCGTCGAAGACGTAGGAGCGAATCTGCGAGCCCCACTCGATGCGTTTCTTGGTCGCCTCGAGGGCCTGTTGGGTGGCCATACGCTTGTCCAACTCCCGCTGGTAGAGCTTCGAGCGGAGGATGCGCAGGGCGTTCTCGCGGTTCATCAACTGCGAGCGGGTCTCCATATTTTCGATCAGATACTCAATCGGTTCACCCGTGTCGGCATCTTTGCCGTGGTAACGCAGACGTACGGCCGTCTCGACCTTATTCACGTTCTGACCACCGGCACCCGACGAACGGAACGTATCCCACTCGATGTCGGCAGGGTTAATTGTAATCTCGATGGTGTCGTCGATGGCGGGCGAGACGAAGACCGAAGCGAAGGTGGTTTGGCGTTTGTTGTTGGCATTGAAGGGGGAGAGGCGCACCATACGGTGTACGCCATTCTCGCTCTTGAGGTAGCCGTAGGCAAACTCGCCCTCAAATTCGAGCGTGCAGCTCTTGACGCCCACCTCCTCGCCGGCCTGGTAGTCGAGCGTGCGCACCTTGTAGCCGTGCGCCTCGCCCCAACGCATATACATTCGCATCAGCATCGAGGCCCAATCGAGTGCCTCGGTGCCTCCTGCACCGGCGTTGATGTCGAGAATGGCCCCCAACTTATCCTCGTCGTTGCGCAACATATTACGCATCTCGAGCGCCTCGATATGCTCTACGGCTTGGGCGTAAGCGGTGTCCATCTCCTCTTCGCTCATCACCCCCTCCTTTACAAAGTCGGGCATCAGCAACAGATCTTCCACCTCGGTGGCGATGCGGTCATACTCCTCGACCCACGCCTTGATGGAGGCCACCTTGCGCAACTGCTCACGGGCACGGTCGGGCTGCTCCCAGAAGTCGGGCTCCTGGGTCTTCTCCTCTTCGTTGCCGAGATCGATGCGGCGCTGTTCGATGTTGAGGCAGCGTTCCAGCTCCTCACGACGCCCATCGAGGGCCTTGATTTGTTCGTTCAGTACCATTGTCCTATCTATTCGTGAGGTTGAGTTTGCGGGTGGCAAAGTCGATAATCAGGTCGGCCGTAGCCTCGTCACCCAGGCGGGACGAGTTGATGCACAGGTCGTAGGTGCGGGCCTCGCCCCACGTTTGGGTCGTGTAGTAGTTGTAGTAGCGGGCACGACGCTCGTCGGTGCGATCCATCATCGCCTCTACCTCGGACGGAGTACACCCCTTGCGTTGGGTGATGCGACGAATGCGATCTTCTCGGTCGGCCGTCAGGAAGATATTGACACAGCGGGGGTTATCACGCAGGATGTAGTCGGCGCAACGCCCCACGAAGATGCACGACTCCCGCTCCGAGAGGCGACGAATCACATCGCTCTGCACCTTGAACAAGGCCTCCTCCGAGATGGGATTCTCGGTGTGGAAATCGCCTACGAAGGTGTTGCGAATCATCCCCGTAAGCCCTCCAAAGAGGCCTCGTCGGGGCTGCTCGTCGGCACGCTCAAAGAGTTCGGTGGCAAAGCCGCACTCGCGGGCTGCCATATCAATCAACTCTTTGTCGTAGAGTTGGATGCCGAGCCGTTTGGCGATGATTTCGCCGATGGCCTTTCCGCCGCTTCCCACTTGGCGGCCGATGTTGATTATGAAGTGGTTGTTCATAGCACCTTATTTGATTTGCGCACGAAACTTGCGCAGTTGACTAATCAGCAAAACAAGCGTCACGATGGCCGACAGCAGGTCCGAGAGCGGAATGGCGCACCAGACACCCCAGCTGGCCTCCCACGAGGTGTAGTCGGCAAAGAGGTGGGGCAGTAGCAGCAATCCCGGCAAGAGGAACAACAACTGACGCGAGAGCGAGAGGAAGATGGCCTTCGAGGCCATGCCGAGGCTCTGGAAGAAGTTGGTCGCAACCATCTGGAAGCCGACGATGGGGAACATCATAAACGACAGACGCATACCGGTAGCGGCCAACCCCGCCAACTCGGCATCGGTCGTAAAGAGACGCACCGCCACCGAGGGCATCAGTTCGCCCACCACAAAGGCACACACCGAGACGGCCGTAGCCCCCATCAGCGTCAGGCGCAGCACCCGCAACACACGGTCGTATTGGCGGGCACCGTAGTTGTAGCCGGCGATGGGCTGCATGCCCTGATTCAGACCCATAATAATCATCACGAAGATGAATGCCAGGCGGTTGGTGATGCCATAGGCGCCAATCATCAAATCGCCGCCATAGGTCTTGAACCCCTTGTTGATGATGATGGCAATCAGACAGGCGGCCAGATTCATCAAGAAGGGCGACATACCAATCGAGAGGATGCCCCCGACAATCTTACGACGCAGGCGGTAGATGCCCCGACGGAAGTGCAGCAACTCCTCTTTGCGCGAAAGAAAGCCGAGTTGCCACATCAGGGCGACCGTCTGTGCCAGCACCGTAGCGATGGCTGCACCCCGAATGCCCCAATCAAAGACGAAGATGAACAGCGGGTCGAGGATGCAGTTCAGCAGGACCGTAATGATGGTGGCATTCATCGACTTGCGAGGGTGGCCTGCGGCACGCAATACGGCGTTGAGTCCCAAATACATATGGGTGATGACGTTGCCGTAGAGGATAATCTCCATATACTCCCGTGCGTAGGGTAGTGTGGCCTCGCTGGCGCCGAAGAAGTAGAGCACCGGCTCCATAAAGAGGAGCATCGCCGCACCAAACAGTACGCCGATGATGGTGTTGAGCACCACCACATTGCCCAACACCTGTTGGGCGGTTGCATAGTCACGCTGCCCCAGACGCATCGAGATCAGGGTCGAAGCACCCACGCCGACCATCGCTCCAAAGGCGGCCGAGAGGTTCATCAACGGGAAGGTCAGTGCCAAACCCGAGATGGCCATCGGGCCTACGCCCTGGCCGATGAAGATACTGTCCGCCATATTGTAGAGCGACGAGGCGGTCATCGCAATGATGGCCGGAACGGCATATTGCACCAAGAGTTTGCGGATGCGTTCGGTGCCAAGCTCCAGGGCGGCTGATTTAACTTCTGCCATACCTATTTATTCGAAAATTGGCGGAGGTGTTCCGCCAATTTTGCAATCAATTTTGAATCCTAACAGTTGAATTTTGCTTGGGATTACTCCAGCTCCCAGTCCGTACCGTCTTTGCGATCCTTGACACGGATGCCGGCGGCAGCCAATCCGTCACGGATGCGGTCCGAGGCGGCCCAATCCTTGGCGGCGCGGGCCTTCAGACGCTCCTCGAGAAGCATCTCAACGAGCGGCGTCACTCGGTCACGACCTCCGGCGGCCGACTTTTCGTCCTTCAGACCCAGCACCTCGAAGGCGTAGCGATTGAAGATGGCCTTCAGCTGCTCGATGTCGGCGGCGGTGAGCGTCTCCTTGCCCTCGACGGCCGAGTTGATGAGGCGTACCCAGTCGAACATCGCCGAGATAACCATCGGCGAGTTCAGGTCGTCGGCCATAGCCTCGGCGCAACGACGCTCCAAATCGCTCGGATCGACGGTTGATGTAGCCGACGGCTTAACCTTCGAAAGCGTCTCGACAGCCTTCATCAGACGGTCCATACCCTTCTCGGCAGCCTTCAACGCCTCGTTCGAGA
>CALAQA010000169.1:0-2365 GCA_937889065.1 uncultured Alistipes sp.
GCTCTTCGGCGGTGGGTTTACGGCGCTCAAAGCCCATAACGGCGGTGCGGATGGTGCCGTGGCCGTAGCTTTGGGTCAGGTGGTCGATGGCCTCCATCAGGCGGTTGTGGCGCGCTTGGTCGGGGTTGGCAAAGAGCGAGGTCTGCTGCTCCTCGGCCGAGCTAAGGTGCGAGAGGGTGATGCCCGCCTTCTTATAGCCGAAGCCTGCCCGGTAGCATTGGCGCAGGAGCGTCTCGGCAGCCTTTACCAAATCGAGTGTCGAGGAGGTCGGCTCCTCGAACCGACAGCTCAGCATCGTGTTGTTTTGGGGTTGGTCCTCCCGATGGCGGTTGGTCAGAATAAAGCAGCTCAACTCCCGACAGCGGCTCCTCTGGTGGCGCAACTTCTCGCCACAGCGGGTGGCAAATTCGGCCACGATGGGCGACAACTCCTCCAGACGATAGACCTCGGTGGGGAAGGAGCGGGAGAAGGTGATCTGCTGTTTGGAGCTCTGCACATCGTCGAACGGCACCGAAGGGATGCCCAGTAGCTCGTTGCGGATGCGCAGCCCCACCACGCCCATACGTTTCTCGATCCACCCAATGGGCAACTCCAGAAATTGGGCGGCCGTCTTTACCTGCATCGTATCGAACAGACGACCGTAGCGTCGCCCGATGCCCCACACGTCCCGCAGCGGGAATTTGGCCAATACCTTATTTATATCGGCCTCGCGGTGCATATAGCAGACCCCTTCGAGGCGGGGGTACTGCTTGGCCAGACGGGCGGCAATTTTGGCCAGCGTCTTGGTGGGGGCGATGCCGATGCTGACGGGAATGCCGACGTGGCGGCGAATCTTTTGGCGAATCCGTCGCCCCAGCTCCTCGAGTGGCTCGGGGTAGCCGTCGAGCGGAAAGAAGGCCTCGTCGATGGAGTAGATCTCCAGGTCGCTCACCTCGCTGCGGAGGGTCTGCATTACCCGTTGTGACAGATCGCCATAGAGGGTGTAGTTCGACGAGAAGACCTCGACACGGTGCTGCTCGATGAGTCGTCGGGCCTGAAACAGCGGTTGTCCCATCCCCAATCCGATGGCCTTTGCCTCGTTCGAGCGGGCCACGATGCACCCATCGTTGTTGGACAAAACGACTACGGGCCGACCCTCTAAATCGGGTCGGAAGACTCGTTCGCACGAGACAAAAAAGTTGTTGCAGTCGCAAAGCCCGTACATCGGTGGAAATTCAAAATTAGTTTTTTAGGATTAGGTCGCGCCAGCCAAAACTAATTTTGCATTTTGAATTCTACATTTTGAATTTTTAATCCCCTCGTCACGGCATTGCCTTGATCACATAACTCACTATGCCCCAGATGACCAGCTCGTTCGACGCATCGACACGGATGGGACGGTATTTGGGGTTGGCGGGGACGAGCAGCCAGGCATTCGGCTCGCGTTGCAGTCGTTTGACGGTAAATTCGCCGTCCACGTAGCAGATGGCCACCCGTCCATCGTCGGGCACAATCGAACGATCGACAATCAGCAGGTCGCCATCGTCGATGCCTGCACCGCTCATCGAGTCGCCCTCGACCCGCACAAAGAAGGTCGAGGCGGGGTTGTGTATCAAGGCTCGATTCAGGTCGAGCGGCCCCTCCAGAAAATCCTCGGCAGGCGAGGGGAAGCCCGCCTTGACCGATGCACCCGCCAGTGGCAGTGGCTCGTGTGTCGTGGTGTCGGCCGAGAGTAGGGTCAGTTTCGGTTCATCCATACTGCAAAAATAACAAAAGGGCTGCCAATCGGCAACCCTTTTTGTGAAAATCAGTATGCGAAAAAATTTCTTTCGCGAAAACTCTTTCGTGAAAATTACTTCACCTCCTCGAACTCGACATCCTCGGGCTGCTGACCCTCGGTCTGGGCACCGCCCTGGTTGGGCTGACCCTGCGGCTGACCCTGGGCCTGCTGCTGGGCGTAGATGTCCTGCGAGGCAGCCTGCCATGCGGCGTTCAGCTCGGCAATGGCGGTGTCGATGGCGGCCAGATCCTGGTTCTTGTGGGCCTCCTTGAGCTTGGCAAGCGAAGCCTCGATGGCCGACTTCTTCTCGGCGGGAATCTTGTCGCCGTACTCCTTGAGCTGCTTCTCGGTGGCAAAGATGTTCGAGTCGGCAGCGTTGATCTTATCGACACGCTCCTTCTCGGCCTTGTCCTTCTCCTCGTTGGCCTTGGCCTCGTCACGCATACGCTGAATCTCCTGATCGGTCAGACCCGACGAAGCCTCGATGCGAATCTTCTGCTCCTTGCCCGTGCCCTTGTCCTTGGCCGATACGTTCAGAATACCGTTGGCATCGATGTCGAAGGTAACCTCGATCTGCGGCACGCCACGCGGTGCGGCAGGGATACC
>CALAQA010000170.1:0-18563 GCA_937889065.1 uncultured Alistipes sp.
CGCCAAACGTGTCGCCTGCGGCCCACTTGTCGTCACGGCTGGCGTTGCAGTGCCAGAAACCACGGCCACGCAACTGGTTGGGGTCGGCTTGCAGGTCGCCCATCAACTCCACCTGACCGAGGCACTCCACATCGTCGTTGCGGAGGTTGATGCGGATGATGCCGCTCACCTGTTTGCGCAGACGGGGCTGGAAGCCGAGGATGTTGAAATAGACATAATCTTTCGAGGCAAAGGTCTCGTGGGTTACCCAATCGAGCGGGGTCTCCTTGTAGAGGGGTTTGAAGATGGAGCCGTCGGCGGTGCAGAACCACATACGCTGGTGGGCGTCGCCACCCGTCTCGTTGCAGAAGACAATCTCACCGGGGGTGAAGCGGCTGGCCTGGATGTGGCCTACCTTGAACTCCGTGTCGATGACCTTCGTCACCTCGCCCGTCTTAAGGTCCATCTTGCGGATGCCGCACAGCGTGGGCTTAATCTTGACGGGCTGATTCGTCAGCGGCAGAAAGGCATTCTTCTCCATACGGGCACGCTCCTCGGCCGTACCCTCACGCTCGACGGTGATGTAGGCGAAGTCGTCGTTGCAATCCACAGCATAGCCGCCCGGACGCCCCATCTCGGTGGGGAAGGTGCCGATGAACTTCTCGTAGGCAGCCGGCTTCTTCACCTTGCCTTTGTGGACATCCTTGAAGAATTTGTCGAGGTCCATCACATACATATTCCAAGCCCCCTCTTCACGGCGGCTGATGAACATACGGTTGCTCTTGTTGGCCAGGTAGGCGTTGCCCAGATTGGGACCCTCGGTGGCCTGGATGATCTTGCCCGTTGCCATCTCGATGAAGTAGATCTGCGTCGGACGCCACTTGCGCACCTCTCCGTTGGGCAGGGTGCTCTCCATCTCTTGGTCATCGCCACGACTCGACGAGCGGAACAGCAGGTAGTTGCCGTCGGCGGTCCACATCGGGTCGGTCTGATAGAGGAAACGGTCGTGTTTGAGCGTGTCGGTCAGCATCGTGATGGTGTGACCGGTCTGCTTATCGACATAGGTCTGCATCTCCGAAGGGGTGCAATTGCCAAATTGGGCCGAAGCCGTACCGCAACCGAAGGCGGCGATGAGCAGTGTAAAGAGGATCTTTTTCATTGTTCGAAGTTTTTGGGTTCATTATTGATACAAATTTACGGAGTAAAACGGGCTTTTCAAATAGAAATCCATCCATTTTCAATGTCAATTTGTCCATATTGGGCGATATTTTCCTTCCTACGGGGCCCAAAACGGCGGGGTAATGTGCGAAGGGAGTATTGGGAGTAAGGGTGTAATGGGAGTAATGGGAGTTATGGGAATAATGAGAGTAATGGGAATAATGAGAATAATGAGAATAATGAATAGTTGCTTTCCCATTATTCTTATCATTCCCATCATTCCCATCATTCCCATCGTTCCCATCATTCCTATCATTCCCATCTCCTCCCCTGCACTCGACCAGATTTTACCCTGGTCAAATCAAGAAATAATTGAGAATCTTTAATTATCTGCGGGGTGTTGTTAAGAAATTTTAGAATAACGGGGCCTGCTGTATCGAATTGTTATCCGTTTTAGCGGAAAATGTTGCTGTTTTTGCTGAAAATGATATGGCTAATTCCCAAATCTGCCAAAATGTTGTATCTTTGCGTCGGTAACTATACCTCTTTTATGGGTTTAGCTGCCTTTTGGTGTAAAACAGAAAAACCAATTAATAACTTATTGTATAACTTAAACAAAGGTAAACATGAAGAATTTTACAATGAATCGTGTGACCGCGGCTATTGCTCGTAAGCTCTCGCTTCTGATCTGCTTCCTGGCAATCTCCGTATTCACCTATGCGCAGCAGCAAGTCACCGGTACGGTGAAGGATGCTGCTGGTGAGCCCGTGATCGGCGCCAGCGTCGTTGTTGAGGGTACGACGACCGGTACTTCGACCGGCCTGAACGGCGAGTTCTCGCTGTCGGTTCCCGCCAATGGCGTGCTGTCGGTATCGTACATCGGCTACAAGACCCAGCAGGTTAATGTGGCCGGCAAGACCAACATCACCGTAACGCTGCAGGAGGATGCTGCAACGCTCGACGATGTAGTGGTTGTAGGTTACGGTACGATGAAGCGTAGCGACCTGACCGGTTCGACCACTTCGCTGCGTAGCGAGGAGATCACGTCGGTAATGGCCGCCAACCCCATCGAGGCCCTGCAGGGTAAATCGACCGGTGTGGCCGTATTTACCAACAACCAGCCCGGTGAGGCTCCCACGCTGCGTATTCGTGGTTCGGCTTCGATCAACGCCGGTACCGACCCCCTCTATGTAGTGGACGGTTTCCCCTTGACCGATGCCAATATGAACGACTTTAACCCCGCCGACGTAGAGTCGATCGAGGTGTTGAAGGATGCTTCGGCTACGGCTATCTACGGTTCGCGTGGTGCCAACGGTGTGGTTATGATCACCACCAAGAAGGGCGCCGAGGGTCGTCACAACATTTCGTTCCACGCCAACGTGGGTGTACAGATGCGTTCGCGCCTGCTCGAGACCGTCGAGGGTACCGACTTCATCCAGTACATCAACACCGCTACGGCTAACCAGGGTGGCCAGGCTCCTTTCCAGGCCGGCTACAACGGTAAGTTCTACAACTGGCAGGAGGAGATCATCCAGAAGACCGCTCTGACGCAGGACTACGGCGTAGCTTTGGACGGTATGGCCAAGGATACGAAGTATATGTTCTCGGCAGGTTACTACAACCAGGATGGTCTGATTGAGTCGCAGGGCTTCGAGAAGGTTTCGTTGCACACCAACCTCGAGCACGACTTCAACAAGTGGTTCACCATCGGTGCCAACATGCAGTTCACCACCGGTACGCAGAACATTCAGACCGACCCCATCACCAACGATATCTTCCGCTATGGTTGGCCGACCGACGCCCCCTACAATGAGGATGGCTCGTTCAACATCGTTCAGCACGGTGAGGCCTTCAACCCCCTGGCCGATATCGCCGCTACGGACAACCGTCGCAAGACGACCCGTTTCATCGGTAACTTCTTCGCTCAGGTGAACTTCACCGACCACTTCAACTATCGTCTCAACATTGGTTACGATACGAAGAACACCAACCAGTATGCTTGGCTCGGCTCGCAGACCGCCAAGGGTATTCAGGCAGGTTCGACGACCGGTTCGGGTACGCACACCTGGGGCCGCAACGAGTCGCGTCTGATGGATAACATCTTCACCTACTCGAACCAGTGGGGTGACCACCGTATGTCGTTGACGGGTGTTTACTCGTGGCAGGACTACAAGTACAACATGTCGACCATGTCGGGTAACTTTGCCAACGACCGTCTGGGTGCTTGGGACTTCGCAGGTGTTGACCAGGCTTCGCTCAAGTCGGATTCGGATATCTACAACAACCGCCTCATCTCGTGGACCGCTCGCGGTACCTATGCCTACAAGGACAAGTACCTGTTGACCGCTACGATTCGTTTCGACGGTTCGTCGCGCTTCGGTTCGGATTCGAAGTGGGGTACCTTCCCCTCGGTAGGTCTTGCTTGGCGTGTATCGGAGGAGGGCTTCATGAAGGATAGCGAGGTGATCACCAACCTCAAGATTCGTGGTAGCTACGGTATCACCGGTAACCAGGAGATTGGTAACTACCAGTCGCTGGCCCGTCTGGCCACCGCTTCGTCGGATTCGAACTACTCGGATGGCTCGTCGACCCTCCAGGGTTTCTATGAGTCGGTAGGTAACTCGAAGCTGAAGTGGGAGAAGACCGCTCAGCTCGACCTCGGTTTCGATTTGACCCTGTGGGATCGTCTGGATGTAGCCTTCGACTACTACAACCGTCAGACGAGCGACCTGCTCTACACGGTACCCACCCCCTCGACGTCGGGTTACTCGTCGGTATTGAGCAACGTGGGTGAGGTAGCCAACCAGGGTATCGAGCTCTCGCTCAGCGCCGATGTATATCGCTCGAAGGATTGGACCGTTACCATCGGTGGTAACTTCACCTACAACACCAACGAGATTAAGAAGCTCTACGACGGTGCCGATCGCATCACGGCTTACGACGGTTCGGCTACGACCGGTCTGTCGCGTGTACTGGAGGTAGGTCAGCCCGTAAACGGTGTTTACGCTTGGCACTCGCTGGGCATCATCAAGTCGCAGGCCGATTTGGATGCCTATATCGCCAAGATGCCTAAGTTGGCCGGTACGGTTGGCGTAGGTTCGGAGATGTATGAGGACATTGACGGCGACGGTGGTCTGTCGATCAACGATGCACAGTGCATCGGCAGCATCGAGCCTTCGTACTTCTACGGTTTCAACGCTTCGGTACGTTGGAAGGAGTTGAAGCTCTCGGTTTATGGCCAGGGTGCTTGGGACTACGCTTCGATGTCGGGTTCGGAGGACTACTACAACAACGGTTCGAAGTGGGCTATCGCCTTCCAGAACACGGGTAACTACGCTCTGTGGGTGAACAACTCGGTTCGCAACCAGACGGGTCTTCCCACCAAGGAGGGTTGGGCCGCTATGTGGAGCCCCTCGAATATGGACGGTGACGCTCCTATGGCCGGTGCCAAGGGTGTGATGCTGTCGGATCGTACGAACGCCGACTGGTCGTACTTCATCCTGAAGAACATCCAGCTGTCGTATGACTTCTCGAAGCTCATCAAGTCGAAGTATATCAAGGGTCTGGTATTCAACGTGAACCTCCAGAACTTCGTAACGGGTGCCAACCACATTGGTTACAACCCCGAGAATGGTGACGTTTCGAACCCCTACGCAAAGATTGTTATGTTCGGTGTTAACGCCAAGTTCTAATTTTAATTCCAGATGACTATTATGAAAGCATTGAAATATCTGTTGGCCGGCGTGACGCTGCTCACTGCCACCTTTGGCGGTATGACGCTGACTTCGTGTACCGACCTGGAGGAGACCCCCTACACCTTCATCGACCCCAACTCGTACTACACGACCGAGGCCGAGGTTGAGACGGCGTTGGTGGCTACCTACAACCGTTTCCGTCGTATCTATAGCGGTAACAACTCGCTCTACGTAGCTCACCTCGAGCTGCTGACCGAGCAGGGTTGGCCCAACTATACGAAGGACAATATGGACAACATCAGCAAGTGGGCTTATGCCAACAACGCCAGCACCGGCGGTGTAATGAAGGTATGGGGCTACGGCTACGAGTGTATCAACCGTGCCAACATCGTGTTGGGTCGTGCTGATGGTGTATCGATGAGCGACGAGGCTCGTACCCGTATCAAGGGTCAGGCCCTCTTCCTGCGTGGTTATACCTTCTTCCACCTGCTTCGTCTGTGGGGTGGTATTCCGCTGCCTTTGACCTACACGAACGGTATCGACGGTCTGGAGATGCCCCGTGCTACGATTGATGAGAGCTACGAGCAGGCTATCGCCGACATCGAGGCTGCTGCCGAGATGCTGCCCGAGAAGGGTGAGGCCGGTTACGACGTATGGCGTATCTCGAAGGGCGCTTGCTACGCTGCCCTGGGTCAGATCTACCTCTATCGTGCTTCGATGAACGGTAACAACACCGACTACCTGACCAAGTCGCGCGACTACAGCCAGAAGGTTATCTCGTCGGGCAAGTATCGTCTGATGGAGAACTTCACGGACAACTTCTACTGGTTCAACACCAACGCCAAGAACAACGCAGAGTCGATCTTCGAGCTGCAGTACTCGGCACAGAGCGGTCAGAGCAACAACATGCACATCCGCTTCGGTCTGGGCCGTACGAACAACGCCTTCTTCGGTTGCTACCAGTACTGCCGCTTCGGCGTATCGGGCTTCCTGTACCAGGAGATGAAGAACAATGGCGACAAGCGTGCCGAGGCACTGCTGTCGTACTTCTCGGGTGATGGTGATGGCTCGAAGGTGATTCGCGACCACTACTACAACGCCGACACGTTCCACTGGGAGCCCATGGTGACCAACGATAAGGGTGGTGAGCACCAGTGCGTGTTCAACCTGAAGTACTTCGACCGCCACACCGACTACACGCTGCAGCAGCCCAATGCCAACTTCGGTATCCTGCGCTATGCTGACGTGCTGCTCAACTACGCCGAGGCTTCGAACCTGCTGTCGGCAGGTCAGGGTCTTGCCGAGCTGAACATGATTCGTGAGCGTGCCGGTCTGGCTCCCTTCGAGGGTGGCTCGCAGGCCGAGATCGACGACGAGATCCTCAACCAGCGTCGCTACGAGTTCGTAGGTGAGGCGAAGGTTTACTTCGACGAGCTGCGTAAGGACAAGCTGGCCGACTTCGCCGCCGAGAAGTGCGAGCGTGGTGTTCAGGAGGGTATCATCTACCTGAGCGACCTGGTGTTCAAGCCCAAGCAGAACTACCTCTTCCTCATCCCGCAGGGTGACCTGGATGGTAACAAGGCTCTGGTTCAGAACCCCGAGAACGTATCGAAGTAATTTGTTGCGTTGCTCAACTAAAAAGTCCGTCTGCATTGCGCAGACGGACTTTTTTTCTATCTTTGTGAAAGATAAATGCGCCTTGGTATGAAACGAATACTTCTGATATTGCTCACTGTGGTGGCTCTTTCGGGCTGCACCCGCATCGTGACCTCCACCCCCGAGGGGATGATTGTGGTGGCCGAGGATGGTACCCGTGTGCGTGTGGAGGCGGTCTCGGAGACCATCATCCGCATCTCTTCGACCCCCGAACGCCGCTTCTCGGAGCGAGCATCGCTCTCCGTCTTGCCGCAGCGTAGCCGCCCACCCTTCGAGATTGTGGAGAGCGAGACGCAGGTCGAATTGAAGACGGCCGCTGTGTCGGTGGTGGTGAAGCGTCAGAATGGTCGTGTCGATTTCTTCGACCGTCAGGGGCGCCAACTCTTGAGCGAGGATAGCCGCTCGTTCACCCCCATCGAGGTCGATGGCGATAAGGGTTATACCATCCGCCAGAAATTCCTTTCGCCCATCTACGAGGGCTTCTATGGCCTGGGCCAACACCAGAGCGATGAGTTCAACTACAAGGGCAAGAACGAGACCCTCTACCAATACAATACGAAGGTCTCGGTGCCGTTCGTGGTGTCGAGTCGTGGCTACGGCCTGCTGTGGGATAACTATTCATTGACCCGCTGGGGCGATCCGCGTGATTATGCCAACCTCGACGAGTTGTTCGATAGCGAAGGGCTTACGGCTACCTACCGCTCTAACAAAGGGCTGACCGTTGAACGCACCGAAGAGCGTCTCGACTACGCCGATTTGGAGAAGGTGAAGCATTTTCCGGAGGAGTTTCTGCCCCACTTTTATGGCTCAGAGATTGTCTGGGAGGGCGATTTGAAGGCCCGTGAGGCGGGCATCCACCGCTTCCAACTCTACTACGCCGGCTACACGAAACTCTATGTCGATGGCCGTGAGGTCGTGCCCGAACATTGGCGCACGGCCTGGAACCCCAACAGCGTGAAGTTCGAGCTGGACTTCAAGGCGGGTGAGAAGCGGCACCTGCGGGTCGAGTGGCGGCCCGATGGCGGGGTGTCGTATATCTCGCTGAAGGCCCTTTCGCCGGTCGATAAGCTGGAGCAGAACAAGATGTCGTGGTGGAGCGAGCTGGCCGACCAGATCGACTACTACTTCGTTCTGGGCAGCGATGCCGACGAGGTGATTTCGGGCTACCGCCGCCTGACGGGCAAGGCACAGATTATGCCCAAATGGGCGATGGGCTTCTGGCAGAGCCGTGAACGCTACAAGACGCAGGAGGAGGTGCTCAGCACCGTAGCCGAATACCGCAAGCGGGGCATTGGTCTGGATAACATTGTCCTTGATTGGTCGCATTGGGAGGAGGATCAGTGGGGTAGCCACGAGTTCGATGCGGCTCGCTTCCCCGACCCCAAGCAGATGGTCGATTCGCTCCACGCAATGAATGCCCGCTTTATGATTTCGGTTTGGCCGAAGTTCTATATCACCACCGACCACTACAAGGAGTTGGATTCGCTCGGTGCGATCTATCCCCGTGCCGTGACAGACAGCGTGCGTGATTGGATTGGCAAGGGCTACATCGGCTCGTTCTACGATGCCTACAACCCCGAGGCACGCCGCCTGTTCTGGCAGCAGATGAGCGACCACTACCTCCCGCTGGGGGTCGATGCCTGGTGGATGGATGCTTCGGAGCCCGATATCTTGTCGAATGCCTCGTTGGAGTACCGCAAGGCCTTGTCAGGCCCGACCTACCTCGGCTCCTCGACCCGTTACCTGAACGCCTATGCGCTGATGAATGCCGAGGCTATCTACAATGGTCAGCGAGGCGAGAGGCCCAACCAACGTGTCTTCCTCTTGACCCGCTCGGGCTTTGCGGGGCTGCAACGCTACTCGACGGCCACCTGGTCGGGCGACATCGGCACCTGCTGGGAGGATATGAAGGCGCAGATCTCGGCCGGCCTGAACTTCTCGATGGCGGGCATCCCCTATTGGACGCAGGATGTGGGCGGCTTCTCGGTGCAGAAGAAGTTTGAGAAGGCGACTGAAGGGAGCGAGGCAATGGAGGAGTGGCGTGAGCTGAACGCCCGTTGGCACCAGTGGGGCGCCTTCACCCCTCTGTACCGCTCACACGGCCAATATCCCTACCGTGAGCTCTACCACATTGCCCCCGAGTCGCACCCCGCCTACCGCAGTATGTGCTACTACAACGAACTGCGCTACCGCCTGATGCCCTACCTCTATACGTTGGCCTCACGCACCTGGTTCGACGATTATACGCTGATGCGCCCCTTGGTGATGGACTTCACCTCCGAGGAGGAGACGCACCACATTGGCGATCAGTTTATGCTGGGCGATGCCCTGCTGGTCTGCCCCGTCTATACCTACAAGGCCCGCAGCCGTGAGATCTACCTGCCGCACGGCCTTTGGTACGACTTCTACACCGAGAAGGCGGTGCAGGGCGGTCGCCGTATGACGGTCGCAGCCCCCTACGAGCGCACCCCCTTGTTTGCTCGTGGTGGCGAGATTGTGCCGATGGGTCACCCCATTCGCTACACCACTGAGCGACAGGACCACGCCCTGACAATCAATGTCTATACGGGGCGCAACGGCCGCTTCACCCTCTACGAGGACGACGGTGTGAGCTACGACTACGAAGAGGGCCTCTCGACCCGCATCCCGATGTGGTGGATCGAGAAGGAGGGCCGATTCATCCTCGGTGAGCGCAGCGGCTCCTACCCGGGAATGGTCGCCCAACGCAACATCACGGTGCGCATCATCTCGCCCTCGGGGGTGAAGGAGCACTTCGTGCGCTACGCAGGACAGCGGGTCGAGATCCGCTAACGAAAACAGAAAGGCTGCCCCATCGGGACACCCTTTTTTGTGTTAGAAGCCCATCGGGCGGCGATTCGACTGCTTCGAGAGCCGCTCGGCATCGCAGAACTCACGCAGCGTGGTGAGCTGCACGGCCTGGCCCGTGAGGATGTATTCGACGGCCTGCTTGCGGGCGACATTCTCGATTTGTCCGCCGCTCAGGTCGTAGCCGACGGCTAACGAGCGGGCCTCCTCTTCGCTCAACTCGGGCACCATCTCTCGCCAGATGGCACACTTGGCCTCGACGGAGGGCTTCGAGAAGCCGATCTTGTAGATGAAGCGACGCTCAAAGGCGGGGTCGAGCGAGGCGGTGAGGTTGGTCGTGGCAATCAGAATACCCTCCATCGACTCCATCTCCTGGAGGATGATGTTCTGAATAGCATTCTCCATCTTATCTACGGCACGCTCGGTGCGCTCCATACGGCACCCGAAGATGGCATCGGCCTCGTTGAAGAGGAGGATGGGGGCCACCTTCATCTGCTTGACGAGCGAGTGGTAGCGGTCGAAGATGGCTTTGATGTTCTTCTCGCTCTCGCCCACGAAGGACCCCTTGATGGCGGCGATATTGACCTGCATAATGTCACGCCCCGTGAGGCGGGCCAGTTGCATCACCGTCTCGGTCTTACCCGTGCCGGGCGAGCCGTGAAAGAGGCAGGCAAACCCCTTGCGCATCCCCTTCTCTTCGAGGCGGGCGCAGATGCCGTCGAAGTTCTTGGGGTTGAGCAGCTCGGCCAGACGCTCAATCTGACGGGTCTCCTGCGAGTTGTAGTAGAGCCGCTTGGCCGAGAGGGTGGTGTGGTCGATGAGGTTGCGATGGCGTACCTCTTCGGTGTTTTGCACCCCTTCGATCTCTTCGAGCAGCACCTGCTTGGCTTTGGTGGTCAGGCACAACTCGTCACGCTTGGCCATCCCATCCTCGTTGCGGTACTGCACATAGCCCTCACGGAAGAGGATGTGTCGCCCCTCGAAGAGCTCTTTGCGCACACGACGCTGCTGACGGCGGTCGCTGACGAGCTGGTTGATGTCACGCCAGATGATCATCTCGTCGTCACGATTGATGAGCATATCGCAGAACCACACCAGCAGCATCTCGTCGGTTTTGTCCACGAGATTGAGCTCTTTGATGCGCTTCACGAAGTTCAGATGGGGGTTGTTGCCCATCAACTCGGTTACACGCGCAACGAAGGTTTCGAAATCGATGTCGTCTTCCGTGCGCAACTGCGCCAGGGGGGCAATCTCGTCAAAGAACTCTTCGCACGAGAGCCCTTTCTGCACCACAGGCGCATAGACCTCGTTGCGCTTGCAGGCCTCGATAAAGGCCTCCTCGACCCAGTAGTTGTTGTCGCGGTGGCGGTGCTGCACATAGCGACGCTCGACGAGGGTGTCGATGGCCGTGCTGATGCGAATCACACGGATGCGCGAGCAGTTCAAAAAGCGGGCAAAGTCGCTGTAGGCGAGCTGTCGGTCGTCGCTCATATTGATGAATAGGGCCAGGAAGAGGGCCTCGTTGTGGTTGAGCTTGAAGCGGCGGCGCAGGTAGTTGATGGGTGTGAGTGCCGCATCGCCCAGCACGGCATCAAGGCCGTCGTTGCGTGCTATGTTGCAAATCTCATCCACCGCAGCGAGGATGTCCCACTTGCGGCGCTTGGGGGTCGGTTTGGAAGGCTTGGCGGGGGTCTGCTCCTCCACGAAGCTATCCAGCGTCACATCAAAAATGTCGTCGGGGTCGTTCAGTCTCAATCTCTTCTTCATAGCACACATCGTTTTAGGTTTTTACATCAGCTTCACACGACAAAGGTAACGTTAGGTTATGCCAAATCGTTGCACAAGCACGGTTTGACTTGCCTTTCGCCCCTTCGCAACAGATATAGAGCATTTGCCGCCCCCGTTTCTATCGCACCCCACAAAAAAATGGTGCCCGATCGCTCGGACACCATTTTCTATAACGGTTGGATTGGAATTACTTCAATACATAGATCGAAGGATTCGTACCCGTCTGCGAGCTGTAGCAACCGAAGGTACCATAGCTCGAGTCGTACTGCATCCAATTGCCAGTTGCAGCCGTTAAAGTTGCAACTGCTTCGGCGTTAATAGCAATAGTCCAGGTGGTAGCTGTTGCAATATCGCTAGTGAAGTTGTAATTTTTTCGACCACTATCGTTATATGCGTAGCGACCATCGGGAGCTACCATATAGAAGATGCCATCCTCGTCAAGCTCAAACTGCCACATAGCAGCTGCGGTCGTGTCGTTGTAGGCAACTTTGTTGTCAGTTACCGTTACGTCGGTAGCGGGCAGATAACCATAGTTGCTCGTTACGCCACCGGCCAACTTGCCGTTGGCTACAAAGATATAGGCATCACCCTCACGAATCTCGGCAGCGTCGGTTACCAAAACAAAGTACTTGGCAACATCCTGCGTGAAGTTGAACTCGTAGGTGTTGTTCTCCACATTGGCCTCGGTGATTACCTGTACGGTGAAGTTGCGAGCGGTCGTACCCTCGTTGGCACCCATAGCAACAACTACACTGCCGTTGCCCTCGCCCGTCATCGTGGTCTCGCCGTTCTCGAAGGTTACGCCACCGCTAACAGTAGCCGTCCAAGCCACGTTCGACGAAACGTTTACGGTTGCCTTGGTGTCAGAGCCGGCAAGCGACGTGTTGGCGGTCTCGGCTACGAAGAAAGGCTCCGTCGAAACCTCACCCTTCTTTACATACAGAGCGATGTCCTTCTGGCCAGAGCTATAGCACGAGAAAAGGCCGCTCGATTGGTTGTATCGAAGCATATTGCGGGTGTTGGAGCCCTGCGCCTTTACAGTAGCCGAACCATTCGAGCTAATCGTTACACTCCAAGTAGCATTGTCATTTAACGTTGTCTGAGTCTTCAAATGGTTGCTACTTGAGCTCGCTGCATAGATATAGCCTGCTTTCTTGGTTGCCTTAAATGCAAAGTTGCTACCAACAGCCTCCACGTCGAATACCTCAACTGCGTCACCCGGCGATACGATGAAGTTACCCTCTTTCGTTACAGCCGTCTGACCACGGTTGTTGTTGTTCTGCGTCGAGCTGAGAGCTTGGTCTTCGGTCAGTGCTGCAATGATAACCTGATCACCTGCGGCGAGGTTGCTGGCGGTGGTAAGCAGCTCAAACTTCTCAGGACCCTCCAATGCTACACCGGTCATATCAACGGTGAACTTTGCGATGTGGCCCGACTGGAAGGCGCGACCCTCAGCCATCGTGATCTCCTTGGTGAACGTACCCTGGTCGGTGGTAACAACGAACTTCAGTACCGTGCCCGACAAATCAACGGGAGCGCATGCAAACCAGATGTTCTCGGTCTTGTTGGTGTTGAGGGTCAGCGAATTTGCAACGCTGTTATCCGTAACGGTACCCGAAGCGCAATCGTAGTTGAAACGGTTTGCGAGACCCTTCTCGGCCGTCAGTGCAACCGAGCTAACGGTGGCACCATTCAGCTCCAGGTTCTTGAACGAGAAGCAACCGTAGGCCGTAACATGCTTAAACTGCATCTTTACGCTCGTAGGCAGCGTCGTGGTGGTCTCGCTCATTGCAGCGATAATCTGAGCAGCCTCATCGCACGAATTCTCGAGCGGGGTCTGCGTCGTGGGAATGGTTACACCCCAACCACCTGCACGGGTCGAAAGGTAGGCCGATGCGGGGCTAAGTGCATAGAGCGTGTAGCTGCCCGACTCGTCATCGGTAATCTCAGCCTCCCAGTGGGCGCTCTTGTTGTCCTCGGTGGTAATAGCAGCCTGAACAGTCGAACCATTTGAAATGTTGTTCAAACCAATGATTACCTTCTCATTACCCGTCCAAAGGGTGGGGTAGTTCGTACCGTCAGCCTCGCCAAACGAGGTACGGGTCTGCGTATCAACGGCCGTAAAGCTAACCTTTACGCCGCTCTTCTCAACAACACCCTCCTCGGTCGAGCAGGCGGTGAATGCCATTGCAGCTGCTGCAATGAACATCAGAGTCTTAAAGAATTTCATTGTCTTAATCCTTATTAGTCCTCCAAATTACCCCAGTCGTCGCCCTGGCCAGGCTCGATGTCGTTGTTGCCACTTGTGGCAAAACCCTGCTCAACCTCGATGGTGAGCTCCTCCAGCATCGGGGCCTCATAGGCCTCCATTGCAAAGTTCTTCTTCATAGTTTGTTGTTTGTTTAGTTTGTTATTTTGTAAATAGTTTCTGTTTCGGCTTTTTCAAGACAACAAAGGTAGCACAAACAACCGACATTACACCTATATATATTACAAACAGCGACTTTTTGGACAACTTTGACGACATTTCGGACAATGATTCGAGCCTTAAGTTGAACGTTGAAAGTTGCGAGTTCAACAAAAAAGCACCCTCACACGAGGGTGCTTTTTGCACAAATGGGCGAATGACATTTTCGCTATGCCACCTTACTTGGCGTATCCGGTGGCACAAACCTTACTTGGCGTACGAAACGGCACGGGTCTCACGGATAACCGTAATCTTGACCTGGCCCGGCATTTTGTCGCAAGCGACAAAAAAAGCCTCCCTTATCAAAGGGAGGTTTGGAGGGATTGTCTATGTCACCGAATGGCGTATCCGGTGGCACAAACCTTACTTAGCGTACGAAACAGCTCGGGTCTCACGGATAACCGTAATCTTGACTTGACCCGGATACGTCATTTCGTCTTGGATCTTCTTTGCGATGTCGTGCGACAAGCTCTCGGCCTCCTGGTCCGAAAGTTTGTCGGCACCGACGATGACACGCAGCTCACGACCCGCCTGGATGGCGTAGGTCTTCACCACACCCGGGTAGGAGAGGGCGATATCCTCCATCTCCTTCAGGCGCTTGATGTAGCTCTCGACCACCTCACGACGGGCACCCGGGCGGGCACCCGAAATGGCGTCGCAGACCTGAATGATGGGGGCGATGAGCGAGGTCATCTCCAGCTCGTCGTGGTGGGCACCGATGGCGTTGCATACCCCGGCCTTCTCCTTGAACTTCTCGGCGAGCTTCATACCGATGAGTGCGTGCGGCAGCTCCGGCTCGTCATCGGGCACCTTACCAATATCGTGCAACAGACCGGCACGGCGGGCGATCTTGGGGTTCAGACCCAGCTCGGCAGCCATAATGCCTGCCAGGTTGGCCGTCTCACGGGCGTGCTGCAAGAGGTTCTGACCATACGACGAGCGGTACTTCATCTTACCGATGAGGCGAATCAGCTCGGGGTGCAGGCCGTGGATACCCAGGTCAATGGCGGTGCGCTTACCTACCTCGACGATCTCCTCCTCAATCTGCTTCTTGACCTTGGCAACCACCTCCTCGATGCGGGCGGGGTGGATGCGGCCGTCGGTCACGAGCTGGTGCAGGGCGAGGCGGGCAATCTCACGACGCACGGGGTCGAAGCCGCTCAGGATGATGGCCTCGGGGGTGTCATCGACGATGATCTCGATACCCGTAGCGGCCTCCAGGGCGCGGATGTTGCGACCCTCACGGCCGATGATGCGACCCTTGACCTCGTCGCTCTCGATGTTGAAGACCGTCACGGCATTCTCGATGGCCGTCTCGGTGGCCACACGCTGAATCGAGGCCACGATGATGCGCTTGGCCTCCTTGGTGGCCGACATCTTGGCCTCCTCGATGGTCTCGTTGATGTAGGCCTGAGCCTCGCTCTTGGCCTCGGCCTTCATATTCTCGATCAGGATGTTCTTGGCCTCCTCCGAGCTCATGCCCGAAATCTGCTCCAAACGTACATTCTGCTCACGGCGCACCTGCTCCAACTCCTCACGTTTGTGCTCGAGGAGCTGCATCTGGCCCTGCATCTGCTCACGCAGACGCTCGGTCTCCTTTATGCGCTGCTCCAGCTCACGTTCCTTGCTTTGGAGGCTCTGCTCCAGCTGCTTGGCACGCTGCTCGCTCTGCTGCAGGCGCTGGTTGCGCTCGTTGAATTGGCGATCGTGCTCGCTCTTGAGCTGCATAAAGCGCTCCTTGGCTTGCAGAATCTTCTCTTTTTTAATCATTTCGCCTTCGGCTTCTGCCTCTTTGAGGGCGGCTTCGCGGCGCTTGCGAATCGAGGTCTTGGCTATCATATTGGTAACCACGGCATAGATTGCAATACCCACGATGGCCGCAACCACGGCGACAAGAACGGTATTCATAGTTGTAATGTCTGTGTTTAAGTGGTTTGTATATCGTGTTTTATGTTACAAAAAAACCGCATAAGATTCCTTAGAATTGTTTGACGAATCTGCAAAGATTGTCATGAGTAGGGTCGCCGACAATCGCAATCTTCCAACGGCCGCCGGAGCGACACCCCGAAGGGTTAAGGCCTGATTTTGAAGCGCCGCACGTTGCCCCAATATAAAAAGTGTTCAGTTTCGCAAAGCTATAAGGAATCTATGCGGGTAGATTTCTTGGGTATGTAAAAGAACCGGTTAAGCACACCTCGCTTGCCGCTTGGCAACCAAGGGGGCGGTGCTATTTGATCTGCTTTTCGAGGTATTGGCGCACCTCGCTGTCGAGGGCCTCCAGTTGGCCCACCTCGTCGCTACTCACCTCACGGCTTTGGCGCATATTGATGTTGGTGATGGCAAAGTTCAAAGCGGCAATGGCCAGGTAGTCCATATCGCCCCAGCCTTTGATCTTCTTCTGCTTACTCTGTGCCAGGTAGCTGTTTACCTCCCGCTCGGCGAGGCGATAGGCCTCCTCCTTCTCGCGGTCGATGGTGAACTTATAGACGCCACCTGCAATTTTCAGCGTAATTGCCAATTTGTTATCCATCTTCGTTTCAGTCACTTACGGTATTCTCGTTCCTCAGCAATCGGGTTACTTCTCCAGAGCCCCGACCAGCGCGATACACTTATCGACCTCCCGCATTAGACGGTTGACACGTGCTCGAGCTTTATCTCGATTACGGCTATCGCCACTCAGCCCCTCGCCCAGCTCCTTGCGCTGCAGCTCCGCTTGGAGGCGTTTCTGCTCCTCTTCGAGGGTGCGCTTCTCGGCACGCAGGGCGGCCAGCTCGGACTCTATCTCGGCACACAACGTCACGAGTCGCTGGTGATCTTTCATCAGCTCACGCACACGACCCTCGAGGGTACGGATGATGTTCTTCTCGGCCATAGCTCGGTTGAAATTAAATTTTTCCCATTCAAAGGTAGGAAAAAATATACAAAAATGCAAGAAAAATTTACTTTCTTGTCGTAATGCGTTCCGGGAAGGTTAGCGAACAACCTCTCCGTAAAGGTCGTAGTCGGCTGAATCCGTGATGGTTACATTGTAGAAACGACCACGCAGCAGACGCTTCCCGTCTGCCGGAATCAGAATCTCCTGATCCACCTCGGGGGAGTCGTACTCGGATCGAGCCACGTAGAAATCGCCCTGACGACCATCGATGATGACCCGTTCGGTGCGCCCCACACGCTCGGCATTGAGCTGTGAGGCGATTTGGCGTTGGAGGGCCATGATGTGGTCGGCACGCTCCTGCTTCACCTCGTCGGGGATGTCGTCACGCAGCTTGAGGGCCGAGTAGGTCCCCTCCTCCTCCGAATAGGGGAAGACGCCCAGACGCTCGAAGCGCACCTTGCGCACAAAGTCACACAGCTCCTCGAAGTCGGCCTCCGTCTCGCCCGGGTAGCCCACCAACAGGGTGGTACGCAGGGCTAAGTCAGGGATGCGGTTGCGGAGCTTTTCGATCAACTCCATCGCCTCGGCCTTGGTGTGGCGACGCAACATCGCCGAGAGTTGGTTGTCCGAGATGTGTTGGAAGGGGATGTCGAGGTATTTGCAGATCTTCGGCTCGGTGGCCATCACCTCGATCACCTCCTCGGGGAAGGCGGCAGGGTAGGCGTAGTGGAGGCGAATCCACTGCAACTTCTCGATGCGGCACAGGCGGCGCAACAGCTCGCCAAGCATCCGCTTGCCGTAGAGGTCGATGCCGTAGTAGGTCGAATCTTGGGCAATGATAATCAGCTCCTTAACTCCCTTGTCGGCCAGCTTGCGGGCCTCCTCCTCCAGCTCCTCCATCCGCACCGAGCGGTGCTCGCCACGGATGAGCGGAATGGCACAGTAGCCGCACTTCCAGTTGCACCCTTCCGAGATTTTCAGGTAGGCGTAGTGGTTCGGAGTTGTCAGGTGACGCTCGGTTGCAAGCTCCTCGCCTTCGGCGGCCCCCAGGCGGCGGATGATGTCGTCCCAGGTGCGGGCACCGAAGTAGCCGTCCACCTCGGGAATCTCCTCACGCAGCTCGTCAGCATAACGCTCCGAGAGGCAGCCCATCACAAAGAGCTCCTCGATGCGCCCCGCACGCTTCGCCTCGACCGCTTGCAGAATCAACTCGATCGACTCGGCTTTGGCGTCGCCAATGAAGCCGCAGGTGTTGATAACCACCACTTTAGCCCCTGTTCGGTCGCTGTCGAAACGTACCTCGTATCCGGCGGCGGCGAGGCGGGCCATCAGGTGCTCCGAATCGACCGTGTTTTTGGAGCAGCCGAGGGTGATGACGTTAATTTTTTTCATTGCCAAACAGGGCGTTGATGAAGTCTCGGCGGTCGAAGATGCGCAGCTGGTCGATGCCCTCGCCGATGCCGATGTAGCGTACCGGAATGTGGAATTGGTCGCTGATGCCGATCACCACGCCGCCCTTGGCCGTGCCGTCGAGCTTGGTGATGGCCAGCGAGGTAACCTGCGTGGCCTGGGTGAACTGCTTGGCCTGCTCAAAGGCATTCTGACCCGTCGAGCCATCCAACACGAGCATTACCTCGTGGGGAGCGTCGGGGATGACCTTGCTCATCACGTTGCGAATCTTCGTCAGCTCGTTCATCAGACCGATTTTGTTGTGCAGACGGCCTGCCGTGTCAATCAGCACCACATCGGCACCGTTGGCCTTGGCCGACTGTAACGTGTCGTAGGCCACCGAGGCGGGGTCGGAGCCCATCTCCTGGCGAATCATCGTTGCCCCCGAGCGGTCGGCCCATACCTGCAACTGGTCGATGGCGGCGGCACGGAACGTATCGGCCGCACCAATCCACACCTTCTTGCCTGCCTTCTTGAGTTGGGCCGCCAGCTTGCCGATGGTCGTGGTCTTGCCGGCGCCATTCACGCCAACCACCATCACCACATACGGCTCGCCGGGCTTGGCATCCAGTCCGAAGTTGCCCTCCGTGGCGTGAGCCTCGTCCATCAGGGCGACAATCTCCTCACGCAACATCTCCTGCAACTCGGCCGTGCCGAGGTATTTGTCACG
>CALAQA010000171.1:0-18612 GCA_937889065.1 uncultured Alistipes sp.
GTCGTGACCCTCGTCGGCCTTGGTGGTGGGGGTGATGATGGGGGTGGGGAACTTCTGGTTCTCGACCATACCCTCGGGCATCTCCACACCGCAGATGGTGCGCTTGCCCGCCTTGTACTCACGCCAAGCGTGGCCCGAGAGGTAGCCTCGGATGACCATCTCCACCTTGAAGGGCTCGCACTTGTGGCCGACGGTCACCATCGGGTCGGGTACGGCAATCTTCCAGTTGGGCAGGATGTCGGTCGTGGCATCCAGGAACTTGGCGGCGATTTGGTTCAGCACCTGGCCCTTGAAGGGGATGCCCTTCGGCAGTACGACGTCGAAGGCCGAGATACGGTCCGAAACCACCATCACGAGGTAGTCGCCCTCGATGGCATAGACATCACGCACCTTGCCCACATAGTGGCTCTGTTGGCCCGGCAGGTTGAAATTGGTCTTTACGATTGCTTCCATTTTCTATCTGTTTTTTTTGTTTGTTGGCACTTTTATGGTGCAAAGATAGAGGAAAAATGGTGCAATAGGCGCCCCATCGCACCACTTTTTTCATCACTTTATCAACAAGCAGCCGCTTTTTGCTTACTCCTCCTCGTCGTGGGTGGGCATTGTCAGCTCCTCTTGATTGACCGTACCGAACCACTCGGTGAGCTTCTGCTCGGCCTGCGCCTTGATCTCGGGGGTGATGTTCTGAAGCACCCGCCATACGGCCCACGCCAGCACGCCCAAATCGTCCGTGTAGCCCAATCCTATCAGAAAGTCGGGCAGCAGGTCGGTGGGTAGAATGAAATAGCCCAACGAGCCAATAATCAGTGTCTTATCCTTTTTCGACGTGGCGGGACTTTGCAGGGCGTAGTAGAGCACCAGCACATAATAGACTACCTTCACACCGGCCCGTTTGGCCACCTTTTGCAGTTTCTCTTTCAACCCCGTTTCGGAGTAGTGCTCCGAGTAGGTTTCCACCTCGGTGATGGGTTGCTTCGGATCGTGTTGTTCGCTCATAATGGACATTTTTTTATACCATTTCGGTTCGTTCCTCTTTACTCAGTTTGTCGGCCAACAGACGGGCTGCATAGCACTCGGGCATCAAGATTTGTTGCAGGCTCATAGCCGCTAAAATCGAACGATGGGTCTGGTCGATGGCTCGGGCATAGATGTTCTTGACTCCCAGTGCTTTCAGGGCTGCCACCGTGCGCAACGAGGCGTCCATACTCTGGCCGATGGCCACAATGGTGCAATCGATTTCGTCGAGCGGCAGGGCCCGCAGGGCCGCCACTTCGGTGGCATCGAGAATGTAGGCTACATCGATGCGGTTTTTGATCTCCTCGATGCGATGCTCCTTGCTATCTACGCCAATCACGTCGTTGCCTTTGTCGGTCAGCTCTTCGGCCAGTGTTTTGCCGAAGTTGCCCATTCCGATTACGAGATATTTCATACCTTGTCTGAAGTTTAGTTGATGATTACATGATCTTTGGGAAGGTGGTATTTCGGGTCGCCTTTGGCGGGCAGCAGGCTCATCAGCATCGTGATCAGACCCACACGTCCCACAAACATGGCTATAGCCACCACTACTTTGCCGGCTTCGCTGAGCGAGGGGGTGATGTTGAGGCTCGACCCGACGGTAGAGAGTGCCGAGATGGTCTCGAAGAGCAGCCCCATTGGTCGCAGATGCGGTTCTAAAATCACCAACAAGGTGAAAAAGAAGAGGATGGCACCAATCGAGCCAAAGATGACGGCCGAGGCACGGCGTACCGATTCGGCGGGAATTTCACGGCCGAAGGGGTGTACTCGTTCACGTCCTCGCAACACGGCGTAGAAGTTGGCTACGGCCACTGCAAAGGTATTGACTTTGATACCGCCCGCGGTCGATTGCGAGCCGCCGCCTACCCACATCAGAAAAAGGTAGAGCAACAGCCCCAGAAACGAGAAGTCGAGCAGCGACACGCTGTTGAATCCCGCCGTACGGCTGGCTGCCGAGTTGAAGAGGGCGTGGGTCAGCTTGCCGCCCGTGTCAAGATGGGCGAAGGCTCCGTTCCACTCCAATGCCAAGAGCAACACCATACCTCCGATAAGCAGAATAAGGCTGACGCCGAGGGCCAACTTGGTGTTGATGTTGGTCAGGTGGCGGTAGCGGGCCGGTCGATTTTTACCGCCCAACAGGCGGAAGTAGAGCATCTTGCCGTGGTAGAAGAGCACCTCTTTGAAATTGACCAGAATCGGGAAGCCGATACCGCCCAAAAAGATAAGCAGCGAGATAATCAGATAGAAGCCGTTGTGTCCGTTGAAAATGAGGCTGTTGCCAAGGTTCCCTTCCAGGGTCGAAAAGCCGGCGTTGCAGAAGGCCGATACGGCGTGGAAGAGTGCAAATAATAGCTCTTGGCTCAGACTCATATTCAGGCTGTTGTGGATGCTGTGCCAGAGCATCAAGGCTCCGATGCCCTCGATGACAAAGGTGAAACCGAGGATGTAGATCAGGGTCGTCACGAGCGACGAGAAGGCCTCGGAGGAGATCATATCACGCAGTGCAAATTGGTTGTAAAGCCCCGTGCCTCCCATAAAAAAGAGGGCAAAGAAACTGGTGATGGTCATCACGCCCAGACCACCGATTTGAATCAGCAGGGCGATGATGAGTTGTCCTTCGAGGGTAAACGTGGTGCTCAGTTCGACAGGGGTGAGGCCGGTGACACAGACGGCACTTGTCGAGACAAAGAGGGCATCGACCACCGACAGGTGGATGTGGGGCAGTGTTGAGCGGGGTACGAGCAACAGCAGTGTGCCGATGACGATGAGCAGGGCAAATCCTCCGGAGAGAATCAATGCGGGGTTGGTGCGGCGGTTGATGATACTTACCACGCTGCGTGAAATCTCCAAGATGGCAAACAATCCCAACACGGCACCGACATAATACTTGTTTTGGGCAAAGGCCCAGAGCCACCTTAGGGGATGGTCGGTCGTAGCCAACGGGAACCATTCGGGCAACATCGTCAGATAGATGGACAATCCGGTGAGCAGCGTCAGCAGGATGCGTTGCTTGCTAAGTCGCCTGAGGTTGAAGAGCAGTGTGAGGGTAAAGAGTATGAAGTAGTAGAGGCGTCCGAAGTGGTAAATCGAGTGGATATAGGTTAATTCGTGCGGTTTCAGGGTGTAACCATAGTCAATAAAGAGGGCCCCCAAGACAAGGGCCGAAACCACAAATGTCAAGGAGCGTACCCAAAATAAAATACGTCTTTCCACCAATGGGGGGATGACTCTGCGTATGGAAAAGTGCTTCATTGTAGGCAAAGTTACAAAAAAGCACCAAACATCCAAAAAAAAGTTAGAATAGCAGGGGCATAAACTCCGAAAGGTAGCGTCGCCAATTGCGCCAGGTGTGGCCGCCTTCGCTTTGACGGAAGGTGTAGGGGAAGTCGATTCGGTCGAGCGTCGCGCGGAATTCGCTGTTCATCTTCCAAAGAAAATCGTCCGTGCCGCAGCCAATCCAGTAGAGGCTGAAACCGTTGTCACGCTGCACCTGAAGCGTCTCGATCCAGTTGCCGTAGAAGGCCTCGCCCTCGCCCTTCATCGTGGCGGCCGAGAAGAGGCCCACGTAGTCGAAGGTCTTGGGCATCGTGCGGGAGATATGCAGGGCGTGGAAACCACCCATCGACAGACCGGCAATGGCACGGCTCTGACGCTTCGGGATGGTGCGGTAGTGGCTGTCGATGAAGCGAACCACATCGCCAAACGAACGTTCGAACGAGCTCTCCATCGTGCGGGGCAGGCGGAATTTGGGCGGTTGCAACCCCTCGCTGCTCTCGCCCGGGGCGGCCTGCTGGATGGCATTGCCGTTGGTCATCACCACAATCATCGGACGGGCCTTGCCCGAGGCGATGAGGTTGTCGAAAATCTGGGTGGCACGTCCCAGCGCAGCCCAAGCCTCCTCGTCGCCGCCCATTCCGTGCAGCAGGTAGAGGACCGGATAGCGGTCTTTGCCCTTCTCGTAGCCGGCGGGGGTGTAGATGGTGGCTCGGCGTTGGATGCCGAGGGTGGGGGAGTCGTACCACACCTTGGCCACCGTGCCGTGCGGCACATCCTGCACGCTGTAGAGGTCGCCCTCCGTGCCGGGGACGATAACCATGTCGCTCACGGAGGCGATGTCACGCACCCGATAGACGTTGCTCGGGTCGTTCGTGCGCACGCCGTCCACCTCGAAGGCGTAGCTGTAAAGGTCGCTTTTGCGGGGCGGGGTCGTCAGGCTCCACACCCCTTGGTCGTTACGCTTCAGCAGGGTCGGCTTCTCCACGAGGTCGCCCACCAACTTCACCTCCGAGGCCTTGGGGGCGTAGAGGCGCACCGTGACCGAACGATCGGCGTTGATTTCGGGCGAGCGCAGAGGGGCTTTGCTGCTGAGGGCCTCCTGGGCCGAGAGGGTGAGGCTTGCAAGGAGCAGCGTCAGGGTAAAAAGCTGTTTTTTCATCGTTAAAAAGGGGTGTTTTGGGGTTATTTGCCTTCGAGCCAATTCATAAAATCCTGCGTGCGGCTTCGGCTCACGAAGGCCTCAAAGTCGGGTTTGGGTACAAGATTGACCTTCAGGCGGTTCGACGGGTGTTTCGAGATGCCTCCGATGGCTCGCACCGAGGCGGTGCAGTTGCGTGAGATGCGGAAGAAACTTTCGGGATCGACCTCCTCGGAGACCGTGTCGAGCGACGAGTCGAGGATGTAGCTGCGCCCCTCGGTCGTGACGAGGTGGGTGCTCTTGTCCTCGGCGTAGAAGTAGGCAATCTGGGTTGTCTCGATGACCGACAGACGGTCGCCGAACTTCACCACAAAACGCTTCTTGTAGTTCGAGGCTCCCCCTGTGAGGGCCTTGCGCAGGGCCTCGATGTCGAGGGCGGGTTGGCTCTCCTCGGCACGGCAGGCCTTCAGGCATCGCTCGACGGCCGACTGCAACTCTTCGGGGTTGATGGGTTTTAACAGGTAGTCGATGCTCCCCGCACGGAAGGCCCTGACGGCATAGCTGTCGTAGGCGGTTGTGATGACCACCTTGGCTTCGATGGGTTGTCGCTTGAAGATGTCGAAACACATTCCGTCCGAGAGCTCGACATCCATAAAGATGATATCGGCGTGGTTTTCAGGCTGCTGAAGCCAAGACACAGCCCCCTCGACCGATGTGGTTGCTCCCACTACCCGCAACTCCTCGTAGGGGGTCAGGGCACGTTTCAGGTTGGCCTGTGCCGGCAACTCGTCTTCGACAATCAGTATGCTGTATTGTTTCATAATAGCGGCAGTTGTACAATAAATTCGCTTTCGGTTTGTATGATCTCGACCGGTCTGCTATCCAGGTCGGCATATTGTTGGCAGATGTTTTTCAGCCCCATACCGGTCGAGTTTTGCTTCGAGAGGCGGGGTTGGAGGTTGTTGCTTACAATCAGTAACTCTTCCTCGATGCGTATGGTGACCACCAGTGGGTGTTCGGGGCTGACAATGTTGTGTTTAGTGGCGTTTTCAATCAGTAGTTGCAGGCAGCACGGCACGACGTGGCGGTTGAGCATCGCCTCGGGGATGTCGCTCTTGACCTCGAAGCCCGAGGTGAAACGCTCTTTCAACAGCTCGATGTATTTGCGGGCAAAGGTCAGCTCCTCGGCCAGCGGAACGAGGGTTTCGTCCTCGTTTTTAAGCATATAGCGGTACGTGTCGGCCAATTTGCGGATGAAGGCCGAGGCTCGCTCGGTCTCGTGCTCCTGGACCAGGAAATCGAGGATGTTGAGCGAGTTGAACAGGAAGTGCGGATTGATTTGCAGCTTCAGTTTATTGTACTGAAATTGAGCCAAATGGGTCTTTCCCTGCTCGGTGCGAAGGGCCGCCCTCGAGGCGATTACGTAGGCCGCCATCTTCATCAGCGCAAAGACCACGATGTCGCACAGCAACACCACCGAGTAGAGCCGCAGGAAGGGCAGCATTGCAAACATCACCTCGCCCCCCTGCGGGAAGTTGTAATAGACCAACAGCGTGACTCCCGCCGAGAAGAGCAGCGTGGTGCTTACGGCCGCCAACGTGCGCCATTCGGGGCGGATCGAGGCGGCACGAATGCTGACAAAGAGCGAGTTGCCGCACAGCATCACCAACAGGGCAACGGTGTTGTTCAGAAGGCGTTGCACCTCGGTATAGACGGTGGTCTGGCTGAAGTATGACGAGTTGAAAATCAACGTGTAAGAGATTCTGAAGAGCAGGATGGCAAAGAGTATGCCGAAGATTTGCGGCAGGGCGGGCGACCACCGTTTTGGCCCCTCGGTGACCCGACCTCGCAGGCGTGCAAAGGCATAGACACCCCAACCCAACAACTCGGTAAAGAGGGCCGTTACGAGGGCGGGTGCATAGACATCGCTGGCGATGAAACGCCCGATTAACTCCGCCCCATACGAGCCGAACAGATAGCCTACGAAGGTGCCGATGAGGGCCGTGAGGGCGATCATTTCGGCCGACAGACCGTGTCTGAGGGCGATGACCACCACCAACGCCAGGGTCAAAACCGTCAGCGGCACATCATCGACATAGTTGGCCAAACGGCTCAAAATGGCGATGGCGGCGTGGGCCAGGGCGAAGAGGTGTATCAGGGTCGGCGTGGATAGTGTATTGGCCTTCATCTTTCAATTTGAAATCATTTCGGACAATAAAGATAATAACTTTTTGTCGATTTTTGCAAATTTTTTTTCGGTTTCTGCTTTATTGCCCCTTTTCGGCCTCGTTTCGTCCGTTTGTTTTTGCCATTCGTCGCTCAAATGTTGCCATTCGTCATTGGTGAGTTGTCGGTTTGGTCTCGCGTGTATATATTTGTGTAGCCAATAACTAAAACACGATACCAAAATGGAAAAACCAAACCTGTCGTTTCGGCAGATGTGGAATCTGAGCTTCGGTTTCTTCGGAGTTCAGATTGCTTACGCTTTGCAGAGTGCAAACATCAGCCGTATCTTCGCCACCCTCGGTGCCGATCCTCACGATTTGAGCTATTTCTGGATTCTTCCCCCGCTGATGGGTATGATCGTTCAGCCGCTGGTCGGCACGTGGAGCGACAAGACCTGGTGCAGCTGGGGTCGTCGTAAGCCCTACCTCTATGTGGGTGCGCTGGTCGCTGTGGCCGTGATGGCCTTCCTGCCCAACTCCGGCTCGCTCGGTCTGTCGGTGCAGATGGCGATGATGTTCGGTCTGGTGATGCTGATGCTGTTGGATACGTCGATCAATATGGCCATGCAGCCCTTCAAGATGATGGTGGGCGATATGGTCAATGAGCGTCAGAAGGCCCAGGCTTACTCCATCCAGTCGATGCTCTGCAATGCAGGCTCGCTGGTGGGTTACCTCTTCCCCTACATCTTCACCTGGATCGGTATCCGCAGCGTTGCCCCCGAGGGTGTGGTGCCCGATTCGGTCATCTACTCGTTCTACGTGGGTGCCGCCATCCTGATTCTGTGTGTGCTCTACACGGGTGCAACGGTCAAGGAGATGCCGCCGCACGAGTATGCCAAGTTCCACAACCTGAGCGAGGACGAGGCCAAGGCCGAGGAGAAGAAGAACCTCATCCAACTGCTCATCAAGGCCCCCAAGGCCTTCTGGCAGATTGGTCTGGTGCAGTTCTTCTCGTGGGTCGGTTTCCTCTATATGTGGACCTACACCAATGGTGCCATCGCCCAAACGGTATGGGGTACGACCGATGCCGCTTCGGCTGCCTATCAGGCTGCCGGTGACTGGGTGGGTGTGCTGTTTGCCGTGCAGGCCGTAGGCTCGATTCTGTGGGCGATGGTTCTGCCCCTGTTCAAGACCGAGAAGCTGGCCTACTCGGTGAGCCTCCTGCTGGGTGGCTTGGGCTTCATCTCGACCATCTTCTTCAAGGATCAGTACCTCTTATTTATATCCTACCTGCTGATTGGTTGCGGTTGGGCAGCAATGTTGGCTATGCCGTTTGCCCTTCTGACCAACTCGCTCTCGGGCGGCTCGATGGGTGCCTATCTGGGTCTGTTCAACTGCACGATCTGCCTGCCGCAGATTATTGCAGCCCTCATCGGCGGTTTCCTCTTGCAGATGGTGCGCGGCTCGCAGCCGATGATGCTCGTCATTGCCGGCATCTCGCTCCTGCTGGGTGCGGTGGCCGTCTTCGGCATTCAAACCAAAAAACAGAAGGCCTAACAGCCAACAAGAGATACAACAAACAACAATTTTTAACTAATCCTATTTATTAACTAACACTAAAAAGCTCTATGAGAAAATTTCTCGCAATGTGCTTGGGTATGATGCTACTGGGCATCTTTACCCCCACTTTGGCGCTTGCTCAAGGCGGCAAGTACGAAGTGAAGGGCGTCGTGGTGGACGCCGCGGGTATCCCCGTGATCGGAGCAACGATCATCGAGGTGGGTACCACGAACGGTACGGCGACCGATATTGACGGTCAGTATGTACTGAATGTGACGGACGACAAGGCCGTTGTAAACATCAGCTACGTCGGCTACAAGTCGGTGGAGTTGGTAGCCTCGTCGGCCCTGCTCAAGAACGTAACCCTGGAGGAGGACCTCCTCTCGCTCGACGAGGTGGTCGTTATCGGTTACGGTGGTGTGAAGAAGAACGATATGACCGGTTCGGTGGTAGCCATCAAGGCCGAGGATATCAACCGCGGTGCGGTGACCTCGCCCGATCAGCTGCTGCTGGGTAAGGTGCCGGGTCTGCTCGTAACGCCCGCAACGGGTGAGCCGGGCTCGGGTGCCCAGATTCGTATCCGTGGTAACGCTTCGCTCAACGCCTCGAACAACCCGCTGATCGTTATCGACGGTGTGCCCGTGACGGGTGACGGCGGTGCCGGTATGGGTAACCCGCTGGCCTCGATCAACCCCGACGACATCGAGTCGTACACCGTGCTGAAGGATGCTTCGGCTACGGCCATCTACGGTTCGCGTGCATCGAACGGTGTGATTATCATCACCACCAAGAAGGGTAAGGGCAAGGCTATGCAGGTGAGCTACAACTCGAGCTACACCGTGAAGACCAATGCCAACGAGATTGATGTGCTGTCGGGTCAGGCTTATGCCGACTATATGACCAACGTATATCAGGATTCGGCCGCCAATATGGATAAGATTAAGTCGTTGCTCGGTTACAACGGCACGATCTACAACACCGATTGGCAGGATGAGATTTATCGCACGGCCTTCTCGACCGACCACGCTCTGTCGGTTTATGGCAACAACGAGGAGGGTACGTTCCCCTATCGTGTATCGCTGGGTGCCAACTACGACCAGGGTACGGTAAAGGGTGGTGACAACACGCGCGTAAATATGGCCGTGACGCTGGCTCCCAAGTTCTTCGACGAGCACCTGACCGTAAACGTAAACCTGAAGGGTGTTTACAACAAGTCGAACTGGACCAACAACGCCGTGGGTGATGCCCTGACGTTCGACCCCACGAAGCCCATCTACTTCCAGAATGCCGATGGTTCGATCGACCGCACGGTGGCCAACGGTTACTTCAACTGGGGTATCTTCGATGAGAACGGTGGTTTCAGCCCCGAGAAGAATGCCAACACCAACCCGATGTCGAGCCTGAACGACTATGTGAACTACTCTTCGACCTGGCGTTCGATTGGTAACGCACAGCTCGACTATAAGATTCACGGTCTGGAGGATCTGCGTCTGAACCTGAACCTGGGTTACGACGTGGCCGAGTCGCGTGGTACGCACTATAACGAGCTGGGTTCGTTTGCCAACATCAAGGCCGGCTCGGAGGATGCCTACAACAACTGGCGCACCTACAACGCCAACACCCTGTTGGAGTTCTATGCCAATTATAATAAGGAGTTCGGCATCCACCGTCTGGATGTGATGGCCGGTTACTCGTGGCAGCGCAACTTCGTGAAGACGAGCTCGCTCAACTACTACAACGACAACCGCTCGAAGTACCACTCGTCGAGTGCCACGGAGGAGTCGCGTCGTCCCTACCCGAAGGAGTACTACCTGGTATCGTTCTTCGGTCGTTTGAACTACTCGATCAACTCGAAGTATCTGTTCACCGTTACGGTGCGTGAGGATGCTACGTCGCGCTTCTCGGAGGACAACCGTTGGGGCTTCTTCCCCTCGGCTGCCTTTGCTTGGAACATTGCCCAGGAGAACTTCCTCAAGGATTCGCGTGCTCTGTCGGCCTTGAAGCTCCGTCTGGGTTGGGGTGAGACCGGTCAGCAGGATATTGGTGACAACTACTATCCCTACTTCCCGCTCTACAACTATGTAAACAATGGTAACGCCCAGTATATGCCCGGCGTATCGGGTACGCTGGCTCCGCAGGCCTTCAACCGCAACATCAAGTGGGAGACGACGGCTACCTACAACGCCGGTATCGACTTCGGTTTCTTTGATGGTCGCTTGAGCGGTAACGTGGATTACTACTACCGCCACACGACCGACCTGTTGTCGGAGATCGACGTGCCGACCGGCTCGAACTTCACGAACCGTCTGATGTCGAACATCGGTGAGATGAAGAACCAGGGTGTCGAGGTATCGTTGAAGGCTGTTCCGGTGCAGACCAAGGATTGGACCTGGACCATCAACCTGAACGGTACGTGGCAGCAGACCGAGATTGGCGACCTGAACGACAACTTCGTGAAGGTTGGTTCGTCGCTGTCGGGTACGGGTGGTAACTCGTCGCTGCACTACGAGGGCTTTGCTCCCTACACCTTCTACCTCTACCAGCAGGCTTACGACTCGAACGGCAAGCCGCTGCAGAACACCTTCATCGACCGTGACGGCGACGGCCGCATCACCGAGGATGACAAGTACATCACCGGTCGCAGCTCGACGCCCGACTTCTACTACGGTATCTCGATGCAGCTCAACTACAAGAATTGGGACTTCGGTTTCAACGGTCACGGTACGATCGGCAACTACGCCATCAACAAGCTGGCTGTGGATAACTCGACCACCTATTGCGGCACGCTGTCGTACAGCTACCTGCGCAACCTGAACGAGTACAACTTCCGCACCGGTTTCACGGGCAACGGTACCACCGAGCAGGCCTACTCGGATCTGTTCGTTGAGAACGCTTCGTTCTTCCGCCTCGACGACATCAACCTCGGTTACACGTTCCGTGAGGTTGGCAAGTCGAAGATGAACGTCCGTGTGGCTGCTTCGTGCCAGAACGTATTTGTGATTACCGATTACTCGGGTCTGGATCCCGAGGTGAGCAGCGCCGATGGTGTATATAGCACGCTCATTCCGCGTCCGCGCCTCTACACGCTCCGCCTCAACATTAACTTCTAAAACAAGCATCGTATTTTATGAAAAAGATCTTTTTATATAGTGTAGCGCTGCTGACCTCGGTTTCGATGCTCAGCGCCTGCGTAGGCGATCTGGATACGAAGCCCCTGGCCGAGAGTACGATTACGGCCGACAAGGCTTTTGCCGATCCCGAGAGCTACGACCAGTATGTGAACTACGCATACAGCTACTTCTCGCTCGTGTCGCAGGGCGACCCGGGTTCGTCGGATATTGCCGTATCGGATGCCGGTCAGAGCGAGTTTGTTCGTCAGTATATGATTCTTAACGAGCTTTCGACCGATGCCTTGAAGTGTAACTGGGGCGACGACTACATCGACGGTATTCAGTATGCCAAGTGGGATGCCACGTCGGCTGCCGTGATGGCTGTCTATCTGCGTGGTCTGAAGGCGGTTGCCATCTGCAACCAGTTCCTCGACGAGTCGGTTTCGAGTGACGGTGCCGTTTCGGGTCGCGGTCACGAGTCGAAGTTGCAGGATGTGCGTGCTTATCGTGCCGAGATGCGTCTGCTGCGCGCCCTCTACTACTCGATTCTTTTGGACCTCTATGGCAATCCTCCCTTGGCACTGCCCGAGTCGATTGGTACGACCAACTTCCCCCAGCAGCTGGGTCGCGAGGGTATGTTCCAGTGGGTTGAGAACGAGCTTCTGGAGCTTGTTGCCGACGAGAACCTGCCTACGATTCGTAAGGAGTATCCCCGTCTGTCGAAGGGTGCCGCTTATGCCATCCTGGCCCGCCTCTATCTGAATGCCGAGGTTTACCCCGGTACGGCTCGCTGGGCTGACGCTCAGAAGTATGCCGAGCTGGCCATCACCGATGGTGGTTACGAGCTTTGCCCCGTATTCGACAACCTCTTCCGTCAGGACAACTCGACCAACGGTGCTCAGAACGAGTTTATCGTTGCTGCCCTCTACGACGGTGCCAAGACCCCCAGCTACGGTGGTACGACGCACCTGATCTACGCTACGGTTTATGCCGACCTGCGTCTGTTGGTTTCGAGCCTCTATGGCTACTCGAGCGACATCTATATGAACCAGTGGAACGGTTACCACTGCTCGGACGAGTTCGTAATGGACAACTTCGAGCTGCAGGGTGTTGAGTGGGGCCAGAGCGCATCGTGGGGTTACAACCGCGAGCTTTCGGACAAGCGTGCCCTGTTTACCAACGCCGGTTTCTCGCGTGAGATTCAGCCCGAGATTGCCGATATCAACACCGGTTGGGCTTGCCTGAAGTGGGTTCCCCTGACCTCGGACAACGTGGCTTCGTGTGTAGCTACCGGTATCGAGTTCTCGTCGGCCGACTTCCCGATCTACCGTCTTGCCGAGATGTACCTGATTTCGGCCGAGGCCGAGGCTCGTCAGAATGGCGGTCAGCTCTCGAGCTCGTCGAATGGTTACAAGCGCATCCAGCAGATTCGTCAGCGTGCCAACGGTACGGAGGACGTGATGCCGATGACCTTGGATCTGGACTACATCCTCAAGGAGCGTGTTCGTGAGTTGATGTGGGAGGGTCACCGTCGTGTCGATCTGATTCGCTACGGTTACTTCACCACCTCGTCGTATCCCTGGCCCTACAAGGCCGGTGTGGCAAGCGGTACGGCCGCTATCGATGCTCACCGCACGGTATATCCCATCATTACGACCGACCTGACGGCCAACACGAACCTGGTTCAGAACCCCGGTTACTAATGGTTAGGCAGTGAAAAAAAAGCAAAAAACAACGAAGATTATGAAATACATCAAGTTTTTATCGATGATGCTTGCCGCTGCGATGACCTTCGTAGCGTGTGAGACGGATGTCGATCAGCCCCAGCTGCTGCCCGAGAGCGAGTTTGTTGCTCCGGCGCTCAATGCCCAGGGCGATGTAGTCATCAATGGTGACAACATCAAGGTCGAGAAGGTGACCTTCACCTGCACCGAGGCCGATTTCGGTCAGCCTATCCAGGTGAACTACAAACTCTACTTCGCAAAGGATGGTGTCGAGGCTTTTGTAGCCGAGAACAGCGCCCCCGCAATCACGGTTGAGAAGGCTACGCTGAACGGCGTAGTGGTAAACAACCTGGGTGTTGCCGCCAACGAGAGTGCCACGATTGAGGCTTACGTGGTAGCTTATGCCGGCGATTCGGGTATGTGCACCGAGAAGTCGAACGTCATTTCGTTCAACGTGCAGACCTTCAAGGCTGCCCTGCGCAACTACTACATTTGCGGTTTCTACAACGGTTGGAATGCCGGTGCTGCTCTGACGATTTGGGAGACGACCGGTGGCTCGAACATCTACGAGGGTCTCTACCACTTTACCGAGGATGCTACCAACACGCCGGGCTTCTCGGGCTTCAAGGTGCTGACGAACCAGGCTTGGGACGGTGGTGAGATGGGCTATTCGGCCTTCACCGCTTCGTCGAAGTTCAGCTCGTCGTCGGATGGCAACCTGATGCTGCCCGCAGGTATCTGGCAGCTGTCGGTTGATCTGCTGAATATGACCATCGACGCCAAGCAGTTCTCGCAGGTTGATATTATGGGTTCGTTCGACGGTTGGGCTTCGCCGCTGGTGCTCGAGTTCGACACGGTGAACAACGTATGGAAGACCCCGACCCCGATTGCCGCAGGTTCGGAGTATAAGATTCGTATGAACGGCTCGTGGGATGTAAGCTACGGTGGCGGTGTAGCCGCTTCGGAGTCGATTCCCGAGGGCTTCGAGATTGAGGGTGGCGACAACATCAAGATCCCCGGCTCGGGCAACGTTTATGTGAACCTGCACGCCGATCGCACGCCGTGGGTTGTAACCTACACGCCTGCCGAGTAACCAAGTAACCAAAAAGTTTCCGTCGCAGGATGCGGGGCCGAGGGCCCGCTTTCGGCCCCCGATTGCGACGAACACCTTAAAAACGAAGAACAGAAATGAAAGTTTTCAGATATTTGACAGCTTTGGTCGCAGCCGCGATGACCTTCACGGCTTGCGAGAAGGATCCGGCCGATCTCTTTTCGACGGATGCTGTTGCCCCCGTGCTGGAGAACAATGAGGCCGACCTGCTGCTTACGGAGAATACCCTTTCGGAGAGCGTAACCTTCACCTGGTCGGAGGCCCGCCACATGCAGGGCGATATTCTCTACACGCTTTATGCCCAGATGAATGGTCAGGCGCTTTCGCTCACCTCGACCAGCGGTCTCTACTTCACGGCCTCGAAGGCTGCCTTCCGTACGCAGCTCATCGATGGCTTCAACCTCGATCCGAACAACAACTTCTCGATGGATCTGTATGTAGTTGCCGACAACGGCGTACAGCAGCTCAAGTCGCAGAACGTGACGAAGAACGTATTTATCTATGGTGACTATGTAGCCGCCGTCGTATCGCCCGCCGAGGGTGCCGAAGAGGGTATCGTGCTGTCGGAGTCGGCTACCGAGGAGGTGGCCCTGCTCACGTGGACCGAGGCTCGCTTCGAGTATGGTGTGAAGCCCCTCTACAAGGTGGAGGCTTCGTATGCCGATGGTGCCCGCACCGAGCTGGCTTCGGGTCTTACGAAGCAGGAGTTCGGTATGTCGCACGCCAACCTGAACTCGACGATGATTGCCCTGGGTTGCCCGAAGGACGAGGCCAGCGAGCTGAAGTTCATCGTAACGGCTTACCTCGAGGGTGAGGGTGCTCCTTCGCTCGCTTCGGAGGCTGTTGTGCTGAGCATCACGACCTACACCCCCTCGTATCCCGAGTTCTTGAACGTAGTTGGTGACTTCGGTGGTCTGAACTGGGGTGACACGGTTGCTTCGTCGCCCATCCTGAAGGGTGATCCCAACACGGGTGAGTACCACGGTCTGATTTCGTACTACGGTGCAACGTGGGGTGCCAAGATTTACTACCTGCATCCGAAGAGCGGCGAGGCTCAGTGGGTTGGTGGTAAGCCCGTTGAGGAGGGTTCGATTACCTACTCGATCGGCATTTCGATTGGCGACAACATCGCTCCCGAGGCAGGTTCGTATGTAGTTTATGTAAACCTGGGTAAGGGTACGATGACCCTGGCTCCCATCTCGTCGATTGGTCTGATTGGTTCGGCCACGGCCAATGGTTGGGATGCACAGACCAACTTTGAGTACAACGCCGAGACGGGCCTGATGGAGCTGAAGGGCGTTGAGCTGGGCACGGGTGCCTACAAGGTACGTGTCAATGACAACTGGGGCAACCCCTGGGAGGATCCCTATGCCTACAACCTGGGTGGTAAGGCCGACGATATGACCTTCGGTGGTGCCGATATTACGGCCGAGCCGGGTGTATATGACGTGACGATGAATCTGGCAAGCAACCTCAACTACGCCCTCTCGTTCACCAAGACGGGTGACGTAGAGATCGAGGATCCCTCGTCGAAGATCTACAGCCTCATCGGCGCCTTCAACGAGTGGAACGGCGACGTGGACTTCGTAGAGCACCAGAATGGCTTTGTCAAGGCTGCCGGTGTGGCTCTCGAGGGTGAGTTCAAGATTCGTGTAAACCACGACTGGGCCGAGAACTTCGGTCTGGCCGAGGCAGGTGCAGTGGCCGAGGGTCGCCACACGCTGGTGGCCAACGGTCAGAATATGACCATCGCTGCCGGTAACTATGACCTCTACTTCAACCCCACCAGCCTTGAGCTGATCGTGGCTGCGGCCGGTGCTTCGGATCCCACGGCTACGGTTTACAGCCTCATCGGTGCCTTCAACGGTTGGAGTGGTGACGTGGATATGGTTGAGCACCAGAACGGCTTTGTGAAGGCCGCAGGTGTCGCCATCACGGGCAACGAGTTTAAGGTTCGCGCCAACCACGCTTGGACCGACAGCTGGGGCTTCGAGGCCGCAGGTACGGTGGTGCTGGGTCAGGCTTACACGCTGGTTTACAACGGTCAGAATATGTCGCTTGCCGATGGCTCGTACGACTTCTACTTCAACCCCGAGTCGCTGGCATTCTACGCCGTTACGGCAGGTGCCGACGATCCGACGGTTGGTGTAACGAAGGAGTCGATCTACGGTCTGGTAGGTGACCTGAACGGTTGGGCTGCTCCCGACGTGAAGTTCACCGACAAGGGCAATGGCGAGCACGTGCTGCTCGGTCAGTCGCTCGAGGCAGGCAAGGGCTTCAAGATTCGCGCCAACGAGGAGTGGAACGATGCCGAGAACTATGGTACGCAGGTTTCGGGTGCCGTAGCCATCAACCGTGAGACGACGCTCATCAACGGCGGTGGCAGCCAGAATATGTCGGTTGAGACGACCGCAACCTACGACCTCTACTTCTATCCCGCCGAGCTGAAGCTCTTCGTGATGGAGCCGGGTAAGACCCCCGCCGATGCCGAGCAGGGTGGTGATACCCCCGTAGTTCCCAACTCGGAGCAGATCGAGGTAGGTCTGATTGGTGTTGGTGGCGATTGGAATAACGACGTGAAGCTGACGCAGCAGGCTGATGGCTCGTACCTGGTTGAGAACGTAACGCTCACCGCTACCGATACCTTCAAGGTACGCAAGGCCGGTGCTTGGGACGACAACTTCAACTGGGGTCTGGCAGCCAAGGGCATCGTGGAGGTAGGTGTTTTGACCGACCTGACGTGCGGTGGCGGCTCGGCCGATATGTCGGTTGCCGCTGACGGCCAGTACAACATTTACTTCTACCCGACGCTCGACGGCACGGCCGTAGTGAAGGGTCAGCCTGCACAGATCAAGATCGAGACCGTAGGTGGTCAGACGCCTCCTGCCCCGCAGGGTCAGCAGATCGAGGTAGGTCTGGTAGGTTCGATGACCTCGTGGTCGTCGGATGTAGCGATGACCAAGCAGGCCGATGGTTCGTACCTGGCCGAGAAGGTGGCCCTGACGGCTGCCGACGAGTTCAAGGTGCGCAAGGCCGGTGCTTGGGACGACAACTTCAACTGGGGCCCCGAGGCCGCCACGACGCTCACCGACGGTGTTGAGTTGGCGCTGATTTGCGGCGGTGGTAGCCAGAATATGAAAGTGGCTGCCGATGGCAACTACAACATCTACTTCTATCCCACGACCGACGAGGGTGGTGTGATTCCGATGTCGGCTGCCAAGATTAAGGTGGAGAAGCTGGCCGAGGAGACCCCCGTAACCCCCACGCCGAGTGTGCTGGAGTGGAGCGGCTCGCTCTTCGAGCAGCTGACCTCGCAGTATGGTAGCGGTGTGAACGTAGAGGAGGATATCGACCTGGGCAATGGTCTGAAGTTCATTGCCGGTGGTTCGAAGGCCAAGTTCGGTGCCAACAATGGTGCTTACCGCATCCAGCTGGGTGGTTCGGGTAGCACGACGAAGTGCACCCTGCAGTTGGAGGTTTCGGGTCCCGGTACGCTGACCGTAGATATTCAGTCGAGCGGCTCGGATGACCGTTACCTGGCAGTAGCCATCGACGGCACGGAGGTGAATGCCGACGGCTTCTTCGCCCCCAACAAGGACGCTTCGCGCGAGGTTTACACCATCGACTGCTCGGCAGCCAAGGCCGGCTCGGTGATCAATATGTACAGCAAGAAGAGCGGTATCAACGTCTTCCTGATTAAGTGGACGCCCGCCCTGTAAGCTGATTTTTTCCAACCCACAGCCTCCCATTCGGGGGCTGCGGGTTGTGTTTAGGCCGACACACTCTGATCGGTGTGTCGGTCACCAATGAAGACGAAACGAAGAATAAGTAATAATAAAAAAACGCAAGAAAAATGAAAAAATGGATTGAAATGTGGCGCTTGGTGGCGCTGCTGATGGCCCTGGCCCTCTTTACGGCCTGCGGCGGTGACAGTACGGACGAGGAGCCGATTGATCCTCCCGTCAAGACCGAGTTGACGGCTTCGCAAACCTCGTTCTCGTTTGAGGCCAAGGGGGGTAGCGTGCAGATTACCGTCATTTCGCCCGCCTCGTGGAGCATCAAGTCGTCGGCTGCTGCGTGGTGCTACACCTCGCCCGAGAGTGGTGTGAAGGGTACGCAGACCGTGCAGGTGATGGCCGATGTCAATACGGGTGCCGAGCGTACGGCTACGCTGACGCTGACGGCTTCGGGTTGCGACCCCGTGACGCTGACCGTCAAGCAGGCGGCTGCCGCTTCGGATGGCTCGCTCGTTGTTGCCCAGCCCGATACGTGGGATAACGTGACGCGTGGCGGAACGATTTATCAGATTCTGGTCTATTCGTTTGCCGATAGCGATGGCGACGGTATGGGTGACTTCAACGGTATCCGCTCCAAACTCGACTACATCGCTTCGCTGGGTGTTACGGCCCTTTGGCTCTCGCCGATTCACCCTGCCGACTCGTACCACGGCTACGATGTGATCGACTACGAGGTGATCAACCCCGACTACGGCACGATGGCCGATATGGAGAAA
>CALAQA010000172.1:0-15733 GCA_937889065.1 uncultured Alistipes sp.
ACACGCTCGACTTCGGCTGGGACAAGGAGCACGGCGGCATCTTCTACTTCATGGATCGCAAGGGTTGCCCCCCGCAGCAGTTGGAGTGGGATCAGAAGCTCTGGTGGGTCCACATCGAATCGACCATTGCCATGTTGGAGGGCTACCTCCTGACGGGCGATGAGCGTTGCAAGGCGTGGTTCGAGAAGTTGCACGACTATACCTGGTCGCACTTCCGTGATGCCGAGCACCCCGAGTGGTACGGCTACCTGAATCGCCGTGGCGAGGTGCTTCTGACCCTCAAGGGCGGCAAGTGGAAGGGTTGCTTCCACGTACCTCGCGGCCTCTATAAGTGCGAGGGGCTGCTGAAGGAGCTGAAGGCCAAGTTGGAGAAATAAAGGGGACAAGGAATAAAAGAACGGAGGAGCGATGAAGCGGATTGTTTTGGCGGTGGTGGCCCTGCTGATGGCCACGATGGCGATGTCGGCCGAGAAGCGCACCCTGAAGGGGCGTGTGGTATGCGACGGCGTGGGTGTTGCGGAGGTGGTTGTCACCGATGGCGAACATTTCACGCAGACTGACGCAAAGGGGCGCTACACCCTGCCTTCGGCCTCGGACAACGGCTTGGTCTATATCACCATCCCTTCGGGTTACGAGGTGGAGAGCCGTGAGAGTGTGCCCCAATTTTGGCACCCCGTAACTTCTGATGTGAGCCGCTACGACTTCACCCTTAAGCGCAAATCGCAAGACGACACCCACCACGGCTTTGTGGTGATTGCCGACCCCCAGATTTGGCACAAGAAGGAGTTTCCCGCCTTGCGTGAGGGGATGGCCGACATCCGCCAAACGGTCGAGCAATACGACATCCCCTTCCACGGCATCTGCTGCGGCGATGTGATTTCGTACGACCACACCTTCTATCCCACCTACAACGAGGTGGCGGCCACCTCGGGGCTCGATTTCTTCTCCACCCCGGGTAACCACGATATGACCCTTTACAGCCGTTCGCACGAGACCTCGACCCGCCTCTGGGAGGCAACCTTCGGCCCCACCTACTACTCGTTCAACGTAGGTAAGGCCCACTATGTGGTCCTAAACGACAACTTCTATATCGGCCGTGACTACTTCTACATCGGCTACCTCGACGAGCGTCAGTTTGCCTGGCTCGAAAAGGATTTGAGCTACGTGGAGCCCGGCTCGACGGTCTTTGTCATCCTCCACATCCCGACCACCTGCGAACCCGATGATCGCAAGCAGTTCAAGTATGGCAACATCGCCAATGTGATGACCAACGCCCTGCAACTGCATCGGATGCTTGCCCCCTACAAGGGCCACATCCTCTCGGGGCATACCCACACGACCTACAACCAAATCATCAACGACAACCTCTACGAGCACGTCATCCCCGCCCTGAGTGGTGCTTGGTGGCAGGGTACGCTCTGCACCGATGGTACGCCTCGTGGCTATGGGGTCTTTGAGGTGAAGGGCGACGAGGTATCGTGGTACTACCAATCGACCGCCTGCTCCTCTGACCACCAGATGAGTCTCTATTCGGGTGCCGACTACGACCAATTCCAAGGCACGGTGGTGGCCAACATCTGGGCCGTCGATGAGCGTTGGAGTGTGGAGGCGCAGCTCGATGGCGGCAAGTGGCAACCGATGGAGCGCTTCTCGGCCTACGACCCCGGGGCACAGCAGATGTATGCCGATCGGGAGAAGTTGGACCACCCCTATGTCTATCCTTCGGTTTCGGACCACTTCTTCAAGGTGGCCGTGCCGACCGACGTAAAGCAGGTGACGGTGAAGGCGACCGACCCCTTTGGCCGCACCTACACCCAAACTATTAACCTTGACTAATTTCATTTTCGATGAAACGAACTCTTTGCTATGTCGTGGCAGTGGTTGCTGCGGCCCTGTTGGGTGCGTGTAGCCCCCAATCCTACGATGTTGTAGTTGTTGGCGGTGGCGTCAGCGGTACTACGGCAGCCATTCGTGCGGCCCGTCTGGGTGCCCACACCCTTGTCATTGAAGAGGGTCCCTGGTTGGGCGGTATGCTTACCTCGGCCGGTGTGAGTGCCACGGATGGCAACTACCGCCTGCGTGGCGGTATGTGGGGCGAGTTGCGTGATTCGCTGGAGGCACGCTATGGCGGTGCGGAGGCGCTCAAGACGGGGTGGGTGAGCAACCTGCTGTTCGAGCCGCACGTCGGTGCCGAGATTTTTGCGGCGATGGCCTCGGCCGAGGAGCAACTCAGTGTCGCCTTCGAGAGCCGTGTGGAGTTAATCGAGCGCATCGACGGGGTGTGGAACATCACCCTCCGAGGCCCGAAGGGCAAGCAGCGTGTGGTGGCCCGTGTGGTTATCGACGCTACGGAGCTGGGCGATGTGGCGGCCGCACAGGGGGTAGGCTACGATTTGGGTATGGAGAGCCGTGCGGTGACAGGCGAGGATATCGCCCCCGAGGAGGCCAACGGCATCATTCAGGACCTGACGATGGTGATGATACTGAAGGACTACGGCCGAGATATGACCATCCCTCGCCCGGCCGACTACGATTCGACCCTCTTTGCTTGCGCTTGCGACAATGCCATCTGTCACACCCCCAAGGAGGCCAACCGCCTCTGGTCGCAGCAGATGATGCTCACCTATGGCCGTCTGCCGGGGGGCAAATATATGATCAATTGGCCCATCGAGGGCAACGACTACTATGTCAATATGGTCGAGATGACCCCCGAGGAGCGCCAGGAGGCGGTGGCCAAAGCCAAGGCCCACACCCTTAACTTCCTCTACTTCATTCAGCACCAGCTGGGGCTGAACACCCTCTACCTGGCCGACGACGAGTTCCCGACCGAGGATCTGATGCCGATGATTCCCTACCACCGCGAGTCGCGTCGTACGCACGGCTTGGTGCGCTTTAAGTTGCAGCACATCACCTCGCCCTACGACTACACGCTCTACCGCACCGCCATCGGTGTGGGCGACTACCCGGTCGATCAGCACCACACCCGCTACACGGGTTGGGAGGCACTGCCCAATCTCTATTTCCACTCGGTGCCTTCGTACGGTCTGCCGATGGGCACACTCCTGCCCGAGGGGGTCGATGGCCTGATTGTGGCCGAGAAGTCGATCTCGGTGAGCAACATTGTCAATGGCTCGACCCGCCTGCAACCCGTTGTGATGCAGATTGGCGAGGCCGCCGGCATCATTGCCGCCCTGGCTGTGCGTGAGGGCATTGAGCCGCGCGAGGTCTCGGTGCGTGAGGTGCAGCGTGAGGTGTTGCGTGGCGGTGGTTACCTCTTGCCGTTGCTCGATCTGCCCGCTACCGACAGCCACTTTGCTGCCCTGCAACGGGTCGCCGTGACGGGTGTGATGGAGTGCGTCGGGATGACGGTCGGCTGGGAGAACCAGACCTGGTTGCGCAAAGATGAGCCGATTTCGGTGGCCGAACTCTCGGCGGGTCTGCACCGCTTCGACAGCGAACGCTTTACGCTTCGAAGCGAGGAGCGAATGGTGACCCTTGCCGATTTGGAGGGATGGTTTGGCGAGATTAACGATGCTATTTGGAATGCGTGGGGGTTGCCCGACTACAATGCCAACCGCCCGCTGACCCGTGAGGAGTGCGCCGTGGTGATTGATGCCCTCTTGCGCCCCTTTGAGCGGGAGGTAACCATTAACGGAGATTTTCAATAATGAGACGATTTTTGATGATGTGTGCAACCCTGGCCACCCTGTGTGGATGTGGCGGCAGTGGAACGAAGAGGGCCGCTGAGGCCCCGATTCGTGTGGTGGGCCGTGTCGAACAACTTTCTGACGGTGCCATCTCGTTTGATTGGAGCGGTGTCTATATCGACATCCGCTTCAAAGGCAGCTACCTGGCCGTCGAGCTGAGCGATACGAAGCGCAACTACTTCAACCTCACCCTTGACGGCGTGCCGCAGGAGAAATTCATCTCCGAGGGCGACCATACGACCGTCGTGCTCTTCAATAACCCCGAGGCCGAGGGCGAACACCACATTCGCATCCAGAAGGCCACCGAGGCCGAGCAGGGGCGTGTGACGCTCCACAGCCTCACGACCGATGGCCGCTTCCTTGCGACCGACCACCTGAAGCGTCCGTTGCACATCGAGTACTATGGCGACTCGCTCACCTGTGGCTACGGCACCGAGAGCAAGTCGGGTAGCGAGCCCTTCCTGCCCGAGACCGAGAACTGCTGCTACAGCTACGCTGCCGTGACCGCTGCCCATTTCGATGCCGATTACAACCTTGTTTCGCACTCGGGCCGAGGCCTTGTGCGCAACTATGGCGACTCGCTGTCGTTGTCCCCATTCGAGACCACGATGAGCGGTCGTGCCCTGCGCCTCTACGACGAAGAGGTCGGCTCGGCTTGGGATTTTCAGTCGAGCTCTTACCGCCCCGATGCCATTGTGATTACGTTGAGCACCAACGACTTCAGCACCCCGCCGCACCCTGCCCCCGAAGCGTTTGTGGCCGGCTACAAAAAACTCATCTCGACCCTGCGTGAGTCGTGGGGCAACGACTGCCTTCCCGTCTTGTGCGTGGTCCATTCGCCCGCAGCCGTAGCTTGTGTTTCGGAGATGGTCAAGGAGATTCCCCACACCGCTATGGCCGACATCTCGTGGGGTGTCTATAACCGTACTACCGATTTGGGTGCCTCCGAGCATCCCAACCGTTATGGGCAAGAGAAAATGGCAGCTGTTGTTATTGAAGCCTTGACCACACTCACCGGTTGGTAGTTTTTCGATTTTATAGGGCAGCTTTTGCCCCACCTTGCCGAGCGAGACAGTCACATACGCCAAGTATGCTCCTGCCTCGCTCGACTGCGTTGTGACAAAATCTGCTCCTCTAAAATCAAAAAACGGGGGTGGGAGAATGTGGTGACCTAATCGTAAAAGCGGCTTCTTAAGCCGCCCATCCGGGGCGAACTGCGTTCATAGCAAAATCTGCTCCTCTAAAATCAAAAAACGGGGAGTGGGGCTGGGGGAAAGAGAATAAAGACCTTAAAGATTTTAACGATCTTAAAGAGCTTAACGTTTTAGGCCCGCTTCTTTAATCTCTTTAATGTCTTTAATATCCTTAATCTCTTTATCTCATTTTTATCTCATTTTGAATTTTGCATTCTACATTTTGAATTTTGAATTAAGCCTTCGGCTTGTCTGATTTCCCTTAATTTTGTTCTTTTTCGGCATCGACGACACATCATCCAAAAATTTTTCCCAACTTTGTTCGTTAGTTAGGTATGCAAACAATGTTTCGGCGGTCGATAATCCTCTTGGTGTTGTTGTGCTTGGGCGTGGTGGCCTCGGCACAGCCTACCCGTGTGCGTGGTCGTGTGACCGACTCGGAGGGCAATCCGTTGGAGTTTGCTTCGGTAGCCTTTGTCGGCACGACCATCGGTATGGTGACCGATTCGGAAGGCATCTACTCGCTCGAAACCCGTGACTCGGTGGTGGTGTTGCAGGCCTCGATGATGGGCTACATTGCCCAGGAACGCCCCGTCAAGCAGGGGGTCTTTACCCAAATCGATTTTGTGCTGCCCACGGCCGACTTTGCCATCGAGGGGGTGGTGGTCACCCCGGGCGAAAACCCCGCACACCCCATCCTCGACAGCCTCATACGGCGCAAACGGCAACTCGACCCCGATCAGCTCTCGTCCTACCATACCCGCACCTACACCAAGATGGAGCTGGGTCTGACAAACATCAAGGAGTCATTTCGCAACAAACGCCTGCAACGCAACTTCGGCTTTGTCTTCGACTATGTCGATACTGCCGCCTTGACGGGCCAACGCTACCTGCCGGCGATGATCTCGGAGAGCGATGCCGACTACTTCCATTCGAAAAACCCATCGGTCGATCGTGAGGTGATACGGGCCAATCGGGTCTCGGGAGTGGAAGATACCTTCTCCATTGCCCAATTCACGGGGCAGATGCCCGGACGGGTCAATTTCTACGACAACTTCATCGACATCTTCAATGTCCGCTTCGCCTCGCCGTTGGCCGATGGCGGACGGATGTTTTACAACTACTTCCTGGTCGATAGCCTCTACCTCGACGGACGTAAGTGCTACAAAATCCGCTTCCATCCTCGTTCGTTGGCCTCGCCTGTGCTGGATGGTGAGGTCAACATCGACTCGGCCACCTACGCCCTCCACTCCGCTACGGCACGTCTGCCTCGTCGCTCCAACATCAACTGGATCAAGCATATGGTCCTCGAGAACGAGAATGAGATGGTCGATTCCGTCCATTGGATGCGCCGCCGAGATCGGGTGCAGGCCGAATTTTCGATTGCGATGGCCGACTCCTCGAAGCTCACCTCCTTCCTGGGAACTCGTGAGATCTCGTACCGCGATACGCAGGTCGGCATCGCTATGCCCGACTCGATTCTCGGGATGACCAATAACGTGGTGCTGGCGGGCGAGAAACCTGCCGACTTCGACGAAGGTTATTGGGACGAGGTGCGCCCCTACGCCCTCTCGGAGCGGGAACGAGGCATCTACCGAATGGTCGATTCCATCCAGCAGGCCCCCCTCTACCGCAACATCTACACCATCATCAACACCGCCCTGGTGGGCTACTACAACACCAAGTACATCGGCATCGGCCCCTACTACAAGCTCGCTTCGTTCAACCGCTTGGAGGGCTTCCGACCCCAACTCGGACTGCGCACCACCTCGGCTTGGAGCCGCCGCATCCGCCTCTCGGGCTACGCCGCCTATGGCACAAAGGATGGTCGCTTCAAAGGGGGCGGAGGTGTCGAGTGGATGGTGGGCCGCAAGCTGACCCGCAAACTCACGGCCAAGGCGTCGCACGATGTGATGCAGCTCGGAGCGGGTCAGAACGCCCTGACCGAGAGCAATATCCTCTCCTCCATCTTCAACCGAGGCGACCAACGTCTGTCGTTGGTTGATCGGGGCGAGGTGAGCTACGAACACGAATTTGTGCACGGCATCAGCGGCTTTGTGGGGGCGCAACTGCGGCGTATCCATAGCAACCGCTATGTCCCGATGGAGGCCCCCGCTTCGGAGCTTCCCACCCCGGTGGGCTATGTCGATGATGCCTCTCTGTCGATTGGTCTGCGCCTTTCGAAGGAGGAGAAGATCTACCGCCAGATCTTCGATAAACGCTCGCTCGGCTCCCGCTATCCCATCCTCACCCTCTCGGGTACGGTGGGGCTGAAGGGGGTGCTGCCCGAGAGCCACGAATACTACCGTGCCGATGCCTCCATCTACTATCGACCCGAACTGCCTCCGCTGGGCTACTCCGAACTGACCCTCCAGGCGGGCCGCATCTGGGGCAAACTTCCCTATCCGCTGCTCAAACTCCACGAGGGCAACGGTACCTACTTCTACGACCCCTTCGCCTTCTCGTGTATGAACTACTACGAGTTTGCTTCGGACCGTTGGCTGGCCCTCTTCTACGAACACCACTTTGGCGGTGTGCTGCTGGGTAAATTGCCGCTTCTCAAGCACTTAAAACTGCGTGAGGTGCTGGTTTTCAAGGGGGTGTGGGGAACCCTTTCCGACCGCAACGACGGCTCGTTGCCCACCACCGATGCCCTGTTGCTCTTCCCTCGTGGGATGTCCTCCGTCTCCAAGCCCTACCTCGAAATGGGCTTTGGCGTCGAGAATATCCTGCGCCTCATCCGCGTCGATTTCATCTGGCGACTCACCCACCGCACCCAACTTCCCGGGGCCGACAAGCACGATAATTTTGCGGTTAATCTGTCGCTTCACTTCGACTTTTAGTTTTTTCGATTTTATAGGGCATATTTTGCTCTTCCTTGTCCGGCCTGAATGGGAAATACGTTTTGTATGTCCCATTCAGGCCGAACTGCGTTCATAGCAAAATCTGCTCCTCTAAAATCAAAAAAATGAGGGTGGGAGAATGTGGTGACCTAATCGTAAAAGCGGCTTCTTAAGCCGCCCCATCCGGAGCTTACTACACGAAGCGCGAAATCTTCTCGCCTAAAATCAAAAAACGGGGGTGGTGGGGAGCGGTGAAAAGACCTTAAAGATTTTAATGATCTTAAAGAGCTTAAGGTTTCGGGGTCTGCTTCTTTAATCTCTTTAATGTCTTTAATGTCCTTAATTTCTTTATCTCATTTTGAATTTTGCATTCTACATTTTGAATTTCTACAAAAAAGCCCCTGCAGTCGTAATCACTGCAAGGGCCGAGTAAAAAGCTTATGGTTGGGTGTTAGTCGCGTTGGTCGGTCTCGAAGATGCGCATCGGAACAGCTTGCCACACCGCCTCCAATTCGGGGCGGGTGAGGGCGGCCAGCTCCTTGCCAAAGAGCGATTGGGCGGCCTCCTCACGCAGCTCGGTAATAAGTTTGAACAACCCCTCTTGAATTCCGTTATAAACTTCGTAGGGGGTCTCACGAGTTGAGGTGATGCTGATAAAACCCTCGCTCACCTTGCGTTGGGCGGTCGTGCCGTCGGGCAGCGTAATCGAAGTCATCGTTTGCTCCGACAACTCCCGCACCCCCTTGGGGTTGGTCAGAAAGAGGCGGGCATACTCCAACGCACCCTCCACGCCTCGTTGCATTTCGAGTTGCTCGTTTGTACCGCAGAGGATCTTGCCTCGGGCATTGATGAAGATTTGGAAGAGGTTTCGGCTCTTGACCTGCGGGGTGGTCACAATTTTCACATCGTTGCTTTTGCTTGCGGCGGGAGGCAGCACCTGCGTCTGTTGGGTGGGGTAGGTGATGCGTAGCACCTCGGCCTCACGCATCGTCTCCTTCACTGCGGTCACCTTGCCCATCGGGGTTGCTCCGTTCACATCGAGGACGATGGGCGTTTGCGTGCCGTTTGGCTGGTTGGCTCGGTACTCCTTCAGCTGTTGCTCCATCTGCTCACGGCTGACACGCAGGCCATTCATATAGATGTCATCGCCCACAATTTGGATGGTCGAGCTGCCCTTATCCATCAGGAACGCAGGGTCAATCGGCTTGTCGTTTTGTCGCAACTCGAAGTGCAGATGCACCCCCGTAGCACGACCGCTCTTGCCGGCTGTGCCTATCACTCGTCCTTGATTGATACGCTCGCCCTTCGTTACATCAATCTCTTTCAGGTGGGCATAGAACGAACTGTACCCCTCGGCGTGGGCGATGCGGATGCAGTTGCCATAGCCTGCTTGGTGGCCCGCTTCGACCACCTCGCCCTCGGCAACGGCGTAGATGTTTGCCCCTTCGTCGAGAACAATATCAATGCCCGGGTGGTGATACGTTTCGCCCGTCTCGGCGTTGCGTGTGGTGCCGAAGGTCGAGCGGAACGTTTTACCCGCCGCAGGGGCGCAGAAACCGAGGGAAGAAGTCTCGGGTGTGGCCACCTCGGGGGTTTGTGCTGTGGCACCAAAGGCCAAAATCAGGGCTGCTGCCAGGGGAATGGCTGCGCCAATGCGCCAGAGGGAACGTGCTCCCTCGTTTGACTGAGTCATCATAAGAAATCGTTTTTTAGTGAATGAATTACTCAAATGGCAGGCTATATCCGGATTATAACCAAAGATTTGCTTAAGAATTGTCAGTCGATAAAAGGTCACATCCCACCCTTTGCCCAAGGTCTCTCGGTCGGCTTGCCACTCCTGTACCTCTTCGAGGCGGCGTGCGGCAATCCAGACAAAGGGGTTGAACCAACAAAGGGTGCGCAGTAGCTCCATCCCGAGCCGCTCCACCGAGTGGCGATGGCGGATGTGGGCCTCTTCGTGGCAGATGATCATCGCACGCTCATCGGCTTCGTAGCCCACCCCCAGAAAGATGGTCTTCCAAAACGAGAAGGGGGTCTTGATGTGGTTACCCTCGGCCAGGGTGTACCCCTTTTTCGGCGTGAGGTGGGCCTTGCGACGCATTCGGCCGATTTGCCACAGGTGGAACAATAACATCCCCACAGCCGCAAGTGTGATGACTACGTACGTAAGGCGCAGCGTCTGCTCGACTGTGGGCAGCTTTAATCCCCCCTCTCGGCTTACGACTACGTCGGCAGCTGTTGCTGCAACGTTTTGTGTGGTGTCGGCCTCGATGAGGGGCACCGTGAGGTAGAGCGTCTCGGCGGGGTAGAGGGGAAGTTCGAGCGCAGGAATTACGACCGACAACCACATCGTGACCACCAAGTAGCAACGTGCAGCCGTGAAGTTCACCCGACCTACCACCAGCAGGCGGTAGAGTAGGAGAAACATTCCGCTGCAGCAGAGCGTCTCGAATAGATAGAGCAAGAGTGGTTTCATGGTGGTGCGGTCGTTTTTTGGGGTTAGCGTTTTTCGTTGATGATGCGCATCAGCTCGTCCAACTCCTCGGTCGAGAGGTTACGCTCCGACGAGAAGAAACTGACCAGACGGCTCAGCGACCCATCGAAGAAGTTGTCGAGCACGGTGGTCATATAACGGCTCGTGTACTCCTCTTTGGTGACGGTGGGGTAGTACTCATGGGTCTTGCCGTAGGCCTTGTGGCCGACAAAGCCCTTCTTCTCGAGGATGCGTACCACCGTCGAGATGGTGTTGTAGGCGGGTCGAGGCTCCTCCATCTCGTCGATGATGGCGTGGACCACTCCCCGCTCGATGCGCCACAAAATCTGCATCACCTCCAACTCGGCGCGAGTGAGTTCCTGGGGGCGATTTTTTACAATTTCAACCATAGCTTTTAAGTGTGTTTAGTGCTTTTTACACGGCAAATGTAAAACTAAAATTTTAGTTATGCAACTATTTTTGCCGTTTTAACTAAATTTTTAGTTGAAAAAATAAAAAAGGAGAGGAAAGAGAATAAAGAGCTTAAAGAGCTTAAGGTTTCTGGGTCAGCTTCGTTAATCGCTTTATTCTCTTTAATTTCCTTAATTTCTTTATCTCATTTTGAATTTTGCATTCTACATTTTGAATTTATATGTATCTTTGTGCTATGAAACTTAAGCACATTGCCTGGTTGGTGGTGGCACTTATCCTTGCCGACCAACTCTTGAAGATATGGATTAAGACCCACCTGGCCCTTGGCGAGGCGATTATGGTCTGTGGCGATTGGTTCCAACTGCGCTTTGTCGAGAACCCCGGTGCCGCCTTTGGTATGCGTCTGGTGACGGGCGAGGGCTACGATTGGGGTAAATTGCTCTTGGGTGTTTTCCGCATTGTTCTCTCGTGCGGCATCGGTTGGCTGATTGTTAAGCTCGTGCGTGAGCGCAAGGCTCCTACGGGGGTGCTGGTCGGCTTGGCCCTGATTTTGGCAGGTGCGGTGGGCAACATCCTCGACTCGGCCTTCTATGGCCTCTGCTTCTCTGCCTCGACCCCCTACACGGTGGCACACCTCGGCGATGGTTATGCCGGCTTTATGATGGGCAAGGTGGTCGATATGTTCTACTTCCCCCTTTTCCAGTGGAACGGCTGTCCCGATTGGCTCTCGTTCCTGGTCGATTCGTCGAACTATTTTTTCGGTCCGGTATTCAATTTGGCCGATAGTTATATCTCGGTGGCGGTGGTCTATATGCTGCTGTTTCAGCGTCGTTTTTTCAAGGAGTTGGAGTAAAAATTCAATTTTTTTGCAAAAACGCTTGCAGGTTGCTTTTTTTTGCTTACCTTTGCACCTGCAAAACCGAAATGCCCAGGTGGCGGAATAGGTAGACGCGCACGTTTCAGGTGCGTGTGCCGCAAGGCGTGCAGGTTCGATTCCTGTCCTGGGCACTGGAAGGGTTGGTCGCAAGACCGACCCTTTTGCTTTATATCTCCCGGTGCTAATCGGGGAAGTCGTCTAACGAGGTGATTTTGTCGTTACGCTTGCCCTCAAAATCCTCACATACGTCAAGTATGCTGCGGTTTTGAGAACTGCGCAAGCCTAAAAATCCCTCTCGTTATACAACTTCGAACAGCATCCAAAAACGGAGGGCTACCCACAGGGTAGCCCTCCGTTTGTCTATTTACCCAACCGCTCACGTCGGTCGGTCAATCTTTCGTTTTTATATGAGAAGAATTTTGGGCCTTGGTAGGCTCCGCTGGCTATCTGTAAATGCTTTGGCATAAACTCAACCGTAAATCCGGACAGCGTGTAGGTCTTTCCTTTATACTCGATGTGCTTATTGCTAACAACGCGAACGTCGATGTTAGTCGGTATAAATGTGATGGTTGCGCCGATGGGAATCTTAACAAGATTAAAACTGAAAGCCTCTTTGCGCCCGATGCTCTTTTGCTCTATGGTGTTCTCCGAATGGAAAGACACCTCTATCTCTCCATTCTGGATAACAATGTTTAGTTGTTGTCCCGACCTAATCCATTTAGCTACGATTGTTTCAATCTCCTTTATCCCTGCTATCTGTTTATTCCCATTTTCGATTGTTTTTTCGCAAAGTGTTTTTCGACTAATCACAGCTTCGGGAAGCGACAATTTGGCCTTTTTGGCAGTAGCAAAAATCTTCTCAATGCTCTTCAACTCGTCGGACGCCTGGTTAATGGCTTGGGCAATGTCGTGTCGAACCGATGCGAAGTATTGGGGGGCTCTGCTTGAAAAGTTTATGTTCAACAATTCGTTCAGGTCGTACTTTTGCATGATATTTAGCAAAAGCTTTGATAGCTGAATCTCCGGACTAATCGATTCCTTGAGTGACTGGAGTTTTTCAATCCAATCCTTTGGAGCTTCTATGCCCAGCATTTCATAACCTTTAATAGCCTCGCTTAATTCTTTTATCTCTTCAGTGATTGCTCCATTTTCCATTTTAGGTGCAGGTTGTTCGGTGTTAGGGGTATCGTCAACCGTTAATGTGGGTTGCATAGAGGTGTATTGGCTGGTAAATTCGGTATATTTAAGGAGTGCGGTGGCAAATTTGTTGTTGTTTTTTTGGTTGATAGAGATAAAACCTTTGTGGTTGACCAATGTATTATATATATAGGTTACCAATTCTGCATCAACGCAGCAAGCAATGCTTTTATGTTTAGTATCTACAAACTCACGGATAAGATGATCAATTTCGTTATTGATTATATACTTATATTGTGTTGCTGTTCTGGTATTAACGCCCGTTTTAAGCATATAATCATAAAACTCCTCAATATACGAATGGGTGCCTTCGTGCTCATTTTGTGAGTCATGAAGCAGATGTACAGCCTCATTCCCCTCTTCAATGGAGTAGATGATGTGGTTGTCCTCCCCCTCGACAGATTCAACGAAGGAGGCTCGGCGGTCATCTTCAATCACGGCTTGTCCCTCGAAATGGTGTTGCCATTTTCTGCGAGCAGACGGAAAGCCAAAGCGATTATAAAGTCCCACATTGTCCAAAATAATCAATTTGTCTTTCCCGAATGCAGGGCGCAAACCTCGGCCTACCTGTTGCAGGTACATAGCCAATGAGCGAGTAGGTCGGGCTAATTGAATAAACTCTACGTCCGGACAGTCAAATCCCTCACTAAAGATATTGACATTACACAAAATATCAATCTCACCTTGTCGAAATCTATTAACAATCTCGTCACGCTGTTCTTTGGGTGTGTCGCTATCAACCGTTTCGGCTTTTATACCGGCTTCAATAAATCGGTGTTGAATGTGCGTGTTATGAGCTTTGTTAATCGTGTAAACAATACCCTTTTTCCCTCGTGCATACTTCAAATATGTGTTTACGATATTGGCTCGAATTTCGGCAGTATCCATTACGCTCATCATCGCGGAGTCCAGGTAATCTCCATCGAGGCTGAGCGCCATGTTGTCGATATCGTCTTGAAGTTTCGATTGCGATTTAATCGAGTAGTATTTGTAGTCTGAAAGATAACCTCGCTGAATAAATTGTGAAATGGGGTCGGAGACAATCAAACAGTCAAATTCGGGCGTAAATCCTGCACCGTTCAATCGATAGGGGGTCGCTGTTACGCCAAGGATTTTGGCGGAGGGAAACTCCGCCAAAATCTTCTTGTAGCTTTGCGCTTTTACATGGTGGGCCTCATCAATAATGATGACATCGAACTCCTTGTCCGACCATTTTGCCAATCGACGATTTAAGGTCGGAACAGAGCCGATTTGCACTGGATATTTTTTCTGCTCGATGCTTTGAGAGATAATTAATCCGTGCGCCAATCCATAATCGATGCCAAGATTGTGGTCGATTTGGTCTATAAGCTCTTTTCTGTGAGCAAGCAGCAACACCTTAACAGCTGTTTTATTGCGTGCTCCCCAATTGTGAAGATCTTTTACAATGGAAACAAAAAGTCTGGTTTTACCTGTTCCGGTAGGCATCTGAAGCATCACGCTCCGATGGTCGCACCAAGCCGAATAGATTTTAGCCTTGTTGGCAATTTGATAATCACGCAGGGACGTATCGGTGCAAGCTTCTAGCTGTTCAAACCGAATTCGGCTTACATTTCCTTGTTTAAGAAGCTGATCTAAGGGGAAAGAGCCCATGTTAGTAAGGGTAAAAGCGTTTGTGTTTACTTCAGCGTCAGTTCGTCGATCAGGTAACCGGCACCACCAATCTTCTCGATCACCATCAGCACATAGCGAATATCGACGGCGATGTTGCGGCAGATGGTCTCATCGAAGTCGATGTCGCTCATCGTCGAGCGCCACGTGCGGTCGAAATTCAGACCCACCAACTCGCCTCGGCCATTCAGTACCGGCGAGCCCGAGTTGCCACCCGTCGTGTGGTTGGTGGCAATGAAGCAGACGGGCACCGTCCAACGGCCGTTCATCTCCACGCCCCAACGGCCATAATCCTTCTCGGCATAGAGTCTGCGCAGCGACTCGGGGATGTCGTAGTCGTAAATCTCGGGGTTGTCCTTGGCGATGATGCCATCCACCGTGGTGTTGGGGATGTGGTACTCGCCATCGGCATACTCGTAGCCCGCCACCTTGCCATAGGCCACACGCAGGGTCATATTGGCATCGGGGAAGAAGGCGCGCTCGGGGTCGAACTCCATCAGGGCCTTCAGGTAGGGGCGATACCACTTCTCGATGGCGGGGGCATTGCTCAGGTTGCGGGGCAGGCGACCACCACGGTTGCGTACCACCTCGTAGAGTGCCAGGGCGGGATCCTGCTCGATCTCTTGCTGCGTGGCCGCCTTGGCCGTCGCCTCGCTGCGCATCACGCTCGTCGAGAAGAGGTAGTCGGCATAGGCCTCGGGGGTGCCTCCGTGTGCGGCGATGAGCTTTTGCAGCTCGTCGGGGTAGCGCCCCTCGGGGCAGTAGTCGGCAAAGCCCTTCAGCACGCAGACCATCAGGTCACGCTCTACGGCGGGGTCGAAATCTTTGTAGGCACCCTCGACGCTACTCTTCAACGTCTCACGCTGCTCGGCCGAGAGTTTGGGGTTATGCGATGCGGCCAGACGACCCGCCAACGAGGCCACCTCGATGGTGCGTACCGTCTCGTTCAGCAGCTCCTGCATATAGTACCAATCGGCCGTGGCTGCATAGGCGGCCTCCAACGAGTCGAGTACCGTGCGATACTCCTCCTCGTCGGCGGCCCAGCGGCGGAAGTCGGCCTCATACTGCTTTTTGGCCTCGATGGTGCCCAGACGCTCCAGACCCATCACCTCGCCCTGCCACTTCTTCCAGGCATTGGCGATGTTAGCGTGTTTGGCGGCATATTGGATGCGCACCTTCGGGTCGGCCTCCTGCGCCTTGCCGATGATCTCCAGACGGCGCGTGCGCAGGTCGATCTTCATCGGGTCGGAGCGGTGCTGGATATACTTCACAGCATCCGAGGTGATGTATTGTTGGGTGTTGCCCGGGAAGCCGTAGATCATCGTGAAATCGCCCTCCTCGACACCCTTGGTCGAGATCTT
>CALAQA010000173.1:0-2949 GCA_937889065.1 uncultured Alistipes sp.
AGCGTAAGTTTCGCCGATGAGCAGACACGTGCTTCGTGGAACTTGACAGGCACACACGACCTGTCGAACAAGCTCTCCGTAACGCTCAGCATCTTCCAGGACTACGTATGGACCATCAGTGCCGAGCAGAGCATCGAACGCTACCAGGCGGCCCTTGAGGCTGCCCCCACCCAGTGGGAGGCCCTCTACAACCGAGGCAATGCCGAGCACCGTATGGAGCGTTACGAGGCTGCCGAGAAGACCCTGCAAGCTGCCGCTGCCGACTCGTTGCAGACGGCCGAGCGTCGTGCCGAGGCTTACTACAATTTGGGCAATACGCAGTTCAAGCAACAGAAACTCAAAGAGGCCTTGCAGAGCTACAAGCAATCGCTCATGTTGCGCCCCGACGATATGGAGTGCAAGTACAATTATGCCTATACGAAGAAGTTGTTGGAGGATCAGCAGCAGAATGGCGGTGGCGGTCAGGATAACCAAGACCAAAACGAGGACCAAAACCAGGATCAGCAGCAGAATCAAGACCAGCAACAGCAAGGTCAGAACGATCAACAGCAGCAGGGTCAGGATAACCAAGACCGGAACGAAGGCCAAAACCAACCCGAGCAACCCGAGCCGAACGAGGGCGATGAAGAGGATCGTGAGGGTCAGCCCCAACAGCCTCAAGAGGGCATTTCGGAGCAGGAGCAGGCCCAGATTCTCGATGCCATCCAGGCCCAGGAGGATCGCACCCAAGAGAAACTCAAAGAGAAGCAGGGTGTGGTTGTTCGCGGCTCAAAAAATTGGTAGTTCGTCTGCGACAATTAAAAATTAAAAATTGTCGCAGGGAGTATTTTGGTAATCTAACGAGTTGTGTTGTGAAAGAGGAGAATATTATCAAGCAAAAGAGTCTTGATTTTGCCGTCAGAATTGTCAAGTTGTACAAATATATTGTGCAGCATCACCAAGACTATGTATTGTCCAAACAACTTCTGAGGAGCGGAACAAGTATTGGTGCGAATGTTCGCGAGGCCCTCGGTGCTCAAAGTCGAAAAGATTTCGCCGCAAAAATGCACATCGCACTCAAAGAGGTTTATGAAACTGAGTATTGGCTGGAATTATTCTATCGAACCGATGTGATGAATGAAGCGCAATATAACAGCATCTTTTCCGATTGTCGGGAACTGACCAATATATTGGCTTCGATTGTGAAAACCATCAAGGCGGACGAAGAATGATTGGTAGCAGGTAAAGGTAATTTTTAATTTTTAATCTTTAATTTTTAATTCAAAATATACGCTGATGCACTTTCAAGCACCCTATTTTCTTTGGTTGTTGCTCCTGCTGGTGCCGATGATCGGCTACTATGTGTGGCGCACGTTGCAGGGTGGGGCCACCATTCGCCTCTCCTCGACCGAGGGGCTGGGCCGTCTGCCTCGCACCTGGCGCTACTACCTGCGTCACCTCCCCTTTGTGATGCGGGTGGGGGCCTATGCCCTCCTGGTGGTGGCGATGGCCCGTCCGCAGGATGTCGAGCGATTGTCGCACACCAACACCGAAGGTATCGATATTATGCTCTCCATCGACATCAGTGGCTCGATGTTGGCCCGAGACTTCACCCCCGACCGCATCACGGCGGCCAAGGAGGTGGCCGGCTCCTTCATCGCCGACCGCTATGGCGACCGCCTCGGTCTGGTGGTCTTTGCCGGCGAGGCCTTCACCCAGTCGCCCCTGACCACCGACCAGAGTACGCTGCAAACCCTCCTGGGGCGCATCCGCAGCGGCATCATCGAGGATGGTACGGCCATTGGTAACGGTCTGGCTACGGCCATCAACCGCCTGCGTGAGAGCGAGGCCAAGTCGAAGGTCATCATCCTCTTGACCGACGGTGTGAACAACCGTGGCTCGATTGCCCCCAAGACGGCGGCCCAGATTGCCAAGGCGCAGGGCATCCGTGTCTATACGATTGGTGTCGGCACCGAGGGGATGGCCCCCTATCCGGCGATGGATATGTTTGGCCAGATGACCTTCGTGCAGCAGAAGGTCGAGATTGACGAGAAGACCCTCACGGCCATTGCCGAGGAGACGGGAGGCCGCTACTTCCGTGCTACGGACAAGGCCAAGCTGAAGGCCATCTATGATGAGATTAACCAACTGGAGAAGTCGAAGGTGGAGGTCACCGAGCGTGTCCGCTACCACGAACTCTTCGTGCGTTGGCTGCTGGGGGCGATTGCCCTCTTGGTGGCCGAATTTTTGGTCCGCACGTTGCTCCTGAAACGAATACCGTAACGCTATGTTTCGATTTGCACACCCCCACTACCTGTGGTTGCTTCTGCTGATTCCGACGTTGGCCCTGCTGTTTGTGTGGGCCGCCTATCGTCGTCGCCGCCGCCTGGAGCGTTTCGGCACGCTGTCGTTGGTTGAGGAGCTGATGCCTGCCGTCTCGCAAGGTCGCATCGTGCTGAAATTCATTCTTTTCGAGCTGGCACTGACCTGCCTTGTCTTTGCGGCGGCCCGTCCGCAGTTCGGCTCGAAACTATTGGAGGAGAAGGCCGAGGGCATCGAGATGATGCTCGTTGTCGATGTCTCGAACTCGATGTTGGCCGAGGACTTCGCCCCCAACCGCCTGGAGCGCACCAAATACGCCATCGGCAAACTCTTCGAGGGGATGAAGCAGGATCGTGTCGGCCTGGTGGTCTTTGCCGGCGAGCCGAAGGTGCAACTTCCTATCACCTCCGATTACCGCATGGCCAAGGCCTTTGCTCAAAAGATCGACCCCACGCTCGTCTCGGTGCAGGGTACGGCCGTGGGTAAGGCTTTAGAGCAGGCGCTCCTCTCGTTTTCGGGTGAAACGGTAGAGGAGGGGCGCCATAGCCGTGTTATCATCCTCATTACCGATGGTGAGAACCACGAAGATGACGCCATCGCCGTGGCCGAGCGGGCTGCCGAGATGGGAATCCGCATCTATACGATCGG
>CALAQA010000174.1:0-2901 GCA_937889065.1 uncultured Alistipes sp.
CAACGGACGAGGCATCGCCCGCGAGCACCTGGAGCACCTCTTCGAGAAGTTCTACCGCGTACCGCAGGGCGATGTGCAGTCGGTACGTGGCTATGGGCTGGGGCTCTACTACGCCCGTCGCGTAGCCGAGCGCCACGGCGGTACACTCACCGTAGAGAGCCGTATGGGCGTTGGCTCCACCTTCACCCTGAAAATTCCTGCAAATGGCTAAAAAGATTGCACTGCTGCTGGTCGAGGATGAACGCATCCTGGCCGAGATCCTCTGCGACACGCTTGGTGGGCGCGACTTCGAGGTCACGCTGGCCTACGATGGCGAGGAGGGGTATGCACGAGCACATGAGCGCTCGTTTGATGTCATCGTCAGCGATATTATGATGCCCCGCCTGGATGGTTTCTCGATGGTCAAACGTCTCCGCAAAGAGGGGTGCACAGCCCCTGTGCTCTTTCTCACGGCGCGCTCCTCGACTGAAGATGTCGTCAAGGGGTTTGAGGTGGGTGGCAACGACTTCCTGCGTAAGCCCTTTGCCATTGATGAATTGATCGTGCGCGTGCGCGCCCTGGCAGGTCGCGTAGGGCAGCGCGATGAGCACGAGGCGAGCTACTCGCTGGGGCGCTATACCTTTGACGTGGGGCGCAACCTGCTCCGATGCGGGGAGGAGGAGATCCCCCTGGCAGCGCGCGAGGCGGCCGTTCTGGCGTGGCTCTGTCGCCACGCAGGGCAGGTGGTCGAGGCCTCCGCCCTGCTGCGCGAATTGTGGGGCGACGACAACTATTTCAACCTGCGGTCGCTCAATGTCTATATCTCGCACTTGCGGCGGCGGTTGGCCGGCGACCCTGCGGTAAAAATCATCAGCAAGCGGGGTGTGGGTTATCAGTTACAGGTCGAAGTGGAGGCCTAAACCAAAAAAAGGGAGGAAGCCTCATCGGGCCCCCTCCCTTTTCGTTTCGGGATCAAGAACTAATTGACCGACTTGGGGTCCAAATCGACGGTGCGATCGGGAGCCACAGCGTCCATATCGATCTGGAGCTTCACCATATTGATGGCGGCGGCAGCGGCCTCATCGCCCTTATTGCCGTGGCGGCCACCGCAACGGTCGAGTGCCTGCTGCTGGTCCTCAACGGTCAGCACACCAAAGGCGATGGGCATATTCCACTGCAGTTGCAACTGCATAATGCCCTGCGTGACACCCTGGCAGATGAAGTCGAAGTGGCGGGTTTCGCCCTGAATCACGCAGCCGAGTGCAATCACAGCATCGACCTCGGTGTATTCGGCGAAAAATTGGGCACCCAGCGCCAACTCGAAGGTTCCCGGCACCCACTTGATCTGGATATGCTCCTCGGGGCAACCTGCGGCACGCAACGTGCGCACGGCACCCTCCAAGAGGGCCTCGGTCACCTCACGGTTCCACTCGGCCACGACAATGCCAAAGTGCATATCGGCCGCCGAGGGCAGCGGAGCATCCAACTGCGAAAGGTTGTGATGAATGGTTGCCATAGGGGACGTAGTGGGCTGAAAATTAGTGAATCGTACCGATGAGCTTCTCGGCATCGCGAGCCTCGAACGAAGCGGGGTACTCGGTCTTGATCTTCTCGTAGTAGCTCTTGGCAGCCTCGGCGTTGCCTGCAGCCTGCTCGGCCATACCGGCCTTGCGCAGGTAGAGGGGAGCCGTAATCTGGTTGTCGGCAGCGGCTACAGCCTTGTTGTAGAGCGACACGGCCTTCTTCAGATCGCCCTGCTCTACGGCGATATCACCCTGCAAACCGAAGTTCTGCGCATTGATCATCTCGCCGGCTACACCCTTCAGGGTCGAGAACTTCTTCAAATACGAAGCGGCCGACTCCAAATCACCGGTGCGCAGGTAGCAGATACCGGCATAGTGCTTGGCCAGGTTGCCCGAGGGGGTCGAACCATACTGATCGATTACATCCAGGAAACCTGCACCGTTCTCGTCGCCATTGAGGGCCAACTCGAAGTCGGGCGTCTCCACATTGAAGCGGGCCTGAGCCTCCGACAACAGGGCGGCAGCCTTCTCAACACGGGGTTGCACGATGAGCTGACGGTAGCCGAAAATAGCTACGCCCAGCACCACGAGTGCGAGGAAAATGTAGGTCATCTTGCGACCGTTGTTCTCGAAAAAGAGCTCGGTCTTGCTCATTGCCTGGCCCAGTGCTTCGGGCTCGGCGACATTCTTCTTTGCCATAGTTATTGTGTTTAGTTTATATTTTGCGTTAATTTAGCGTGCCAAAGATACAAAACTATTCACATAAGCGCAAAAAGTGCGGCGATTTTTTCGTAACTTTGCACTATGTATCTGCAAAAACTAACGCTACTGAATTTCAAAAACATCGCAAAAGGCGAATTGGAGCTGGTGCGGGGCATCAATTGTCTGGTGGGTGACAACGGCGCCGGCAAGACCAATTTCATCGATGCGGTGCACTACCTCTCGCTCTCGAAGTCGGCCTTCGGTATGACCGATGGGCAGACCATCCGCCACGGCGAGGAGTTTTTTATGGCCGAGGGACTCTACCTCACCGACACCGAGAAGCGGGAGCAGGTGGTCTGCACCTTCTCGCGCAAGGGGGGCAAGGTCCTGAAGCGCAACGGCAAGGAGTATGAGCGCCTGTCCGAGCACGTGGGCATCATCCCCACGGTGGTCGTGTCGCCTGCCGACTCGGTGCTCATCAGCGATGCGGCCGAGGAGCGTCGCCGCTTTCTGAATGCCTTTCTTTCGACCATCGATCGGGGCTATCTTGCGGCACTGATCCGTTACAATCAGGTACTTACGGAGCGCAATAAGTTGTTGAAGATGCACCCCGACGAGCTGATGCTCTCGATCTACGACGAGCAGCTTGCCGAACATGGCGAGAAGATCCATGCACGCCGAGAGCAGGTAGTGAGCG
>CALAQA010000175.1:0-7096 GCA_937889065.1 uncultured Alistipes sp.
TGAGGGTCATACCATCGCCTACGGCACCAAACTCGGTGATGCACACCTCACGGGCGGGAATCGAAGGCTGAACGACCTGGGGCATTTCGAAGGGGAGATTCTCGTACACCGAAGCGTACTTGTCGCCCTCCGAGCAGCAGCAAGCCGTCATTGCGGCGGCTGCCAAGAACAAAAGCGTGTGTTTGAAATTCATAATGGTTTAGTTTATTTTTAAGTTGTTTGTTTCGTTTTCGAGGCTTCGAAAAGGCTCAAAGCACAAAAATAGGTTAATTCTTCGAATTAAACAAATTATTTCGTACGCTCGACCACAATCGGTTGGGCAGCCTTCTTGACCGATGCCAGGGCACCCGTCATCAGCTCTTCGTCGCTCAACTCCGAAAGCCACGAGCTCTTGCGCCACCACATATCCATCACATACGAGATGCGGTTGTCGGTCGGCGTCACCTGATACAGGTAGCTCAGCTTATCGTCCTCGGCCGAGAGAATCTTCACATCCTCGGGCAACGCAACGGCCAAAGCTACGGTCTCCTTGGGCCACTTGTCGTAGTCGTTCTCGGGGTGATCGGTACCAATCTGGGCTACGGCACGATCCTCCTTAACGACCTTAGTATCAAGCATCTTCATCACGCCCGTTACGAAGGTCAGCCCCTCGACATCGCCTTCGAAGAAGTTATCGACCACCACATCGCTGTGACCTGCATAGATCGTGTAGCGCGAGGTCATGTTGAGCTCCTTACCCGCGTAGTTCCAGCCCTCGACCTCCATCTCCATAATGGCACGCACGGGGCCTTTGGCCAGCACACGGGCCTCACGACGCTTGAAGTCGGTGATGTGGGGCATTCCGTTCTCGGGGTCCCAGCCCTTCAGCACACCTACGCCAATCGAGCCGAAGACACGCAGGTTGTCGTGGCCAAAGCCCTCGGCCAGCTGCTCGGGCGTCGAGTACCACATCGATTGGCGCAACTCGAGCTGGGGCTTCTTCTTGCCGTAGGTGTCGATCGTCTGCTTCTTGTCGAAATAGACACGATAGGCAGCCCACTCCGACTCGATGGCCGGGCCGTGGTGGTGCAGCTTGCGATACATGTCGTCCTTGAACGAAAAGAGGGTATCCTTCTCCTCGTAGGGGTTCTGCTCGTCGCCCGTCTTCCACCACATCTGGGCATTGACACGAGCCGGATAGGTCTGCTCGGCGACGGCCTCCGAGAAGGTTACCGAAAACTCCTTCTCGCCTGCCACATCGGCCACGAAGGCGGCCTCCGAGAGGCATTTATCCAACTGCGAAGGAATCTCTACCCCCTCGCTCATTACAACCACCGACTGCGCCCACTCGGGAACATCCTCAATCACCACGGGGCAATCCGTGCGCTCGCCCTCGACCGTGACACGGTAGGTGCGATTCTCGGTTTGGGTGCAGCTGCACAGCATCGCTACGGCGGCACCAAAAAGCAACATTTTTTTCATCTTCTTACGCTATTTTGTTGTTATTTCAATTGCGAAATCAACCGTTCCATCTCCTCGGCCGAGCGCACCGCCCCCTCGGGCAGCACCCCACCGAACGACTGCAAAGCCGCAGCGGGTTGCAGGGTCACCTTCGACTCATCAACCGCCTCGAAATCAAGGCCGAGGTGGTCGGCAAAGAAGCGATAGACAGCCATACGTTTGTTCGGGCCGTAGTCGTGACGCTCCTTCTCGAAGTGGGCATTGCGGAGGTTATGCTGGGCATTGTAAAAGCCCCAGATGCGGTGCAGGTAGGGCTGCTCCAGGGTCGGATAGGTGCGGGTCCAATCGCCCCCATCGCTCACCGTCAGCGTGGGACGGGGTGCCATCACGGCCGCCAACAACTCAGGCATAGCCGAGCCACCTGCCGCCAGGGCTACGGGGCGACCACTCTCGCAGGCGCAACCGCCATCGAAGTGCGACACCAGATGCACCACCGGTGCCAAGACATTGAAACGCTCATCGACCAAGGCCAACAGCAGCGTATGCGTGCCACCGCCCGAACCGCCCGTAGCGGCCATACGGCTCGTGTCGAGGTCCTTGCGGGTGGCAATCACCCAATCGGTCACCACCTTCGACCACAGCACCTGCAACTGCATGGCATAGGGGGCCGTGTGCGAAGCGATGCCGAGTTGCAGTTCCGACTCGCCCCACGCCACAATATCGACATCGACAGCCACCGCACCCATACGGGCAAAGGTAGCCATACGATACTGCTGATCAGGGCGATAGCGACCCTCGGGCCAGTGACCCGCAGGCGATACGATAAGCGGATGATGACCCTTCTTCAGCGGGGCGTAGATCGTGCCGCAGGCATAGACGCCGGGCAGGGTTTCGAGGGCGAAATTCTGCGTCGAGTAGCCGTCGTGCTTCACCACCTTGCCCGTGAAAATTTGGGGATTCTTCTCCAAACCACGCACAAAGGGGTCGAGGGCCAAAATCTTCTTCGCATCCTCCTTTACCTCGGTGGCTCGCACCTCCCACTCCTCACGATTCGAATACTTGGCCGAGAGCCACTGTAAGAGCTTCTCGCCATCGGTCGGCACACGACGATGATATTCGTAGGGTTGAACACGGATGGTCTTGCCGCCCTGCTCCCATTTCAGGTCGAGTGGCTTGAGGACATTATCCAGCGTCTCGGACAACGAGTAGGGACGGATGCGCGAATCGGCAAAGGGCAAGATGCGGGTCTGAGGGTCGAAGTTGCGACAATCGAAGCGCACCGAGAAGGTCTGCTCCAGGTCGTTAAGCACCTCATTCAAAGGGCGTTCGTAGGGGGTCTTATCGGCGGCCAAACGGTCGGCACGGCTCTGAGCCGAAGCCTCGGGCAGGCCCACAACACCACCCAACAGCAGCAAGAGTAGATAGAAAGTGTTTCTCATTTTGAGAGGTTGTTTTAGGCGTGGTTATAAAATATCCAAGCAAAGATAATAAAAGGAATAGAGAAAACAAAATGAGAAGGGAGGAGATTGAGCTGAAAACAAAGGAGGGGTTTGGAGGGATTATCTATGTTCTCTCCGCAAAAGGGGGCGCTTTTTGCAAGGATGCTGTATTTGAAAGGTGAATGAGGACGAAATTGGCCTCGCTAAAGCGAGCCCTTTCTCTTTCCTGCCGGAGGCATCCTTGCAAAAAGCCAAACGCCCACTGCGAACGACTCCCTCGGGAGTTTTTTTTGTTTTTAGGCAAGAAGTTACACGAATAAACTCGCAAACGTTCCTGCCTAAAAACAAAAAACCTCTGCAATGCAGAGGTCGTTCGCAGGGCGTTTGCCCTTTTGCGGAGAGGACGAGATTCGAACTCGTGGTACGGAATAACCCGTACGTCGGTTTAGCAAACCGGTGGTTTCAGCCACTCACCCACCTCTCCGTAGCCTTTGTTGATCGGTTTTATCCGAAAGGGTGTGCAAATATAGGTTGTTTTTTGGAATAAACAAAATTTCGTTGCAAAAAATTCCATTTCGACGGTATCGAACATTGCATCAACGCAGCCAAAAACGCACCAGCACCGCCGTAGCAGCCAAAATAAGCGCAACAAGCAGAACAACTATCGCTTACTCCTTTTGCACCAGGCGGCGGTAGATGCAGGTGGTGTTTTTGCAGATGACACACCCGTAGGCTCGGCGGCGGGCCTTTTCGCCGATGCCGATTACACCGCTCACCGACTTGATGGGGTGCATCAAACAGCTTTCGCTCAAGACGATACCCGTCGAATTTTCGCCCACAAAGCCAAACAGCGGACGTTGGTCCTTCAAGGGCCAATTGCAATAGCCCGGGCTGTAGCGATTCGTAATTTTCAGTCCTCGCTCGGCCTGCTCGGTCTCCAACGCTTTATGGATGCGGTCCATCGCCCGCTCGACCGACAGCGAGCCGATGGCGTCGATGATGTAGGCCTCCATAAAGTCGCCCGACTCGTTCAGAGCGTGGGCCTCGTCCGAAAACAAAGCACCCGCCGTGCAGAGGAAAAAGGCCGCTTCGTCGGCCCCCTTCAGGTAGCCGCAGACCTGGCTGCCCACCTCGAAACTTACCCCCTCGACCGTGAGCCTGCCCAAGGCAATATCCAGCTCCTCGACCCTGCCGATTGCATAGCCGCCAACTGCCTCCAAATCACTTGAGATAAGTTCTGCAAGGCGTTGCTGCATATACAGATAAGCAGGATGCTCGGTATCATCCATACGGAGATACCGAGCAAGCTCATCGAGCGAGGGCAACACCTCACTCAAAGGGTAACGATAGGTATGAAACCGACGCTCCACCCTATCGTGCATTGTAGGCCTCGACAGCGTCGAAGAAGGCCTTGATGTTGGCTTCAGGCACAGCGGGCGGCAGGTCGCAACCCGTCGAGATGATGAAGTTCTTGGCACCGGCCGTCTTCTCCAACAGGTCGGTCGTAGCGGCTGCCACCGCCTCGGGCGTAGCCTGCTGCAATACACCTACGGGGTCGAGATTACCCATCACCATCATATCCTCGGGGACCTCGGTCAGCGCCTGGGGAATATCGACCAGGTTGCCGAAGTGGAGGGCACGGGCACCGCACTCCACCATCGCGTGGGTGCATTGGCCCATATTGCCGCAGTTGTGCAACACAATCGTGAAGTCGTCGTCCTGCACCGCCTCGACAATCTGCTGAATGTAGGGGGTGGCATAGACCATATGGTCCTCGTCCGAGAGCAGACCTGCGGCCGGCTCGGCCATCACCACACCTGCTACACCCGTAGCCTTCAGCGCCTTGCAATAGTCGATAAGGAAGGCCGTACACTTATCAAGCAGCGACATAATCACATCCGGCTCGATGTAGATGGCCACCATAATTTCGCTCATATCGTACAAACGACCGGCCAACGAGAAGGGGCCGATGCAACCTGCCAATACGGGGCGATCGGTAATGGCCTCGGCAGCCAAGCGGTTGGCCTTCAGGTACTCGGGCACACGACCGGCGTCGAGCGAAGGCACCTGCAATGCCTCGACCGAAGCGGCATCCGAAACCAGACGCTCCGTGACGGTCGGAATCTCCTCCTCGGGGATCAGTATCTTGGCGCCAAAGGCCTCGGCCTCCACCGTAAGGTCCATAATGACGGTCGATGCGGCCGAAGGATAACGCTCGGCCAGCGCCTTGATGGCCTCGAAATGGGTCTGGCCATCGGTCACCGCCTCACGCACCGTCTTGCCGATATACTCGATACCGGGGTGAGTCATAATCGGGAGGGCGACACGCTTCGGCTGCGCCATCACCTCCTCCATCCATTTTTTCATCCGAAACGGGGTATTAAGCGTTCAGAAAACTCTCAAGCAGCTTGATGTCGTCCTGCGGATCGGCGGCATAGCCATCGGCACCAATCTCCTTGGCAAAATCGGCCGATACGGGGGCACCACCCACGATAAACTTCACCTCGGGATGGGTCTCGTGTACCTTGTCGATGATGGTCTTCATATTGGTCATCGTGGTGGTCAAGAGGGCCGACAGACCGATGTAGGCACCGGGGTGCTGCTCCAGGGTCTCGACAAACTTCTCGGCCGACACATCCACGCCCAGGTCGATAACCTCCCAACCGGCACCCTCGACCATCATACATACGAGGTTCTTGCCGATGTCGTGCAGGTCACCGAAGACCGTACCGATGATGAAGGTACCCTTGCGCTTCACCTCACCCGACGAGAAGTAGGGCTTGATGAAGGTCAATGCCGAGTTCATCGCCTTGGCCGACAAAAGCATCTGGGGCACGAAAATCTTACCCTCGGTGAACTTCTGACCTACGCGGGTCATAGCGGGAATCAGAGCCGTATCCATAATCTCGGCGGGGGCGATACCTGCCTCCAGGGCCTGCTGGGTCAGCTCCATAGCACCCTCCTGACCGCGCATCTGGGGAGGATAGGGCGATGCAGTGTTGATTTTACCGAACTCGACACAGGTCGAGAGTTTTTCCAAAAGTTCGTTCATAATCTATGTTTGTTAATGTAATGACATAATTAGTATGCGAATATAGGCATAAAAATGCGAATTTTCAAATTTTTCGCAAGAAAGAACAACCACACCTTATTTTTACGCGCGAAGGCTTGGCCATTCGCCCTAAAAACACTATTTTTGTTCGATTATGTCTAAAACTACACCTATGAAACGCCTTGCAACCCTACTTTGCGCACTGATATTCCCCGCCCTGGTCTGGAGCGGCAACATCTACCTTTCGCCTACGGGCGATGATCGTGCCGACGGCAGCCGTGAGCATCCGCTGCGCACCCCCCACGCCGCCCTGAAGATGGCCCGTGAGTGGCGACGCACAGCCGATGAGCGTGTAGTGGGCGGCATCAACATCTGCTTCGAAGCAGGTCGCTATACCCTCGATCGCCCCATCTACATTCGTCCCGAAGATAGCGGCACGGCCGAATCGCCCACCACGCTGCAACCCGCCGAAGGGGCCGAGGGCAAGGTATTCGTTGTGGGCAGCCTTCCCCTCTCGGAGTGGACCAAGCAGGGCAACCTGTGGGTAACGGATGCTCCGAAGATTCACGGGCGACCGCTCTTGAGTCGTCAGCTGTGGGGCTTTGGCGGCAAACTCTTCCGCAGCAACCAATTTGGCGAGGGCAAGATGGAGCGTCTCGTTGCTTTTGACAAGGAAAACCGCACCATCACCATCCCCCGCCCCACGATTCAGGGGTTGGAGCAGGCCGAGGCGTTGGAGATGATGGTGCATCAGCGTTGGGCCACCGCCATTCTGCGTGTAAAGGAGATGCGCTACAAGGGCGACAAAGCCATCGTTTCGTTTCTTGAGCCCGAGAGTTATCTGGAGTTCGAGCACCCCTGGCCGCAGCCCGTCATCGGCGAGGAGCGGGGCAACTCCTCCTTTATGCTGATGAACGCGCGCGAGCTGCTCAACGAGAACTACGAGTGGTGGCAGGAGGGGGCTACGGGTAAGATCTACCTCTACGCCAAAGACCCTGCCATCGACCCCAACCAAACGACGCTCTATATCCCCCACCTGGAGCGCCTTATGACGATCGAGGGGGCACCGAAAAAGGCGGTGGAGTACATCACCTTCCGCGGCCTTACCTTTGCCGACACGGCCTGGAATCGCCCCTCGGAGGCGGGGCATGTGACCCTGCAGGGC
>CALAQA010000176.1:0-9729 GCA_937889065.1 uncultured Alistipes sp.
TACGCAGTGCCACGCCCAGACGGTCCGAGTCGGGGTCGGTGGCCAACACCAGGTCGGCACCCTCCTTGGCAGCCAACTCGATGGCCTTCATCATCGTCTTGCGCTCCTCGGGGTTGGGCGAATCAACGGTCGGGAAGTTACCATCGACGATAGCCTGCTCGGCTACGACCGATACATTCTCGAAACCAAAGTTCTTCAGCGAGGCAGGAACGAGCTTCACACCCGAGCCGTGGATGGGCGTATAGACAATCTTCATATCTTTATGCGCCAGCACGCACTCGCGCGAGAGCTGCAACGAGAGAATCTTGTTCAGGTAGATCTGGTCGAACTCATCGCCCAAGATGGTGATGTTCTCGGGGTTCTGACCCGTCAGAATCTGGGCCACGTCGGTAATCTTGGCCACCTCCTCGATGATGTTCTTATCGTGCGGAGCGGTCACCTGCGAGCCGTCGGTCCAGTAGGCCTTGTAGCCGTTGTACTCCTTGGGGTTGTGCGAAGCGGTCACCACAACACCCGAGTGACACTTGAGCTCACGGATGGCGAAGCTCAGCTCGGGGGTGGGGCGGAGTGCATCGAACAGGAATACCGTAAAGCCGTTCGAGGCGAAGATGTCGGCCACGTGCTCGGCAAACTTGCGCGAGTTGTTGCGGCTGTCGTGACCGATGGCCACGCGAATCTGCTCGCCGGCAAAATTCTTTTTCAGGTAGTTGGCCAGACCCTGCGTAGCCATACCTACCGTATATACGTTCATACGGTTCGAGCCGACACCCATAATGCCGCGCAGACCACCCGTACCAAATTCGAGGTCTTTGTAGAAGCTCTCGACCAACTCTTTGGGGTCGTTGTCGATCAGATACTGCACCTGAGCCTTCGTCTCGGCGTCGTAGTTACCCTCCAGCCACTGCTGGGCTTTTGCCAGAACAAGCTGGTCCAATTCGTTTGCCATAGATTATAAGTTTAATTTATAGTTAGTATTGATTCGCATCTTTAATTTTATATGCAAATATAATAAATAATTTTTGATTATTCAATATCAACGAGTTAAAAATTACACCCCCAAAAATGGTTGAAACTCTATATATAAAAAAAGATAATTTGCAAACGAAAATCGAGAATCTTTTTACAAAATTATTCACAACTTTGCACTACGAAAACAACCAACGAAGAGTACACCGCAACCAAATTAACCCACCGATGATAGCTAACGTACAGTCATACAATGAGATGTGGCAAGCGTGCCTGGCAGAAATCAAATCTCGCACCTCGCAAGAGGAGTTCGAGAAGTGGTTTGCGCCCATCGTGCCCCTCACCTTTGACGGTACAAAGCTCCGCCTGAAGGTACCCAACGAGAGTTATGTAAAACAGATCGAAGAGAAGTACCTTGCCCTGGTGCGTCCCATCATCTTGGCACAATATGGTCAGCAGACCAAAGTGTTCTACTCGATTCCTCGCCCCGTAACGACCACCTCGGTGACCGAAAATCAGGAGGCGACGCCCCGTTTCGAGCCTGCTACGGCTACAAATATACCACAAAATCCGTGGTACACACCCGGTATCCCCCGAAAAAAGTTGAATATCCCCTCGCAATTGGCTCCGGGGCTCACGTTCGACACCTTTATCGAGGGCGAGTGCAACCGTCTGGCCCGCTCGGCCGGTATGTCGGTGGCCGTATCGCCGGGCAACAACCCCTTCAACCCCCTCTACATCTGGGGCGACTCGGGGTTGGGCAAGACCCACATTGTGCAGGCCATTGGTCACGAGATTCAGCAGCGTCATCCCGAGTTGAATGTGCTCTACGTCTCGATGAACAAATTTCAGGCCCAATTCCAAACGGCCTACAAAAAGAGCGAAATCACCGACTTCATCGGTTACTACCAGATGATCGATGTGTTGATCATTGACGATATTCAGGAGCTGACCGGCAAACCCGGTACGCAGAATGCCTTTTTCAATATCTTCAACCACCTCCACCTGGCCGGCAAGCAGCTCATTATGACCTCGGATAAGCCGCCCGTCGAGCTGCGTGACATCGAGCAGCGACTCCTGACCCGCTTCAAGTGGGGTCTGTCGGCCCGCATCCAGGCTCCCGACTACGAGACCAAGGTGAAGATTATCCGTGCCAAAGCCGAGAAACTCGGTACGCCCATCTCGGAGGAGGTGATCTCGTACCTGGCAGAAAACATCTCGGCCAACGTGCGCGAGATCGAGGGTGCGCTGTCGTCGCTGGTGGCCAACGCTTCGTTCCTGGGGCGCAAAATCACCACCTCGCTGGCCAAGGAGATTCTGAAGGTCTATGTCAAGATTACGCAGCGTGAGATTACCATCGACCACATTATCAAGGTCGTATGCGAACATCTTTCGGTAGATTTCGACCGATTCAAATCAACCGACCGCACCCGTGAGATTGCCCAGGCTCGTCAGATTGCCATGTATCTGTCGAAGCAGCACACCAAGGCACCCCTCACCTCGATTGGTGCCGCCATCGGTGGTCGCAACCACGCCACGGTGCTTCACTCGTGCAAGGCGGTATCGAACCTCTTGGAAACCGACAAACTCTTCCGCCGCCAGGTCGAGGAGATCGAAAAGAAGGTATTAGCGTAATGAAATTCAAAATTTAGAATTCAAAATTCAAAATGGGGGTTGTGAGGTATCACGACCCTCATTTCATTTTGGGGTAGGTAGGTTGATAAGGTCGCTATAAGTCTTTTAAGGTCACCATAGGTCGTTATAAGAAGCGTGTCATTCTGAACGTTAGTGAAGAATCTCTTTTCAGTGCTGCGGTTTCCTCTCCACACTTCCCATTATTCCCATTATTTCCATTATTCCCATAACGACCTTAAACAACCTATAGCGACCTATAGCGACCTTATCACCCTCCCCGCAAAAATCATTTTGAATTTTGAATTCTACATTCTAAATTTGCAGTATGGATCAGCCCAAAATCGAACGACTGCTTCGTCTGATGAAGCTCTTGACGGCCAACACCACCTACACCGTAGATGAGTTGGCTGAGCGTTTGTCGATGTCACGCCGCACCATCTACCGCTACATCGACACCTTCCGTGAGGCGGGCTTCGTGATTAAAAAGTCGGGCGACTATATCCGTCTCGACAAGACCTCGCCCCATTTTCGGGACATCTCGCAGCTGGTCCACTTCACTGAGGAGGAGGCCCACATTCTCAAATCGGCCATCGAGAGCATCGACGACAACAACCAGCTCAAACTCAACCTGAAGCGTAAACTCTACGCCGTCTATGACAACAAGACGCTGGCCGACACGGTCGTCAAAGGCAAGAACGCATCGAACATCCGCCACCTCATCGAGGCCATCGAAACGGAACGGCAGGTCATCCTGCACGGCTACCAATCGGCCCACGGAGCCGCCGTGCGTGACCGTAGGGTAGAGCCCTTTGCCTTTACGACGAATTATGTGCAGGTCTGGTGCTACGACACCGAGGACAACACCTGCAAACTATTCAAGCTGTCACGCATTCAGGCCGTGGAGCTGACCGAGAGCCCTTGGGCCCACAAGTCGGACCACCAAGAGGGATTTTTAGACCTGTTCCGTATGCACGGCGAGCGTCGTTACCACATTCGGTTGGAGGTGGGTCTGTTGGCCTACAACCTGCTGTTGGAGGAGTTCCCCCTCTCGGAGCGGGAGCTGACCCCCGCCGGCAAAGACCGTTGGGTATTGGACACCTGGGTGGCAGGCTTGCAGGGCGTAGGTCGCTTTGTCGTAGGGCTTTTGGACGACATCCGAATCCTTGAGGGTGACCCCCTGAAGGAGTACCTGAATGACTATATGACCCAAAACCGCCTTAAATAGCCCCCTTCTTATATATTTAAGGTATCACTTCGTTGCCCCCAGGCAACCAAAAGGCTGCTACACACCCCCGCCAACCAAAAAAATCACATTTTTTTGCAACTTTTTTCTGCTGTGTCAAAACCTGACACAAAACCACCGTTCCTTTGTACCGTGAACAAGAGATAAGAACACCTTAAAACAGTACAGCTATGGGAACCGCCTTCAAGATTCGTTGCAAACATTGCGGCACACTCTTAAACCACTCAACCAACACCAAGCAGGGCTATTTCGCCCCCTGCATCGGCAACGGCAAGACCATCGGATATGTCGAAACCGAGACCTCGATGCGCTGCCCGGTCTGCCTGCGCCGACTCAACGCCACCCCGGAAGAGTTCAACCAACAGGTCGAAGCAAACAACTCGTGGCAGTAGGAGGGGAGAAACATCCCATTTTTAGGGCTAAAAATTGCAATTTTGAATTACAATCACTATCTTTGAGGGTAAGTTTGCCTATCGCAAAGACCGAAAGCAAACGACCCGTAACAAGGAGATAAAACAAGAACAAGATACTATGGCAGAGAAGACTACTATCAATGCAGACAAGCTCAAGGTCTTGGATGCAGTTATGGCCAAAATCGAAAAGGATTTCGGTAAAGGCTCGATTATGCGTATGAACAGCGCCGAGGTGAACGACGTGCCCGTCATTCCCACCGGTTCGGTGACGCTCGATATGGCCCTCGGAGTGGGTGGCTACCCCAAGGGGCGCATCATCGAGATCTTTGGTCCCGAGTCGTCGGGTAAAACCACGTTGGCCATCCACGCCATTGCCGAGGCCCAGAAGGCCGGTGGTGTGGCCGCCTTCATCGACGCCGAGCACGCCTTCGACAGCTACTATGCTCAGAACCTGGGTGTAGATGTGGACAACCTCCTGATCTCGCAGCCCGACAACGGCGAGCAGGCCCTGGAGATTGCCGACTCGCTGATTCGTTCGAGCGCCATCGACATCATCGTCATCGACTCGGTGGCCGCCCTGACGCCCAAAGCCGAGATTGAGGGCGAGATGGGCGACTCGAAGATGGGTCTGCAGGCCCGTCTGATGTCGCAGGCGATGCGTAAGCTCATCTCGAGCATCTCCAAGACGAAGACCGTCTGCATCTTCATCAACCAGCTGCGTGACAAAATCGGTGTCGTGTATGGCAACCCCGAGACCACAACCGGCGGTAACGCCTTGAAGTTCTACGCCTCGGTGCGCATCGACGTTCGTCGTGTGTCGGTCATCAAGGATGGCGAGGAGCAGCTCGGTACCCGCACCCGTGTGAAGGTCGTGAAGAACAAGGTGGCACCCCCGTTCCGCCGTGCCGAGTTCGACATCATGTTCGGCGAGGGCATCTCGAAGCTTGGCGAGATTATTGACCTGGGTGTCGATTACGGCATCATCAAGAAGGCAGGATCGTGGTTCTCGTACGGAGAGAAGAAGATCGGCCAGGGTCGTGACTCGGTCAAGGAGTTGCTGACTTCGGACAGCGCTCTGTGCGATGAGATCGAGCAGAAGGTACGCGAGGCGATGAAGGCCGAAAAGGAGGCTGCCCGCACGACCAAAGAGTAACGAAAAGTAGGCCCACAGGAGGAAATGGGCACTGCATAAAGCAGCTAAAAGGCTGCAAATCAACGTCAGTTCCGTTCTAACGAACGGGGCTGGCGTTTGGTGGTTTTACTACAAAAAACCGTTGAAAGAAGATGAATTATACGGCTGAAGACGAACTGTTGATTAAGGAAAAGTGGGAGGATCTGTTGCTCTCGTGCACCAACATCTGCAAGAACGAGAACGATTGGAACTTCATCAAACGAGCCTTTTTCCTGGCGAAGGAGGCCCATCAGGGTGTACGCCGTCGCTCGGGCGAGCCTTACCTGTTGCACCCGATTGCCGTGGCGAAGATTGCCGTCGATGAGATTGGTTTGGGTGTGAAGTCGGTCGTGGCGTCGCTCTTGCACGATGTGGTCGAGGATACCGAATACACGGTCGAGGATATGGAGCGCATCTTTGGCCCCAAAATCGCCTCGATGGTCGATGGACTGACCAAGATGTCGGGCGTCTTCAATGCCGATACCTCCGAGCAGGCGGAGTATTTTCGCAAGGTGCTCCTCACACTTTCGGACGATGTACGTGTTATCCTGATCAAAATCGCCGACCGCTTGCACAATATGCGCACGCTGGGGTCGATGCCCCTGAACAAGCAGATTAAAATCACGGGCGAGACGATCTACCTCTTTGCACCGTTGGCCCACCGTCTGGGTCTCTACGCCATCAAGAGCGAGTTGGAGGACCTCTGTATGAAGTATCGCTTCCCGCAGCAGTATGCCGAGATCAAGCAGAAGCTGGAGGAGAGCGAGGCCACTCGCCAAGAGTACATCAACAAATTCTGCGCCCCGATTATTGCCGCCCTGAACCAGGACAACATCAACTACGAGATTTCGGGCCGTGTGAAGAGCGTCTATTCGATTTGGAGCAAGATGCAGCGCAAGCAGATTCCCTTCGAGGAGATCTACGACCTCTTTGCCATCCGCATCGTCTTCAACCCGCTGCCGTTCCCCTCGGAGAAGACCCAATGTTGGCAGATTTACTCCACCATCACCGACACCTACACCCCCAAACCCGACCGCCTGCGCGATTGGATTTCGATGCCCAAGGCCAATGGCTACGAGGCTCTGCACTCGACCGTGATGGGTCCCGATGGCGTATGGGTCGAGGTGCAGATTCGCACCCGCCGTATGGAGGACATCGCCGAGCGTGGTTTTGCCGCCCACTGGAAGTACAAGCAGGCCACCATCTCGCAGGACGAGGACGAGTTCGACAAGTGGTTGAAGCAGATTCGTGCCGCTTTGAACAGCCCGACGGAGAACGCCGTTGACTTCTTAGATAACTTTAAGTTGTCGCTATACACCTCTGAAATCGTGGTATTTACACCGAAAGGTGAGTCGCGCAAGATGCCCTTTGGCTCTACAGCGCTCGACTTTGCCTACGACGTGCACTCCAAAATCGGCAACAGCGCCATCGGAGCAAAAATCAACCACGAACTCAAGCCCGTCACCACCCAAATTCAAAGTGGCGACCAGATTGAGATTATCACCGCCGACAACGCCAAGCCGAAGGCCGAATGGCTCGAGGTGGTGACCACCGGCAAGGCCAAGCAGGCCATCAAGAACTACCTGAAACGTGAGCGTCAGAACAACATCGAGCGAGGCCAACAACTGCTCGAGGAGCGTCTGCAAGCCCTCAATATCCAATTGGCAGGCCACGTGTTACGCAAAATCATTCCCGCCTACGGTTGCTCCACCAAAGAGGAGCTCTACTCGAAGATTGGCGCAGGCATCATCACCTTGGACGATCTGGAGAAGATTGCCAAGAGCAATTCAGGCCGTAAACTACTGAAATTCTGGACCTTCTTCATCCCTCAAAAGAAAGAGGAGGAGAGCCAAGAGCAGGAAAAGCAGGGTAGTCAGCCGCAACCCCAACAAGAGCCTTCGGACCACTTCGAGATTGCCGAGTGCTGCCACCCCATTCCGGGCGACAAGGTGGTGGGCTACCGCGACCCGCTGTCGGGCAAAATCATCGTCCACAAGGCCTCGTGCGACGAGTTGAACCGCTTAGCCGCCCAGCACGGCAAAAACATTGTCAAAGAGGAGATTCAGTGGTCACGTCAAAAGGCGATGTCCTACCTGGCCACCGTCGAGTTGCGAGGCATCGACCGCAAGGGTATCCTGATGGAGATGGCCCGCATCATCAGCGGCGACTTCAACATCAATATGCGCGAGATCAACATCAAGAGCCACGCAGGCATCTTCGAGGGGTCGCTGAGCCTCTACGTAAAGGATGTGGAGAGTCTCACGGCCCTGATGGACAAAATCCGCCAAATCAAGGGCATCGAGAGTGTCAAACGAATCCTCTAACCGCTAAAATAGGGCGTTATGGAAGATATTATCATCGTTGTATGGATTGTAATGGTGGCCGCAGGATCGCTTATCAGCGCCGCCCGCAAACGCAAGGAGGCCGCCGAAGAGGCTGCCAATGAGCCGCAAATGCCCACAATCGACCCGCCGCAGATAAAAATCAAGCGGCAAACAGTCCCTGCTCGCAAGCGTTCGGCCATTGACCTGCGCCCCGAAGAGGAGGGTCAAGCCTCTGTGGTGTCGGTCAAGGCAGCCAAGCACCCTAAGATTGACGAGCCAAAGGAGGAGCAATCGGAGTTTGTGCGCGAGTTCGACCCCGAGAAGGCGATTATCTACAGCGAGATTATGCGCCCCAAATTTCAAGATTGAGAATAAACCAAAAGTAAGAAAAGAATATGGCAACCATTTTTTCACGCATCGTAGCGGGGGAGATTCCCTCGTATAAGGTGGCCGAGGATGAGCGATTCTACGCCTTCCTCGACATCAATCCGCTCACCGAAGGACACACGCTGGTCATCCCGAAACAGGAGACCGACTACCTCTTCGACCTCGACGACGAGACGATAGGCGATATGATGATCTTCGCCAAAAAGGTAGCTCGCAACATCGACGCAAATTGCGATTGTTCCAGAGTGGCAGTGGTGGTTTTAGGGCTTGAAGTTCCCCACGCACACATCCATCTGATCCCCATTAAGAGCGAAAAAGATGTCGATTTTCACCGCGAAAAGCTCCATTTGACTCCCGAACAGTTCGAGGAAATCCGCAAGAAAATAGCCTTGGAGTAGGGCTGTTGACAACTCTGTAAGTTCTTCATAATGACCGAGTAGTGTAGTTATTAACACTGCTCGGTCTCTTTTTATTTAACATAATCTATCGAAAACGGATAAATCACAAAAATTTTGGTCGGATAAGGGTAAAAATACGAAAAAATTTGATGATTTTCGACCAATTTCACAAGTTTAATTACATTTGTAAATTGTAAAGCAATCGATTTTTTGCATTTGTATATACATCTGTAAATCAACAACACTGTTCAAAACCTTTACATTATACAACCTGCAACTCACAAGATAGGGTAGAGCAGCACCAAAAACGGCCAACAAAAGGGTGGTTAAATGATTAAACTTTTGCAAATATACCACTAAAAACCAAGGTTTTACGATTTTTATATAAACTATATTATAAGTTCAACACCATCCTGAAGGGGTTTTGAGCAGGTTTAACTAATATAAGGCTGATTTTATTGCATAATACACGAAATACCAGCGTTTTATCTGTTTTATCTCTTCTTTTGGATGAATTTGATTTAGACAGCCCGATTTAACAGAAAGAATTGTTTGCCATCTGTAAAGGTTATCAACACCTTTTAACAATGTGTAAATTGTAAAAAGATTTGGTTGCGAAAAGAAAAAGTTTTATATTTGTAAAAACTTTGTCCAGATGCCCCAAAAACTCAAACAATTCCTCGCAAGCGAGAAAATCAAGGCCAGTCAATTCGCTGCTGCCATCGGTTACGGTGACGGTGCAGTTTCTCACATCCTGAGCGGACGCAACAAACCCGCCTGGGAGATGATCTGCAAAATTCTTACGGCCTACCCACAACTCAATCCCGATTGGTTGTTGCGGGGCGAGGGTCCGATGTATCGTCCGGGAATGGCCCCCAGCCAGGTAACCGACCAACCGATGCCGATCCCTGACACTTCGGCCATCGAGACGGAGCCCAACGAGGAGACTCCCAAGAACGAGCCGATTGTTTCGTCTGCATCAACATCGAGTACTGCACCTGCAACACCGACACCTCGACCGACCGCAGCACCGACCATCTCGCTCGCTTCCTCCGAGAAGCCCATCAAGCGCATCGTGGTGCTCTACGACGGTCATCAGGCCGGCATCCTCAACAAAGACGAATTCTCGCAAGAAACCATCCTGACCCTTGCGTCCGGACTGTAATAGGGGGAAATCACAATGAGTGAACTG
>CALAQA010000177.1:0-2545 GCA_937889065.1 uncultured Alistipes sp.
GTACATGTCCTCGTAGTAGGACTGGTAGTTGCCGGACGTGACGTTGGCCATCCACTCCTCGGTACTTGTTCACAACGGTGGAGCCGTGCTTTGTTTAGGCGAGTCGGGCACGGGAAAGAGTACCCATACACGCCTGTGGCGCGAACACATCGAGGGGACGGAGCTGCTGAACGACGACAGCCCGATGTTGCGCATCGTCGATGATGTGGCGACGGTCTTTGGATCGCCGTGGAGCGGGAAGACCCCCTGTTACCGCAATGAGCACTACCCCATCCGAGCCATTCTGCGCCTTTCGCAAGGCCCGAGCAACAAGATTCGACCCTTGTCCATCTTGCAGAGTTACGGCGCCTTGCAGCCCTCATTTCCCCCGTCGTTTGCCCACGACAAGGTGTTGTTCGGCCACACCAATCGGCTGTTGTCGGAGTTGCTGAAACGGGTAAAAGTCTATCATTTGAGTTGCCTGCCGAACAGCGAGGCGGCCGAACTTGCACGCACCACCATCTATGAATAAGCGCATAGTCATCCCAAACGCCCTCTTTTTTGAACAGGTCGAGCGGTGGCTCGCCGAAGGCGGTCGAGCCGAGATTCCGCTGCGTGGCTACAGTATGCGCCCCCTCTTGCGGGATGGGCGTGATGTGGTCATCCTGGAGCCGTATCGGGGCGAAAAGCCGAAGGTTGGCGAGGTCTATCTCTTCCGCCACCGAGGGCAACATATCCTCCACCGTCTTCATCGCATCGAGGCTTCGACCCTCACGATGGCGGGCGATGGCAACTACCGCCTCACCGAGCAATGCACCGCAGCCGATTTGGTAGGTCGAATGACAGGGGTGCGTCGTCGTTCGGGACGCGTGGTCGGTTGCGACTCGAAGCGGTGGCGTTGGCAGTCGGCCCTCTGGTGCGCCCTGCCCGCTATGGTGCGACGCATCATCTTAGGGGTTTTGTGGCGAATGGGGATTCGTTAGTCTTCGCCCACCCTACCAACAAAGACAAAAAAAGACCGAGGCAAAACCTCGGTCTTTTCGTATTTGGAGTGACACCCAATTACTCACCCAGCGCGAAACGCTTGTAAGCAACAACGGTAGCCTCCTTGTCAGCTTTGTGAATCAGCTCGGCAATGCTCTCCTTCTCGCCTACCACGCACTGGTTCAAGAGGGTATTCTCCTCGAAGAACTTGCGCATCTTACCCTCGGCAATCTTCTCCAGAATTGCATCGGGCTTACCGGCGTTCTTGGGATCCTGCTTCATAGCCTCCACAGCGATCTTACGCTCGTGCTCAACAACCTCAGCGGGGCAGTCGGCCACGTCGATCGAAATGGGAGCCATAGCCGTAGCCTGCATAGCTACCTGGTGAGCAACCTCGGCGGGAACCTCCTTGTTGAAACCAAGGATCGTACCGAGCTTCTTGTTGAAGTGTACGTAAGCGGCGCAGTAGGGAGCCTCGATGCGAGCATAGTAAGCCAGCTCGATCTTCTCACCCGTCTGACCCGACTTCTCGGTTACGAGCTCCTCAACCGTGTGACCCTCAGCGTCCTTAACAGCCAAAAGGGCGTCACGATCGGCAGCATCAGCAGCGATAGCCAACTCCAACATAGCGTTTACCGAAGCCGAGTACTCCTCGTTCTGAGCAACGAAGTCGGTCTCGCAAGCCAGGCACAGGATGTAGGCCTTCGTGCCTACGACCTTGGTGGCAACTACACCCTCGGTAGCCGAACGATCGGCACGCTTGGCAACAACCAGCTTACCCTTCTCGCGGATGATATCCTGAGCACGAGCGAAGTCGCCCTCAGCCTCCATCAGAGCCTTCTTGCAGTCCATCATACCGGCACCCGTCATCTTACGGAGCTTCATCACATCTGCAGCTTTGATTTCCATAGTCTTGTTTGTTGTTTAAGGTTTGTTTATTCGATAATTTTGTTCCTGGTTGGTTACTCCTCCGTAGCGGCTACAACCTCGGCAACAACAGCCTCCTGGGCATCAACGGTAGCCTTTACGGCCTTCTTGATGCGGGGCTTTGCCTCCTTCTTGGGAGCAGCAGCCTCAGCCTCCTGAGCCTCCTTCTCCTTCTCGAGACGGCGCTCCTCAGCACCCTCGGCGATGGCAGCGCACATCACGTCGAGAATCACGGCAATCGACTTCGAAGCATCGTCATTTGCAGGGATAACGTAATCAATGTCGGTAGGATCACAACAAGTGTCAACCATTGCAAATACGGGGATGCTCAGACGCTTAGCCTCCTTAACGGCGTTAGCCTCCTTCTGTACGTCAACGACGAACAGAGCGGCCGGCAGACGGGTCAGGTCGGCAATCGAACCGAGGTTCTTCTCGAGCTTGGCACGCTGACGCTCGATCTGGAGCTTCTCGCGCTTCGAGAAATTATCGAAAGTGCCGTCGCCCAACATCTTATCGATGGTGGCCATCTTCTTAACGGCTTTACGTATGGTGGGGAAGTTTGTAAGCATACCGCCAGCCCAACGCTCTGTAACGTAAGGCATTCCAACGGGTGCTACCTTTTCGGCAACAATCTCCTTAGCTTGTTTCTTGGTTG
>CALAQA010000178.1:0-30134 GCA_937889065.1 uncultured Alistipes sp.
AGCCCGCAAAGCCGACGCAGCCGACCCCTCCGACTCCGCCCCGTCGTGAGCCGGTGCAGCCTGCCAAGCCCGAGCCGAAACCCGTGGTCGAGCCTGCCAAGCCTGCCAAGCCTGCCGAGGAGCCTGTAAAGCCGCAGGGTGCGACGACGAAGGAGTATGTAGCCCCCGTGGTACCCATCTCGGAGCAGACCCAGACGGAGGTGAAGCCCGTGCAGCCCGTGCAACCTGTGCAGCCGGCCGTGTTGCCCGACGAGGATGGCGGTGACGACATCGACGACGGATGGGACGACGAGCCGAAGAAGGAGCCGTGGTGGAAGCGTGCGTTGCGTCAGGCCACCAAGGCCTTCGAGTCGCCCGAGGACGATGTGATTTAATTTTAGTGCGGATCAACAAAAGAAAACAGATAGAGCCTTATGTCGAATATAATGGAAGAGGTAAGAAGCGAGCGCCAGAAGGGTGCTTTGATTGCGGTAATGGGTGTCGGCGGTGCCGGCGGCAATGCCGTAAACCGAATGTATAAGGAGGGTATCGAGGGGGTGACCTTTATGGTCTGCAACACCGATAGCCAGGCCTTGAACAACAGCCGCATCGAGTGCAAAATCCAGCTCGGTCGCGATGGTCTGGGCGCAGGTAACGACCCCGAGCGTGGTGCCGCCCTGGCCCGTGAGACGCTCGACGACATCCGCCAGGCGTTGCAGGAGTCGGGTGCCCGTATGCTCTTCATCACGGCAGGTATGGGTGGTGGTACGGGTACGGGTGCTTCGCCCGTGATTGCCCAGCTGGCCCAGGAGATGGGGCTGCTGACGGTGGCCATCGTTACCTCGCCGCTCGCCCTGGAGGGTGCCAACCGCTACAAGCAGGCACAGCTCGGTATCGAGCGTCTGCGTCAGTATGTCGATTCGCTGCTTATTATCAACAACGAGAACATCCACGAGTTGTATGGTCACCTCTCGCTCAAGCAGGCCTTCGGTAAGGCCGACGAGGTGCTGTCGCTCGCCACGAAGGGCATTGCCGAGATTATCACCGTCGAGAGCGATTTGGTGAATGTCGATTTTGCCGATGTGGAGAAGGTGATGCGCAACAGCGGCCGTGCCCACATGGCGGTTGCCTCGGCTACGGGTGAGAACCGTGCCGTCGAGGCCGCTTCGGCTACGCTCGACTCGCCCCTTTTGGACCACAACCAGATCAAGGGTGCGAAGAACATCCTCTTGAATATCTCCGTCTCGGGCGAGGAGGAGCTGATCTACAACGAGGTGTTGGCGGTGCTGAATTTCGTGCAGACCCACGCCAGCGTGCGTGACGAGAACGGCGTGGTGCAGACGGCCAACATCATCTGGGGTAACAGCGTCAAGCCGCAGCTGGGCGATGCCATCGAGGTGGTGCTGGTGGCTACGGGTTTTGCCGGTGAGCAGGTCGATGTGAACGATGCGATGACCCGCATCCTGCGTGAGCCGGACATCATCCCCATCGAGACCCAGCCCAAGAAGAGCGAGCCGCAGTCGGTATTGGAGCCGTTGAAGCCCGTGCAGCCCGCAACGCCCGCCCAGAACGAGGCCCCTGTGGTGTTGGGCACCCCTCCCAACCGCTATGGCAGCCGCATCAACAAGCTGCTCGAGACCCCCTCGTATGTGACCCGCAATGCCCAGTTTATCGTTCAGACTACCAAGAGCCGCAAGGAGGTGGTACACGACGAGAGTCTGGAGGGTACGCAGTCGAGCGATAGCGTAGCCAACGGTGCTTTGGACTTTGGTGACGATAATTAGTGAACAAGCAAGTTTAACGAAACAAAAATTGCGTGGAGCAGGTAGCAACAGAGGCGTGGATTGTCTTTAACGGTTTTTCGTTGCAAGTGGTTTGGATGGGTATCCTGACCCTGGGATTGTTGTGTGTGTCGGCGTTGGCCTCGGGTTCCGAGACCTCGTTCTTCTCGCTCACTCACAAGGATATTCAGCAACTCAAACAGGCCAACGACGGTGCGTCGGCCACCATCTTGCGTCTGTTGGGCGATGTGGATCGACTGTTGGCGACCATTCTGGTGGTCAATAACCTGGTCAATATCTGCATCACGTTGTTGACGGCTGCCATCATCGACTCGCTCTTCGTCTTCAACCGTTTCGACTTCCTCTTCAAGACCGTCTTGGTCACCTTCCTCTTGCTGCTGTTTGGCGAGGTGCTCCCGAAGGTCTTTGCCCAGACCGCCCCGCTGAAGTTTGCCCGTGTGGTGGCTCGTCCGTTGCTCATTATGCGTACGCTGGTCAGCCCGCTGGCGATGATTTTGGTCAAGACCGGTAACACGATTAGCGAGCGCACGGCTCACCGCAGCGAAATCTCGCTCGACGAGTTGGCCGATGCCGTCGATATGACCCAGACCGAAAGCCCCGAGGAGCACGTGATGTTGTCGGGCATTGTCAATTTCGTGGGTACGGAGGCGCAAGCCATTATGAAGCCCCGTGTTGATATGACGGCCGTAGCCCTGACGGCCGACTACGAGACCCTGAAACGCATCATCATCGATTCGGGTTTCTCGCGTATTCCCGTCTATGACGAGGATCTGGATAACATCAAGGGTACGCTCTACGTCAAGGACCTGATGCCCTACATCAAACGTGGCAACGAGTTCGGCTGGCAGCAGTTTATCCGCAAACCCTTCTACATCCCGCCCCACAAGAAGATCAACGACCTGTTGGAGGATTTCCAGACCAACAAGGTCCATATGGCCATTGTGGTTGATGAGTATGGATCGACGCTCGGTCTGGTCTCGCTGGAGGATATCATCGAGGAGATTATCGGCGAGATCTCGGACGAGAGCGATGCCGACGAGAAGCACTACATCAAGCTCGATGCCTCGACCTATCTGTTCGAGGGCAAGACCCACATTGTCGATTTCGAGCGCATCTTGGAGCTGGATGAGGAGACCTTTGCCGACGTGCAGGGCGATGCCGAGACGCTGGGTGGTCTGATGCTTGAGCTCAAACGAGACTTCCCCCGCAAGGGCGACTGCTTTACCGCCCACAACATCCGTTTCACGGTCAGCGAAATGGACAACCACCGCATTGATAAAATCAAGGTGGAGATTCTATGACGCCCCTTCCCCTTTTAGTTGTTGAGCGCATTATGCCCTCGGCACATCTCCGTAGTTGGGTAACTGACGAGGAGTGGGCCGAGTCGGAGCGTTTTGGCTCGGAGCAGCGTCGCTCGGAGTGGCTCACCTGGCACGCCGTGGTGCATCGGGTCCTGGGGCGTGAGGCGAAGGTGCGCTACAACGAGGTGGGGGCCCCCTATGTCGAGGGGAGCAAGATTCATTTTTCGGTCAGCCACTCGAAGTGTATCCTGGCTGTGCTCTTTAGCGAGCATCGTTGTGGCGTCGATGTCGAGCGTCTGGACCGTCGCTTCGACCGCATTTTAAGCAAATATCTCACCCCTGAAGAGCAACGTTTGGGATGCGATGCCCGTTTTATGGCTGCCGCCTGGAGTGCCAAGGAGGCGTTGTATAAGTATGTCGGTGAAAAGGGGTTGTCGCTCTTCGACGATATTCGTATTGTGGCCTACGAGGCGGGCCACTCCATCACGGCACAAATAAAAGATGGAGAGCCGTTGCAGCTCTCCATCCGTGAATACGATATGTTTGACGACGGCATCTATCAAACCGTCACGATTGACTAAAGACCCAACTTCTTGGCAATGTCCTTCGGCAGCGCCTTCTTATTGACCATCAGGTCGGTCGTCTTGTAGGCCACAAAGGCCTTCGAGAAGTACCAGAAACCATCGTAAGGTTTCACCGTATCCCACGAATTCTGCACCTTGTAGTAAGCCGTACCGTTCTGATCGACGGCCGTACCCATAATTACCATACCGTGGTCGTCGGTCGTCTCCCAATTGTCGAAGGCCTCCTGACGCAGCTCCTGCGTAATCTCACGCTCCTTGCCCGGCTTGTCGAACGAGTAGAGAGCCGCCTCACGCTCACGGGCCGTCATCGCACCCCAACGCTCGGCCTCGGTGCCGCTCATCGACTTGGGATCCATCTCGGGAACTACGCCGATGGCCTTTGTGCGGCTGAAGCCCTTCTCGCTTACATCCGTACCCCAAGCCAGCGAATAACCCTGCTCCAAGGCGTGATCTACGACACGCATCATCTCATCCAAGGGGAGGTTATAGACCTCACCACCCATCCAGTTGTCGGGAACCTCCAGTACGAACGTTTCGTAGAAGGGGTGGTGGGTGAACGACGAGATGTCGATGTAGTTGTCCATATCAATGGGCAGCGATGCGGCATACGAAGCGGGGGTGTACTCCTTGCCCTCCCAGGTGAAGGTCTCGGGCATCGGACCGAAGTACTCATCCAGAATGGCGTTGAAGCCACGCTTCCAAGCGGTCGAGAGGGCACGACGCGACGACTCACCGGCACGAATCACGGCATCCAGGTAGGCCTTCATTACGGCCGTCAGCTCGTGGAAGTCGGGCAGGTCGGTGCCGTAGTTCAACCCCTTATAGACCTCGAAGGGGACGATGCCGTGCTTCTTGATGACATCCGTTACGTCGTGGGCAGCACCACCCTCGGCGAAGTTCAGCGAGCCGTGCATACGCACATAACGCTCGGCCTTGTCGAGGTACGAGAGGCGTACGACATACATCTCCGAGAGGTGTACGGCCTTGCCGCCCTCCTTGATGATCTCGTTCTCGAGGAACGAAAGGGTCGAGTAGCACCAACACGTGCCGCTGCGGTTCTGATTCTTGACGGGCGTCGTCTCCAGCACCTTTACATCGGTGAACTGGTAGCCCTTCTTCTCCTCGGCCTTCTCGGCCTGCTGTGCAACAGCTGCCATCGTGCAACCGATTGCCAAAATGAGGGTTAAAAATTTCTTCATTGCGGTATAAATTTTAAGGTTTGTACGTTGTTTAGCGACGCTTCGACTTATTGATAATCTCCAAGCAGCCCTCATAGGTGAGCTCCTCGATCTTGACCCCCTTCGGCAGGCGGTAGTTCTTCCCCTTGTAGGCGATGTAGGCACCATAAGGGCCCTGCTTGATCAAGAGCTCCTGATCCTCTTCGAAGGTGCGCAGCGGGGTGCGGGCTGCCACCGCCGTTGCCTCCTTGGCCTTGACCAGCTCCAAGCAACGCTCGTAGCTTACCGTGTAGGGGTCATCGCCCTTCTGCAACGAGGTGAACGACTTGCCGTGGCGGATGTAGGCGCCGTAGCGACCGATGCCGACCACCAGCTCCTCGCCATCCAACTCACCCACCGTGCGGGGCAGGGCAAACAGCTCGAGGGCCTCCTCCAGGGTGATGGCCTCGATGAGCTGACCCTTCTTGAGCGATGCGAAGCGGCTCTTCTCGCCCTCCTCGCCCTCGATCTCGACCATCGGGCCGTAGCGACCGATGCGGGCACGCACAACGTGGCCCGTAGCGGGATCTACACCCAACTCACGTACCTGGCTGGTGCGGTCGGTCTGGGTGCCGATGGCCTCCTCGACCATTTGGTGGAAGGGCGAGTAGAAGTTGTCGATCATCGTGTGCCAGGTGATTTCGCCCTCGGCAATGCGGTCAAACTCCTTCTCGACCGAGGCCGTGAAGTTGTAATCGACGATGGGGGCAAATTGCGCCTCCAGGTAGTCGTTTACCAACATACCGATGTCGGTGGGCGAGAGGCGGTTGCGCTCTTTGCCGAAGCTTTCGGAGAGCTGCTTCGACGTCAGGCGGCCACCCGTCAGCGTGAGCTGCGTGTAGTTGCGCTTCTGGCTCTCGCGGCTCTGCTTCTCGACGTAGCCACGGTTGATGATGGTGGTGATGGTGGGGGCGTAGGTCGAAGGACGACCGATGCCCAGCTCCTCCAGACGCTTCACGAGCGAAGCCTCGTTGTAGCGGGCCGGAGCCATCGTGAAACGCTCGGTGGCGGTAATCTGCTTGGCGGTGAGTTGCTCGCCGGCCGTCAGGTGGGGCAGTACCCCCTCGTGGCCCTCGTTCTGCTGCTCTTCATCGACCGACTCGGAGTAGAGACGCAGGAAACCGTCGAAGCGAATCACCTCACCCTGTGCCACAAACTGATACTCCGAGCCACCAATCTCGATGGTGATGGTGGTGCGGTCCAGCTCGGCGGGCACCATCTGCGAGGCGACCGTACGCTTCCAAATCAGGTCGTAAAGACGCTTCTCGGCCGTCGTGCCGTCGATGGTCTGGCGATCGATGTAGGAGGGGCGGATGGCCTCGTGGGCCTCCTGGGCACCCTTGCTCTTGGTCTTATAGTTGAACCAGCGGTGATACTCCTCGCCAAAGTGTTTGGTTACCTCCTCTTTGCACTGGGCCAGTGCCTGCGTGGCCAGATTGACCGAGTCGGTACGCATATAGGTAATGAAACCCTGCTCGTAGAGGTGCTGCGCCACGGACATCGTCTGCGAAACACTCATACCGAGCTTGCGACCCGCCTCCTGTTGCAGGGTCGAGGTGGTGAAGGGGGGCGCCGGGAAACGCTGTGCGGGCTTCTCCTCGCTCTTGATTACTCTAAACGAAGCACCCTTGCACGACTGCAAGAAACTTTCGGCCTCCTCGCGGGTGTCGAAACGCTTTGTCAGCTCGGCCTTGAAGAGGGTCTTTTCGGCATCGTTCTCCGAGTAGAATTGAGCCACTACACGGAAGTAGGGGGTCGATTGGAAGGCGATGATTTCACGCTCACGCTCCACAATCAGACGCACAGCGACCGACTGCACACGACCTGCCGAGAGCGACGGACGCACCTTTTTCCACAGCACGGGCGAGAGCTCAAAGCCCACCAGACGGTCCAATACACGGCGGGCCTGCTGGGCATTGACCAGGTTCATATCGACCGTACGGGGCGACTCGATGGCCTCCAGAATCGCCTTCTTGGTGATTTCGTGGAAGACGATACGCTTCGTCTTCTCAATGGGGAGACCCAACACTTCGGTCAGGTGCCATGCGATGGCCTCTCCTTCGCGGTCTTCATCGGAAGCCAGCCACACGGTCTTGCTCTTGGCCAACTTCGACAGTTCGCTGACAATCTTCTTTTTGTCGGCCGGAATCTCGTAGATGGGGGCAAACCCCTCGCCTACGTGGATACCCAGGTCTTTCTTCGCCAGGTCGCGGATGTGGCCGAAACTGGAGCGTACCATAAAGTCGCTGCCGAGAAATTTCTCGATGGTCTTGGCTTTGGCCGGTGACTCGACAATTACTAAATTTTCCTGCATAAGTTGCTATCTATATCTCTTGTTATTCGCTCAATATCTAAAAACACGAAAACCTAAGTTCGATGACTTAGGTTTCGCTTTTTCAGCTTGATACTAACGTATCATATTGTAGGTCAGTGTTATTCGAATTGGTGCTTCGAGCGGTTGGCTTTCGTCGGCCGCCACGCCCTGCACAAAACTTATCGGATAGGCGTAACAGCTGTAAGCCTCGGGACCGAGATAAATGGTTCGACCCTCCACCTTTTCGATATCCACCTCGCGGCCCTCCTGCTCGGCCGTTCGGCACTCCTTGCGGTAGGCATTCCACAATTGCTGCATATAGCCCGTGATGTTCATCGCATAGCAGCCGTGTGAACGGTTGATGTAGCCGTCGTAGTCGAGCGAGCCATCACCCTCCACCGAGTAGGCGTAGTCCGATATGTTGCTCAGCTTCTTAAAGTCGAGGTACATACCCAGACGGCTCTGGGCATTGTCCATCTCGTCGATAAGCGTTTGGTACTTCTCGCCCATCCCGCTCGGCGTGATCGAGAGGTAGTCGTAGATCGACGAAGGGAAATAGATGTGCATCATTGCCTGCGAGAAGGCCAGCGTCGAGAAGGTCTTGCCCGACTCTTCGTACTCGTCCTTGAGGATCTGCTCCAGCTGGGCAAAGTATGCCTCGGTGAAGGTCAATTGGGAGATGACACCGCCCATACCCTCGATGACGAGGTTGCCCGTCTCGGCTCGCTCCGTGGCGGTCTCGTTGATGGTGGTGAGGTCCAGTCCCATCGAGCCTTGCGAGTAGTCGTGGTCGAAGTGGTTGACCGAGACGTTGCTGTTGCCGTACTGCGAGTCGATGAAGTAGAGTACCATACCAATGGTATCCTTGATGAGGGTGGGGTCCTCCTTACGGCGGTTACGGCCATAAATCGAGAGGGCCGACTCCTCCAACAGGGTCGAGTAGATGGCACCCTCCGTATCCGAGGCCACCTCCTTATTGACGGGGCGGATGTAGATGCCCTTGAACTCCTCGAGCCACTGCTTCATGCTGTCGGGCGAGTAGATCGAATAGTCGTTTTTGTAGTTACCCTCCTTGAGGAAGAGACGATCGACATAGGCGCGACCTGCCTCGGTCGGGGTCAGCGTGATGGCCTTCTTCGAGGGGCCGATCTTGCCACCCACCGAGAAGGTGAACAGCACCTCGTCGCCCACAACGCCCTGCTCCTCGGGGTTGTAGTTGAGGTAGAAGACCGAGTCTTCCTTATCTTTCAGGTAGTCGTTCGAGGTCACCTCATAGATGGCAAACTCCTGCACACAGGTCGTGTCGCCACCATACGAACTCAGATTGACCAGCAGCTGAATCGAGTCGAAGATGGGGCGGTAGCCGAAGTAGCCCGAATCGACCGCATAGAAGTTGGTCAGCTGGGTCATAAAGCCTGCCGAGCGGGTACCGAGCTGCTCGTTGCGCGAGGCACCAAAGTAGCCGTAGGCTACGTTCGAGCTCACGATCGAGTCGGTCTGGTAGAGTCGGGTCTCGACAAACTTACGGGGATTGATGTTATCCAACACCAAGTGGCCGGCCTTCATCTGCTGATTCTCGGGCACCAGATTTCCGCCGAGGGTGTAATCCACCTCTACGCTACAGGCCGACAGCCCCACGAGGGCCATCGCAAAGAGCGTCAGCAGGCGACCGATATTACTGAATTTCATCATAGAAGCGGTTGTAATTATCGAAAAAGTCTGCCTCGTCGGGCGACTGGTACTCCAACACGGGTTTTCCGCTTTGGCGCACAATCTCCACCATTGCGGGGTCGATCTGCTCGGAGGCCAGCACCACGCCGTCGGCATATTCAAGAACGAAGCGGCAGAGGTTTTCGTATGAGGGATCGCTCAAAATCTCCAAATTTTTGTCCGTCACCCCCTCGCCTGCAATCTTCGAGGCGAACTCGGGAGCGAGTTTTCCGGCCGGGTGGTCGCCATAGAGCGATACGACAACCTTCACGTCACGGAAGATGGGGTCATCGGCAAAGACACGCTTCAGATAGACCGGAGCAACGGCCGAGAACCAGCCGTGGCAGTGGACCACCGTAGGTGCCCAACGCAACTTCTTGACCGTCTCCAACACGCCACGGGCGAAGAAGATGGCACGCTCGTCGTTGTCGGCAAAGGCCTCTTCGGTCTCGGGGTCGAGCAGTACGGCCTTGCGGGCAAAGTAGTCGTCGTTGTCGATGAAGTAGATCTGTACACGGGCCGAGGGAATCGACGCCACCTTGATGATGAGCTGGTGGTCGTTGTCGTCGATGATGAGGTTCATACCCGACAGGCGGATGACCTCGTGCAGCTGATGGCGGCGTTCGTTGATGCAACCGTAGCGGGGCATAAACGAACGAATCTCGTTGCCTCGCTCCTGCATCGCCTGCATCAGTCGGCGGCAAAGTGTGGAGTGCTCCGTTTCGGGAAGGTAGGGCATTATCTCCTGACACAAATACAGAATCTTGTTAGCCATATATAGATGGTTTTATGGTGCAAAGATAGTGAAAAAAATCGAATTTTTCAGCCCGCTACAAAATCAACATTGCGTCGCCGTAGGTGCCAAAGCGGTAACCCTCTTCGTGGGCCACCTGGTAGGCCTGCATCACCAGATCGTACCCGCCAAAGGCGGCCACCATCATCAGCTGCGTGGAGTAGGGGAGGTGAAAATTCGAGACCATGGCGTCGGCTACGGAAAAATCGTAGGGGGCGAAGATGAACTTGTTGGTCCAACCCTCGTCGGCCTTGATCATACCGCCCGTCGAGGTCACCGTCTCCAGGGCACGCATCACGGTCGTGCCGATCGAAACCACCTTCTTGTGGTTGCGTTTGGCGGCATTGACCGCCTCGGCCGTCTCGGGCGAGACGATGTACTGCTCGGAGTCCATCTTGTGCTTCGACAGATCCTCGACATCGACGGTGCGGAAGTTGCCCAGACCGACGTGCAGCGTCAGGAAGGCACGCTCTACACCCTTGATCTCCATACGCTTCATCAGGTGCTTCGAGAAGTGCATACCGGCCGTCGGGGCGGCTACAGCACCCTCCTTCTCGGCGAAGATGGTCTGGTAACGCTCGGCATCCTCCGGCTCGACCTTCTCGCGTACCCAGCGGGGCAGCGGCGTCTCGCCCAGGGCAAAGAGGGCCTTCTTGAACTCCTCGTACGACCCGTCGAAGAGGAAGCGCAGCGTACGACCACGCGAGGTGGTGTTGTCGATGACCTCGGCCACCAACAGGTCGTCGTCGCCGAAGTAGAGCTTGTTGCCGATGCGGATCTTGCGGGCCGGATCGACCAGCACATCCCACAGGCGCAACTCACGGTTCAACTCACGCAAGAGGAAGATCTCGATCTCGGCACCCGTCTTCTCTTTGTTGCCGTAGAGACGTGCCGGAAAGACCTTCGTGTCGTTGAAAACGAAGAGGTCCTCCTCGTCGAAATAGTCCAGAATATCACGGAAATAGCGATGCTCGATCGTGCCCGTCTGGCGGTTGATGACCATCAAACGCGAATCGTCTCGGTTGATGGTCGGATGTTGGGCCATTTCAGGCGCAAAGTCGTAACCGTATTGCGATAATTTCATAGGTTAACCTGTATTTTTCGAGTTTTGAGTAAAAAACAATCTAATTTAATACGCAAAAAAGACTATTTTGTTTCAGCCTCATCCAACTTTTTTTCTTCTAACATAGCGAGTTGCTCCAAAAAGTCGGTCAGTTGCCATCCGTTTTCGACCGTGAAGCCGCCGCTTCGGGTGCGACGCAGCGATGTAAGGTGGGCGCCACTTTGGCAGGCACGGCCCAATTCGTCGGCCAGCGAACGGATGTAAGTGCCTCTGCTGCAACGAACTCGGAGCTTCAGATCGGGCAACTTCATCTGCTCGACCTGCATTTCGTAGATGTTGATGAGCGATTGGCGCAGCTCGACCGTCTCGCCCGCACGGGCAATCTCGTAGGCACGCAACCCCTCGACCTTCTTGGCCGAGTAGAGCGGGGGCGATTGCAGTCGCTCGCCCGAGAGCGAACGGAGCGCTTCGTCAATCATCGAGGGGGTGATGTGGCGCCAGGGGTAGGTGAAATCGATCGTATGCTCCTTGTCGTAGCTCGGCGTGGTGGCACCGAAGCGAATATCGGCCACATACTCCTTCTCTTCGGCTTGGAGCTGATCGACCAGCTTGGTGGCCTTGCCGATGCAGACCAGCAGCACACCCGAGGCCAACGGGTCGAGCGTGCCGGCGTGTCCCACCTTGATTTTACGGTAGCCGCAGCGACGCAGGGCGTATTTGATTTTACGCACCACGTCGGCCGAGGTCCAATAGAGGGGCTTGTCGATGACGGCAATGTAGCCCTCCGTGAAATTCAGCCCCGTGAGGTCGTGTTGAGTGTTCATGCTTTAGCAGAGGGTGCCGATGATGGCCACCAGGCCCACCACGGCGCAGTAGAGGGCAAACCAGATGAGTTTGCCTCGCTTGACGATTTCGATCATAAATTTGCAGGCCAGGGCACCCGATACGAAGGCGGCCACAAAGCCGCTGATCAGCACCCCCGTCTCGACGCTCATGGCAGCCATCTCGCCCGAGAGAATATCGAGCAGCATTTTTCCCAAAATCACGGGGATGACCATAATGAAGGAGAAATTGGCTACTTTCGACTTCTCGCAGCCGAGCAGCAGACCCGTAGCGATGGTCGAGCCCGAGCGGGAGAGGCCGGGCATCGTGGCGGCAGCCTGTGCCAGACCGATGATGAAGGCATCACGGGTGGTGATTTCGCTACGCTGGCGGGGCTTGGCGTAGTAGGCAAAGGTCAAGAGGGCGGCCGTCAGCAGGAGCATCAGCCCCACAAACCAGAGCGACGAGAAGAGGGCCTCGATTTGGTCGGCAAAGAGGACGCCCACCACACCGGCCGGAATCATCGAGACCACCACGTTGAGGATGTAACGCTGTTCGTCGTTGAAGCTCTTCGAGAAGACCCCACGCAGCAACTGCCACAGCTCACGCCACAGCACCACGATGGTGCTCAGTACGGTAGCGGCGTGCAACGTGACATCGAACGTGATGTTGTTCTCCAACTCCACCCCCAGCAGCTCCTTGGCCAACTGCAGGTGACCGCTCGACGATACGGGCAGAAACTCGGTAATGCCTTGCACAATACCGAGCAGAATGGCTTGTAAGGTATCCATCGTGGCTCTTGGTTATTTGTACTGTTGCCAAATCAGTGCCGAAGCACCCAGGATGGCGGCGTTCTTGCCCTGAATACCGCTCGGCAGCAGCTGCACCTTGTTCTTGAAGGCGTACATCACATTCTCCTCCATATACCACTTCGTAGGCTCGAAGATGTGCTTGCCGGCCTTGGCCAGACCACCGAACAGGAAGATGGCCTCGGGCGAGGTGATGGTGATGGCGTCGGCCAGGGCACGCCCCAGCTTTTCGCCCGTCACACGGAAACACTCCTTGGCAATCGGGTCGCCCTTGTCGGCGGCAGCCGAAATCAGTGCCGAGTCGAAATCTTTGAAGGGGATCTCACGCAGCGGGCTGGCGTCGTTCATCGTAGCCATCAGCTCGAAGGCCGTGCGCTTGATACCCGTTGCCGAAACGTAGGTCTCCAGACAGCCTCGACGACCGCAACCGCACTCACGACCACCTCGCTCGACAATCACGTGGCCGAACTCGCCGGCAAAACCGTCGTGGCCGTAGATCAACTCGCCATTGGCCACAAATCCCGAACCGAGTCCCGTTCCCAGCGTGATCATAATAAAATCCTTCATCGTCTTGGCGTTGCCATAAACCATCTCGCCGATGGTGGCGGCGTTGGCGTCGTTGGTGATCAACACCTTCACCCCGCCAAAGGCAGCCGACAGATCGTCGGCCAGGGCGAAAAGGCGACGATTCTCGTCACGATTCTCGTCCTCTTTGCGGAACTTCCACAGGTTAGCCGGTTGCTCGATTTTGCCGCTGTGGTAGTTGGCGTTGGGGGCTCCGATGCCGATGCCGACCAACTCGTACTCGAACTCGATGCTGTGGGCCATCGTGCGCAGTGCGCGGCTCAAATCTTCCACGTATGAGGGATAATCCTCCACGTGGGGATATTTGCGGGTGGAGATAACCGATTCGGCATATACGTCGCCCTTCTCATCGACCATTCCGAAGGCCGTATTGATACCTCCGATGTCGATGCCGATAGCAAGTTTTTTCATTCTTAAAAAAATTATAAAACAAATTTGGACCTCAAAGTTACGGGAAAAATTCGGCAGGTACAAAGTTTTTTCTTAAATTTGCTCATCAATAGACCAAAAAACGAAAAAAGAGAATGAAAAGTGCCGATCAATTGTGCGAAATGGTTGAAAATTACCTCGCTCAGATAGATATTCCCGTCGAGCCGGAGCTGCTCTACACCCCCATTGTCTATTCGCTGACCGGTGGCGGAAAGCGGTTGCGTCCCGTTTTGTTGTTGCTCACGCGGTCGATTTACGACGATCGGGTCCACGAGGCGCTGCCTGCGGCGGCCGCCATCGAGGTCTTCCACAACTTCACGCTGCTGCACGACGATATTATGGACAACGCTATGTTGCGTCGCGGCAAGCCGTCGGTCTATGCCAAGTGGGGTAAGAATGTGGCCATTTTGTCGGGCGATGCGATGATGATTAAGGCCTATCAGCTCCTCGGCAAGGTCAATTCGCCCGAGTTGGCCCGCATCCTTTCGGTCTTCACGCAGACTGCCTTGGAGGTGTGCGAGGGACAGCAGTACGATATGGATTTCGAGAGCAAGCCGAAGGTCTCGGTGGTGGAGTATATGCGTATGATCGAGCTTAAGACCTCGGTCTTGTTGGCCGGAGCAGTGGTCATCGGTGCCATTTTGGGCGGTGCCTCGGAGGAGGATTGCAAGGCGTTGCGCCGCTTTGCCATCGAGTTGGGTCTGGCCTTCCAGTTGCAGGATGACCTGCTCGACAGCTACGGCGACGAGCGTCTGGGCAAGGCCATCGGCGGCGATATTTTGGAGGGCAAGAAGACCTATCTGATGATTACGGCGATGAGCCGTGCCACCGAGGAGCAGCGTGACGTGTTGCGTACAACCCACCTGGATAAGCACCTCTCACGTGTCGAGAAGATTGCCCGAGTGAAGGCCCTCTACGACGAATTGGATATTCCCCGCCTGACGGAACAGCAGATTTCGGTACGCTTCGAACGTGCCCTTGCGCTACTCGATACGCTCAATGCCCCCGCCGAGCGAGTGGCCCCCTTGCGCGCCTACGCCTTGAGCCTGATGGGCCGCAACAACTAATCTACGACGAGCGATAATGAAACGAAGCGACATCGAACTGATGGCCCCTGTGGGGTCGTACGAAGCGCTGGCTGCCGCCATCGAGGCGGGTGCCGACTCGGTCTATTTCGGGGTGGGCAAACTCAATATGCGTTCGGCCTCGGCAGCCAACTTCACCCTCGACGACCTGGCCCAAATTGTGGCTACGGCCCACGCTGCGGGGGTAAAGGCCTACCTGACGGTCAATACCATCGTCTATGAGGACGAACTGCGCACCGTGCAGCAGGTCATCGACCGTGCCCGCCGTGAGGGGGTCGATGCCATCATTGCCACCGATATGGCCGCCATCCTCTATGCCCGTCGCATCGGTCAGGAGGTCCACATCTCGACCCAAAGCAACATCTCGAACTCCGAAGCCGTCAAATTCTTCTCGCAGTGGGCCGATACGGTGGTCCTGGCACGGGAATTGACCCTCGAGCAGGTCGAGACCATCCATCGAGCCATTGTCGAGAACGACATCCGAGGCCCGAAGGGCGAGTTGGTCGAGATCGAAATGTTCGCTCACGGAGCCCTTTGTATGTCCATTTCGGGAAAATGCTACCTCTCGCTCTACGAGACCAACTGTTCGGCCAACCGAGGGGCCTGCCGCCAACTCTGCCGCCGCAAATATACCGTGCGGGACAAGGAGACGGGGGCCGAGTTGGACATCGACGGCCGCTATGTCCTTTCGCCCAAAGACCTCTGCACGATCGACTTCCTGGACCGCTTCATCGCAAGTGGCGTGAAGGTGCTCAAAATCGAGGGCCGAGCCCGAGGTGCCGAGTACGTAAAGCGGGTGGTCGAGTGCTACGACGAGGCGCTGCGGATGATGGAGCGGGGCGAGTACAACCCCACGACTGCTGCCGCCCTGAAAGAGCGGCTGGCTACGGTCTTCAACCGAGGCTTCTGGGAGGGCTACTATGCAGGCCGCCCCGTAGCCGAGCATAGCGAGAACTACGGCTCGGCCGCCACCCGCCGCAAGGTCTATGTGGGCAAGGTGGTCAATTTCTATAAGAAGATCTCGGTTGCCGAAGTGCTCGTTGAGGCCGCTCCGTTGGAGGTGGGCGAGGAGATCTTCTTTATGGGTGCCACGACCGGTGTGGCCGAACAACGTTTGGAGGAGTTGCACGGACCCGACGGGGAGACGACGGCTCGGGTCGAGCAGGGGGTACTCTGCGCCATCCGTACCGAGGCGCTGATTCGCCGTGGCGACCAACTCTATAAATTTGTAGAAGCATAACCAAAACAATGGATCGACCCTTGGTGTTGGGGCTGGGCGAGGCCCTTTGGGATAGGGACCGCATACGGGGCGAAAGAACACCCGGTGGGGCACCAATCAATTTTGCCTACTACGCCACCCGCCACGGGATGCGTGGTGTCGCCCTCAGTGCCATCGGTCGCGATGCTCGGGGTGAGGAGCTTAAAACCTGTTACGCCAAGCACGGCATCCAAACCGAGTTGGTGGAGGTCGATTGGCCGACAGGGTGGGCCGAGACCTACCTCGATGAGGCGGGCGAACAACGCTTCACGATAGGCGAGGAGGTGGCCTACGACCATATTCCCGCAACGCCCCGCTTCGAGGAGTTGGCCCGTTCGGCCTCGGCTGTCTGTTTCGGCACGTTGGCCAGCCGCACGCTGACGAGCCGCCGTACCATCGAATACCTCTTGTCGCTGACCCCCGCTTCGGCTTTGCGGATCTATGACATCAACCTTCGGCCGCCCCACTTTACCCCGGAACTTATCGAAGGGTTGCTTCGTCGAGCCAATGTGTTGAAAATCAATGCCGAGGAGTTGCAGGTGCTTCGCACTCTTTACCCCCTGCCGCTCGACGAAGAGGCCGCCTGCCGTTGGCTGATGGAGCAAAACGACCTTCGGATGGTGGTTCTGACGGCGGGTGCCGACTACAGTGCCATCTACACCTCCGAGCAAAGCTCTGTGCTGCCCACGCCTGCTGTCGAACCGAGTGACGAGGCCGATACGGTGGGGGCGGGCGATGCCTTTACCGGTACGCTGGTGGCCTCGCTGTTGCGGGGTCTGCCGCTTGCGAAGGCCCACCAAGAGGCCGTTCGAGAGGCTGCCGAGGTCTGCCGCATTCGGGGAGCGTGGCGCTAAAAGTTTTTTAATTGAAAAAATTTTTTTACCTTTGAAATCGTACTAAAAACAGATAAAGCTATGTTTGCACCTTCGACCTATAAGGCACGTCGCAAGACGCTTTGCGAGAAGATCGCTTCGGGTCTGATTCTGATTCCGGGCAACACCTTCTCGCCCAACAACTACCCCAACAACGCCTACTATTTCCGCCAGGACTCCACCTTCCGCTACTACTTCGGCCTGAATACCCCCACCTTGGCGGGTATCTTGGATGCCGAGACGGGCGAGGCGGCACTCTATGGCGACGACTTCACCGTCGAGGATATCATCTGGACGGGTCCCCAGCCCACGCTGCGTGAGCAGGCTGCCGAGGTGGGTGTCGAGAAGAGCTACCCCCTCTCAACCATCGCCGACCACCTCTCGGAGGCCATCCGTGTGGGCCGCCGCATCCACTTCCTGCCCCCCTACCGAGGCGAGACGAAGCTCTGGATGTCGGAGCTGCTGGGTATCGCCCCCGCCAAACTGCACGACTACAAATCGGTCGAGCTGATGATGGCTGTGGCCGAGATGCGTGAGAAGAAGTCCGACGAGGAGCTGGAGGAGTTGGAGGCCGCCTTCGAGATTGGCTATCTGATGCACACGCTGGCGATGCAGATGTGCCGCCCGGGTGTCATCGAGCGGGAGATTGCCGGTGCGCTGGAGGGTATCTCGAAGCGTTACGGGCAGGGTGTTTCGTTCCCGACCATCGTGTCGCAACACGGCGAGACGCTCCACAACCTCAATTGCGACGGCGTGTTGGAGGAGGGTCGCCTGCTGCTGGTGGATGGCGGCGGTGAGACCCTGAGCGGCTACTGCTCCGACCATACCCGTACCTACCCCGTGAGCGGCAAGTTCAGCGATATTCAGCGTGACATCTACAACATCGTCCTCAAGGCCCACGACGAGGTGGCTAAGCTCGTAGCTCCGGGGATGATGTACAACGACGTACACCTGGCCTCGTACCGTATCTTGGCCGAGGGGCTGATTGGCGTGGGGCTGCTGCACGGCACGGCCGACGATGCTGTGGCAAGCGGTGCGATGACGATGCTGATGCCTCACGGCCTGGGCCACGGCCTGGGTATGGATGTGCACGACTGCGAGGCGATGGGCGAGCGCAGCTTCGACTTTTCGTCGATTGCCGAGCGTGCTGCCGCCTCGGCCACCTGCATCTACCGCAAGGCCTGGCGTCTGATGCCCGGCACCGTCTTGAGCGATGAGCCGGGGCTCTACTTCATCCCCGCCTTGATCGAAAAGTGCAAGTCCGAGGGCCTCTACAAAGGCATCGTCGATTACGACCGCCTTGCCTCCTATTACAACTTCGGCGGCATCCGCATCGAGGACGACCTGATTGTCACCGACACCGGTTGCCGTATGATTGGTCGCGACAAGCACATTCCCATTACCATCGAGGAGCTCGAAGCCATCATCGGAAAGTAGTTTTTTGATTTTATGCGGAACCTTCCGCACTTCCCTTGCAAGCCCCGAATGGGACGTACGTCAAGTACTACCCATCCGGGGCTTACTTCACGAAGCACAGAATCTTCTCGCCTAAAATCAAAAAACAGGCGGGTGGGTTGGGGGTGTATAAAGAACTTAAAGATAGTAAATACCTTAAAGAGTTTAAGGTTTTTTTGTCGGCTTCTTTTGTCGGCTTCGTTAATCGCTTTAATATCCTTAAAATCTTTAATCTCTTTGCTCGTTTTCCCCTAAAAACTCCCTTTTTTGCGCGATTTTTTATGTTTTTGATTTGGTTTTCTCGTTTTTTTTGTATTTTTATACTCTGTAATCCTAAAACGAAACCTTAAAACGAAACGGATATGAAAAATTATTCAGCAAAAGAGATCAAGAACATCGTTCTTATTGGCGCGCCCGGCTCGGGAAAAACTACCCTTGCCGAAGCGATGGCTTATGAGGGAAAGGTCATCGACCGCAGGGGTAGTATCGAGACCAACAACACGCTCTCGGACAATACGGATATCGAGCACGAATACAAACGCTCGATCTATTCGACCATCCTCTTCACCGAGTTTATGGAGCGCAAGCTCAACATCATCGACTGCCCGGGTTCGGACGACTTCTGCGGAAGCCTCTTCTCGGCCTTCAAGGTGGGTGACGTCGGTGTATTCTGCTTCAACGCCGCCAATGGCTGGGAGGTAGGTAGCGAGATTCAGGCCCGCTATGCACGCCTTCTGAACAAGCCCGTGATCGGTGTTATCAACCAGCTTGATAGCGACAAGGCCAATTTCGAGGCTTCGTTCGAGTCGATCAAGGCTGCTTCGCGTGTAACGCCCGTTATCGTACAATATCCCGTAAACCAGGGTACCGAGTTTGACGCCTTCATCGACGTGCTGTTGATGAAGATGTATCGCTTCAAGGACCACGACGGTCACCGCGAGGAGTTGGAGATCCCCGCCGAGGAGATGGAGCGTGCCCAGGAGCTGAACCGTGAGTTGGTGGAGGCTGCCGCCGAGCACGACGATGCCCTGATGGAGCTCTACTTCGAGAAGGGTACCCTGACGCAGGACGACATCCGTGCCGGTCTGAAGATCGGTCTGTCGAAGCGTGCCGTGATGCCTATCTTCTGCGCCAGCGGTAAGCGTGACATCGGTACGAAGCGTCTGATGGAGTTCATCATCAACGTGGCTCCCGGCCCGCTGAAGGCTCCCGCATTCCTCTCGACCGAGGGTGCCGAGGTGGTAGCCGACGAGGCCGCTCCCGCCGTAGCCTTTGTATTCAAGAGCCAGGTGGAGCAGCACATTGGCGAGATCACCTATTTCCGTGTAGTTCGTGGTAAGATCACCGAGGGTATGGACTTGGTGAACACCCGCACGCAGAACAAGGAGAAGATTTCGCAGCTCTTTGCCGTTGCCGGCAAGAACCGCATCAAGGTTACCGAGCTGTCGGCCGGTGATATTGGTTGCACCGTGAAGCTGAAGGGTACGAAGGCCAACGACACGCTGGCAGCCCCCGCCGAGGTGGTAACCATCGAGCCTATCGTCTTCCCCGAGCCGCGCTACCGTGCCGCCATCAAGTGCAAGGAGCAGGGCGACGAGGAGAAGCTGGGTAAGATTCTCAACGAGGCCAAGAACGAGGATCCGACCATCCTGGTTGAGTACAGCAAGGAGCTTCGCCAGACCATCATTCAGGGTCAGGGTGAGCACCACCTGAACATCCTCCGCACCCGCATCCAGACCGAGAACAAGATCGAGTTCGAGTATATCGCACCCCGCATCCCCTACCGTGAGACCATCACGAAGGTGGCCCAGGCCGACTATCGTCACAAGAAGCAGTCGGGTGGTGCCGGTCAGTTTGGCGAGGTACACATGATCATCGAGCCCTACTACGAGGGTATGCCCGAGCCGAAGGCCTACAAGACCGGCAAGGGTGAGATGATCGTAAACGTGAAGAGCAAGGAGGAGTACGACCTGCCGTGGGGCGGTAAGCTGCAGTTCTACTCGGCTATCGTCGGTGGCGCCATCGATGCTCGCTTTATGCCCGCCATCCTGAAGGGTGTCATGGAGAAGATGGACCAGGGCCCGCTGACCGGTTCGTATGCCCGCGACATCCGCGTGGTTATCTACGACGGTAAGATGCACCCGGTAGATTCGAATGAGATTTCGTTTAAGCTGGCTGCCCGTAACGCCTTCAAGGAGGCCTTCCGTACGGCCGGTCCGAAGATTATGGAGCCTATCTACAACGTAGAGGTACTCGTTCCGAGCGAGTATATGGGTGCCGTGATGTCGGATTTGCAGAACCGCCGCGCCATGATTCTGGGTATGGAGCCTGACAAGGGCTTCGACCGCCTGAGCGCTACGGTACCTCTGGCCGAGCTGTACCGCTACTCGACGACGCTGTCGTCGCTGACGTCGGGCTCGGCTACCTACTCGATGAAGTTCGCCCAGTATGAGCAGGTTCCTGCCGATGTTCAGGACAAGCTCTTGAAGGCCTACACCGACGAGGACGAGGATTAAGACCTTACCAACCTACTATAAGCGAGAGGGAGCGGAACGCCGTGAGGCGGCCCGCTCCCTCGATTTTAGTGGAAAGAGCAAAGAGCAAAGAGGAAAAGTTCCTTAAGGTTTCTTAAGGGTACTTAAAGGTACTTAAGGGTTTCCTGTAGTCGCCCTTCAAGCAAAAAAAGAGTCCTTTAGGACTCTTTTAGAAATTCCAGCATTCGATTACCGTATTTTAATTTAGAAAATCATAGTTTGCTGGTGCTGGAATAAATTCATCGACCTCTACTAATTTGTAGTACTTTCTGTTGCGTGGTTCGTCTGAATTTAATCCAGTGTTCCATGTGATCATTTCTTTTCTATCGTTAGAGAATGCGTGATAGCCATAGCCAGAATGTTTTGTTAGAGGTGCTCCTGTATATGGGTCGTAGGCAGGAAGATTCGTGCCCCAAAGATTTTGTGAGGAATACGTTTTCTTTACATATACCTCATATTTGTATGTGCTGGTATCACTATCGTAGTGTGATGAGTGAGATTTGTTGATGGCGTACTCATCCAGTATGTCAGCTTTATATTTGCTGATTAAAGTTGATTTTGATATCGAGCCACAATACATGTCACCATCATTATCGAAATGTACGTAATAGATGGTCCCACCCTCGCTCGGTGCCCTGCCAACCTCAATGTAGAGGTAATAATTGTGCGAGTCGTAGAATTGGGCTTTAGCCTCAATACATACACTGCATAGAAAAAGTATTAAAAACAAAACGCGTTTCATGCCAGGTCTGGATTAAAGATTATATAGAATTAGCCTACAAAAAAACTAAGTAGCCGCATTTGTATTTCGAGCTATTATAATTTTATGGAAGAGGGGGGGCACCCCTCGTTGATGGGATCGTTCTATTTGTGATAGTTTTTGTGGTGGCCACAACGCTTGCAATAGTTCTTTTGGTACTCTTTGCCGTTGGTAATGGGGACAAAGCCTCTGCAGTCGCATCCTACCGTGCCAGTACAATATTTACCCTCAGCGTGTGTGTGAACATGGGTGTCAATAATCTTTTCGTTGTGGTCTTTGCCGGCGAATGAACTTAAACCGATAACGACGATAGCGGAAACTGCAACTACGCCAAGAACTGTGAGAAATTTTTTCATAATGTTTTTGTTTATTAGTTGTTTGTTATTAAAGAGTTTGTTTAGGTTGTATATCTATCAACCTTTGTTATTTTTGTCCGGTCTTGTTGATTGCACACAAAAAAAGCGCGGACTAAACTTTTTCAATTTGCTGTTGAGGTCTTCGACTACCTGTGGCACAAATATCAAAGTGAAGCCCACGCAGACGCGTGAGCATCAACTTCACTTCTTTTGCCACATTTGAAATTGTCGAAGTTTCAACAGCAAGAAATAAAGCTAACGCTTTTTCCAATATGTCTTAAAGTGTGCGTATCAATTTACGCTAATGTTTCATAGGCAAACAATTTTGATTTCAATACAAATATACGAAAATAATCAATAGGTTGTACTGCGGTTGCCAAGTTTTTGAGTACAAAAAAGGAGGCCGTGAGGCGGCCCGCTCCCTCGATTTTTGGAAGAAGTTGAAAGTTGAAAGTTGAAAGTTGAAAGTTAGAAGTTGAAATAAAAAGGGTGTCCAAACTCTGGGACACCCTTGTTTTTTTAAGGTCTGGTGGGTTGCACGGGATAACGTACCGGATTGGCCGCATTGGGCGAAAACGAGACGGGTAGTATGTAGCGTACTCGTACCGTTCGTCCCTTTTGGATGCCCGGCTTCCATTTGGGCGATTTCTGCACTGCCTCGACCACCTCTTTGTCGAGCAGCGGATGTGCGCTGTGAATCACCTCGACGTTGCTCACCGAGCCATCCTTCTCGACCACAAATGCAACGGCTACCGCTCCGCCAATCTTCTTTTTGGCCAACGCATAGGGGTAGGTGACGTGGCGGGTGACCCAAAGGCGGAATTTTTGCAGGTCGCCATTCTTGAAGGTGGGCAACTGATCAACCTTTGTGGCATTGATGGGCTTCTCCTCGTCGGTGGGCTCTTGGCCCATCAACGGCATCGCCAATCCCACGACCATCAATAGCAGCAGCAATCGTCTCATTTTTAATCTTTAATTTTTAATTGTTTAATTTTTAATTGGCACGGCCAAAACCCTGCATTACCTGCTCCATCTTTTGGCGGATTTGGTCGGTGCAGAGGTTACCAATCGACCCCTCGTGGGTGTGATGTACTGTACGGGTGGGTCGGTACTCGCCACGCTGCACCTGCATACCCACCTCACGGTAGGCCTCACGGAACGGAACACCCGACAGGGCCAGACGATTGACATCCTCCACGGTGAAGAGGTAGTTGTAACGCTCGTCGTCGAGGATGTGGTCGTTCACCTGCAGGTTCGAGAGCATAAAGTCGGCCATCTCGAGCGTCTTCTTCAGACGCACCGTTGCAGGGAAGAGGATATCCTTCAGCAGCTGCATTTCACGATGGTAACCCACGGGCAGGTTTGTCAGCATCAGGGCCATCTCGTTGGGAAGCCCTTGCAGGCGGTTGCACTGGCCACGCATAATCTCGAAGACATCGGGATTCTTCTTGTGGGGCATAATCGACGAGCCGGTCGTCAGGTTGTCGGGCAGCTTCACGAAGCCGAAATTCTGGCTCATAAAGAGGCACAAATCCATCGCCATACGCCCCACGCTGGCAGCTACGGCGGCCATTGCCGAGGCGGCGGCACGCTCACTCTTGCCACGGCTCATCTGGGCAGCCACGACGTTGTAGTGCAGCGTCTCAAAGCCCAGCAGGCGGGTCGTCATCGTGCGGTCGAGCGGGAACGACGAGCCATAGCCTGCGGCCGAGCCGAGCGGATTTTGGTTGGCAATGTCGTAGGCGGCAACCAAGAGGCGCATATCGTCGATGAGCGTCTCGGCGTAGGCACCAAACCAGAGACCGAACGACGAGGGCATCGCCACCTGCAAGTGGGTGTAGCCCGGCATCAGCACCTCCTTGTAACGCTCCGACAGCTCTTGCAGGCGGTCGAAGAGGGCACGCACGTCGTGGGCAATCGACTGCAACTCGTCACGCAGAAAGAGCTTCAAATCGACCAACACCTGGTCGTTGCGTGAACGACCCGAGTGGATCTTCTTGCCCACATCGCCCAGGCGACGGGTCAGGAGCAGCTCCACCTGCGAGTGGATATCCTCCGATTCGGGCTCGATGCGGAAGTCGCCCTGCTCAATTTCGCGGGCAATCTGTTCCAGCCCCTCCAGCAGCATCTTCAGCTCCTCGGCCTCCAACAGACCGATGCTTTCCAACATACGGATGTGGGCCATCGAGCCTTGCACATCGTATTTGGCCAGACGCATATCCAACTCTTGGTCGTTGCCGACCGTATAATCCTCAACAAGGGCGTTGGTGTCGAAGCCCTTATCCCAAAGTTTCGTTGCCATAGTGGGTTGCTAAATGTTCGATTATATTAATATAGGTATCGATGCCCTGCTCGATCTGGTCGATGAGGATAAATTCATCGGCGGTGTGGGAGCGGGACGACTCGCCCGGGCCGATTTTCAGGGCCGGGAAGGGCATCAGCGTGCGGTCCGAAGTGGTGGGCGAGATGAAACACGCGGCACCTGCGGCCACAGCGGCTCGCACCAATGGATGCTCCTCGGCAATGACCGAGGCACGGATGCGGGTCGAGCGGGGTGTTGCCTCCGATTTGAGGGCCTGACGCACCAACTCGACCGTCTCCTCGTTTGTGTAGGCGTCGGTGGTGCGAATATCGACCACAAAACGGCAGGTGTCGGGTACGACATTGTGTTGCGTACCCGCCTCAATCATCGTGGTGGTGAGGCGAATGGGACCCAACGTGGGGGAGGTGCGGGGGAAGGTGAAACGGCGCAGCGTGGCGATGTCGTCGAGGGCGATGTAGAGGGCATTGACCCCTTCGCCTCGGGCGGCGTGGCCACTTTGGCCGTGCGCCACACAATCCAGTACGACCAATCCTCGCTCGGCAATGGCCGCCTGCATCGAGGTAGGCTCACCGACGATGGCCATCTCGATTTGGTCGCCATAGCGGGGCATACAGGCTCGTATGCCCTGTTCGCCGCCACACTCCTCCTCTGCCGAAAGCAGCAGCATCAGATTGAAGGGCAGCTGTCGCCGACGCAACATTAAGAAGACCTCCACCAGACTCACCAACGAGCCACCGGCATCGTTGCTCCCCAGGCCGTAGATGCGTCCCTCGTCCTCGGTCGGGGCGTAGGGGTCACGGCTATAGGAGGCCGACGGACGCACCGTGTCGTGGTGCGAGTTCAGTAGCAGCGTGGGGCGTGCAGGGTCAAACCCCTCGCTACGGGCGATGAGGTTGTGGTGAAGCCGCTCCACCTCGACCCCCTCCCCATATAGGTAGGCGGCCAACAGGTCGGCCGTCTTCGCCTCGTCACGCGAGTGCGACGGGATGGCGATGAGTTGTTTGAGTAGCGCAACGGCCCGTGTGGTAATCGGCTTCATTGTTTGTTTTAAGGTTATTGGTTTACAATCGTGGTGCCCGACTCCTCCAAAAGCTCCTCGGCACACTTGATTAGAACACTCTTTACACCGGCTGCTACGGCTTTCAGGGCGTTCTCGATTTTCGGGATCATGCCGCCACTTACAACCCCCTCTTCACGCAGCGTGGCGTAGATTTCGGGGGTGATGCGGTCGATGACCGAGTCGTCGTTGTCGGCATCACGCAGCACACCTCGCTTCTCGAAACAGAAGACCAGGTCGGTGGGGGCCAACGCTGCCGCACCGAGGGCGATGGCCTGCGCCACGCTGTCGGCATTGCAGTTCAACAACGACCCCTCGCCATCGTGCATAATGGCCGAGAAGATGGGCACCAGGCCCGCCTCCAGCAGATGACCTAACAGCGAGCTATCGACCGAGTCGATGTCGCCCACGTAGCCATAGTCGATGGGCGTTGCGGGGCGACGGTGGGCACGGACAATGTTGCCGTCGGCACCCGACATACCGATGGCGTTGCACCCTGCGGCCTGCAGACGGGCCACAATCTGCTTATTGACCAAACCGGCATAGACCATCGTCACCACGTCGAGTGTCGGGCGGTCGGTAACACGGCGACCGTCGATCATCTTGACCTCCAGCTTCAGCTCCGTAGCCATACGGGTGGCCAGCTTGCCACCGCCGTGGATGAGCATCTTCGGCCCTTCGATCGAGGCAAAACGTTTCAGGAAACGCTCCAGTGCCGCCTCGTTGTCGATGACGTTGCCGCCAATCTTTACAACAGTAATCGGTTGCATTACAGACTCTCGAGTAATCGTTTCAATACTACGGTGGCCGAAATCTCACGGTTGGCGGCCTCGGGAATGACGAGCGAACGTTCGCCCTCAATTACCCCATCCGTTACAATCATATTGCGACGCACGGGCAGGCAGTGCATAAAGAAGGCGTTGTTCGTGAGGGCCATCTTCTCTTCATCGACCGTCCAACTGCGATCCATCGACAGTACCTCGCCGTAGTGGGGATCACGGTAGGCGGCCCAGTTCTTGGCGTAGATGAAGTCGGCCCCCTCGAAGGCTTTGCGCTGGTCGTATTCCACCTTGGCACGGCCCACAAACTCCTCGTCAAGCTCGTAGCCCTCGGGGTGGGTGATGACAAAGTCGTAGTCGGTGGCATTCATCCACTCGGCAAACGAGTTGGGTACGGCCTGCGGCAACGCCTTGGGGTGGGGTGCCCACGTAAGCACCACCTTGGGGCGAGCCTTTGTCTTGTGCTCCTCGATGGTAATCAGGTCGGCAAAGCTCTGCAACGGGTGGCGGGTAGCGGCCTCCATCGAGAAGACGGGGCGACCCGAGTAGCGGATAAACTGCTCCAGAATGCGCTCCTCGTAATCCTCACGCTTGTCCTTGAATTGGGCAAACGAGCGGATGCCGATGATGTCGCAGTACGATCCCATCACGGGGATGGCCTCCAACAGGTGTTCGGGTTTGTCGCCATCCATAATGACGCCACGCTCCGTTTCGAGCTTCCAGGCCCCCTGATTGACATCGAGCACCATCACGTTCATCCCCAGATTCATCGCTGCCTTCTGGGTCGAGAGGCGGGTACGCAGGCTCGAGTTGAAGAATAACATCAACAGGGTCTTGTTGCGACCCAGCTCCGAAAATTGGTAGCGGTCACGCTTCAGCTCCAAGGCCTCGCTGACGGCCTCTTTCAGGTCGCCTATGTCGCCAACGCAAGTAAATTTTTTCATCTTTATAAGAGTGATTTTAAGGCGTTAAGGAATAAATCGGCATCGGCTTTCGTCAATCCCAGGGCGGGCAGCAGACGTACCGTCGTAGCACCTGCACCACCCGTGAAGATCCCCTTCTCGAACAACAGACGTTTACGCATCTCCGAGGCCGAGTCCTCGATCTCGATGCCAATCATCAGACCACGACCACGCACCTCTTTGAGTTGCGGCATCTTCTTCAGCTCCTCAATCAGATAGGCACCCACCGAGGCGGCATTTTCAACCAAGCGCTCCTCCTTCATCACATCCAGCACGGCGATGGCGGCGGCGCAGGCGAGGTGGTTGCCTCCGAAGGTGGTGCCGAGCATTCCGCTCCACGCCTCGATGTGGGGGGCAATCAGCACACCACCAATCGGGAAGCCGTTGCCCATACCTTTGGCCATCGTCACCAAATCGGGGCGGATGCCCGACTGCTGGTGGGCAAAGAAGCGACCCGAGCGGCCGTAGCCCGACTGAATTTCATCCAAAATGAGCATCGTCCCGCTCTCGGTGCAGAGCGTGCGCAGCGTCTGCAGAAATTCGTCGGTGGGGCAGTGGATGCCCGCTACGCCCTGAATACCCTCGATGATGACGGCGGCAAACTTCTTCGTGGCGAGCTTCGTGCGAACGGCCTCCACATCGTTCAGCGGCGCAAACTCCACCTTCTCGGTGCGGTTGAACGGCGCAACGATTTTGGGGTTGTCCGTAGCGGCTACGGCACCCGACGTGCGACCGTGAAAGGCCTTGCCGAAGGCCAACACCTTCTCGTGACCCGTCGTAAAGGAGGCGAGCTTCAGGGCGTTCTCGTTTGCCTCGGCACCCGAGTTGCAGAGGAAGAGGCGGTAGTCGTCGTAACCCGACAGGGCACCCAGACGGTCGGCCAACTGCTGTTGCAGCGAGTTCTCGACCGAGTTGGAGTAGAATCCCAGACGGGCCACCTGCTCCGAGATGAGCTTGACGTAGTGGGGGTGTGCGTGGCCAATCGAGATGACGGCGTGGCCGCCATACAGGTCGAGGTATTCACGCCCCTCGCTATCATAGACACGTGACCCCTGACCACGAACAGGCTCTACGGGGTAGAGCGAATAGACATTAAACAGTTCCATTAGAAGGCACTAGCTTTGAGGTTCAGACCCGTGCGAACGGGGAGTCCGAACATACGATTCATATTCTCCACGGCCTGACCCGACGCCCCCTTCAGGAGGTTGTCGATGGCGGTCGTGATGTGCAACTTACGGCCATATTTGGCCACGTGGACCAACCCCTTGTTGGTGTTTACGACCTGCTTCAGGTCGATGGGGCGGGTCGTGAAGTGGGTAAATTCGGCCTCCGCATAGTAGTCGGCATAGAGGCTGCGGGCCTCCTCCTCCGTGAGCGACGAGTTGAGATAGACGCTGGCGAAGATGCCTCGGGTGAAGTCGCCACGCATCGGCACAAAGTTCAACTCCACCTCGCTACCCTGCAAGAGCGAGAGGTTGCGACCAATCTCGTTGAGGTGCTGGTGGGTGAAGGATTTATAGACCGACAGGTTGTGGGCACGCCAACTGAAGTGGGTCGTGGCGGCGGGCTTCACGCCTGCCCCCGTCGAACCGGTGATGGCGGTGATGTGCACCTCATCTTCGATCTTTTGGGCGGCCGCCAGCGGCAGAAGAGCCAACTGGATGGCCGTGGCGAAGCAGCCCGGGTTGGCTACCCGTTTGGCCCCCTCGATTTTCGAGAGCTGCCACTCGGCCAAGCCATAGACAAAGCCGTCGTGCTCGTCACGGAAATCCTGTGCCAGGTCGATGATGCGAACCCCCTCGGGCAGCTCATTCTCGGCCATCCAGACCGAGCTTTGGCCGTGGGCCGAGCAGAGGAAGATGACATCGACGTTCGTTAAGTCGTAGTCGGCAGCAAAGCACAGCTCCGTCTCGCCCTCCAGTCCGCCGTGAACCGAGGCGATGGGGTTGCCCGCATTCGAGGTGCTGTGAATCCATCGAAGTTCCACCTCGGGGTGGTTCAGCAACAGACGCACCAACTCGCCGGCCGTGTAACCTGCGCCGCCAATGATACCTACACGAATCATTATTTGTTGCGCTTTTGTACGTTGTAGAAAATTTTGATTTGGTTGCCCAGAATCTTCGTGAAGCCCTTCACGTCGTCAGCCGTCCAGGCCTTGTTCACCTCGCCGTACTCGCCGAAATCGGTCTTCATCAAATCGAACGACGACTCGACACCCACCAGCGTGTAACCCAGCGGACGGAGCGTCAGAATCACCGTACCGGTCACGTTGCGCTGCGAGCTCTCGAGCATCGCCTCGATGTCACGCATCACCGGCTCGAGGTACTGCGCCTCGTGCAGGAACATACCGTACCAGGTGGCCACCTGCTCCTTCCAATAGAGCTGCCACTTGGTCAGCGTGTGCTTCTCGAGCATCTTGTGGGCAGCGATGATGAGCATCGGGGCCGCCGCCTCGAAACCTACACGGCCCTTGATGCCGATAATCGTATCACCGATGTGCATATCACGGCCGATGCCATACTTCGAGCCAATCTCCTCGACCTTGCGGATGGCCTCAACGGGGTCGCTGTACTCCACATCGTTGATGGCCGTCAGACGACCCTCGGTAAAGCCCAGACGCAGCGTCTGCTCCTCGGTCTCGACCACCTGGCTCGGATAGGCCTCCTCGGGGAGGGTCTGCTCCGACTTTAGGGTCTCCTTGCCACCAATCGAGGTGCCCCACAGACCCTTGTTGATCGAATACTCCATCTTGCGGAAGTCGGCCTCGAAGCCGTGCTCCTTGAGGTAGTTGATCTCATACTCGCGAGTAAGCTTCATATCGCGTGTAGGGGTGATAATCTCCCCCCGCGGAGCGAAGACCTCGAAGGTAAGGTCGAAACGCACCTGGTCGTTACCCGCACCCGTAGAGCCGTGAGCAATAGCATCGGCACCGATTGAGTTGGCATAATTAACGATAGCCAACGCCTGGAACGTACGCTCCGAACTTACAGAGATAGGATAGGTCTTGTTACGCAACACATTACCCATAACCATATACTTGATGCACTTGCCGTAGTAGTCGCCAGTAACATCGATATTAACGTGCTTCTTTGCGCCCAGAGCGTATGCACGCTTCTCAACAGCGAGGAGCTCCTCCTCAGAGAAACCGCCCGTGTTAGCCAACGCCGTATAAACCTCGTATCCCAACTCCTTGGTCAGATACATCACACAAAAAGAGGTATCCAGACCTCCGCTATATGCCAATACTACTTTCTTCATATCTCTAATTCTCTTTTATTTTTCAAC
>CALAQA010000179.1:0-4859 GCA_937889065.1 uncultured Alistipes sp.
CCGTGCCGATATTCTGGATAAGGCACTGATGCGTGCCGGCCGTTTCGACCGTCAGATTGAGGTGGGACTGCCGGATGTGAAGGAGCGTGAGGAGATTTTCAATGTCCACCTGCGCCACCTCAAACTCGATCCGCAGCTCGACCGTTCGTTCCTGGCTCGTCAGACGCCGGGCTTCTCGGGTGCCGACATTGCCAACGTCTGCAACGAGGCGGCCCTGATTGCTGCCCGCCACGACAAGAAGTTTGTCTCGAAGGAGGATTTCCTGGCCGCCATCGACCGCATCATCGGCGGTTTGGAGCGTCGCAATAAAATCATTTCGGCCGACGAGAAGCGCAAAATTGCCTACCACGAGGCGGGTCACGCCACCGTAAGTTGGCTCTTGAAGCACGCCTCGCCCCTCATTAAGGTGACCATCATTCCCCGAGGTCGTGCCTTGGGAGCAGCGTGGTACCTGCCCGAGGAGCGTCAGCTGACCACCCGTGAGCAGTTGATGGACGAGATGGCCTCGACGCTGGGTGGCCGTGTGGCCGAGCAGCTCACCTTTGGTGAGATTTCGACCGGTGCGCTCAACGATTTGGAGCGAGTGACGAAGCAGGCCTATGCGATGGTGGCCTATTACGGTATGAGCGACGAGGTGGGTAACCTCTCGTTCTACGACTCGACGGGCCAGAGCGATATGGCCTTTACGAAGCCCTACTCGGATGAGACGGCCCGCAAAATTGACGCCGAGGCTCGTGAACTGATCGACAAGGCCTATCAGCTGGCCGAGCAGACCCTGAAGAGCCACAGCGAGGGGTTGCGTCAGGTGGCCGAACTGCTCTTGGAGCGGGAGGTGATCTTTACCGAGGATGTCGAGCGCATCCTGGGCAAGCGTCCTCACGGTGCCACGACCGAGGAGCAACCTCTGACCGAGAACAGCCCCGTGGAGGTCATTGCCCCCGAAGCGGAGCCTACCGAGAACGAATAAAACTACAACCCTATGAACGATAAATTGAAAAACCTCATCGTGCGTACCATCAGCGGCATTGGCCTGTTGGTGGTGGTCTTTGGCGGCATCTTGTGGTCGGATTGGAGCCTTTTGGCCCTCTTGGCCCTGATGATTGTCGGCGGTATGGTCGAGTTCTACGGCTTGGCCGAGAAGCGAGGCCTTGCGCCGCAGCGTGTGCTGGGTCTGGTGGCGGGTCTGTTGCTGTTGGTGCTCAATTTCGCCCTGGTCTCGACCCACATCGAGGTCTTTGGCGAGGCGATGCGTCCCTTCGGCGTGGGGCTGGCGATGTTGTTGCTGTTGTACCCGCTGATGTTCATCTGCGAGCTCTACCGCAAACAGGAAAACCCGCTTGCCAACATTGCCGTAACCATTACGTCGGTCTTCTATGTGGCCTTGCCCCTCTCGATGCTGCTCTATGTGCCCATCATCGGGCGTGAGGTGTGGAACGGTTGGGCGCTGATTGGCTATGTGGCCTTGGTGTGGTCGAACGATGTCTTTGCCTACCTCTCGGGTATGGCCTTTGGTCGTCACCGCCTCTTTGAGCGTCTCTCTCCCAAAAAGTCGTGGGAGGGCTTCTTTGGCGGCCTCATCGGTGCGGTGGTGGCTGCTATGGTGGTGGCTCGTCTGATGGGCGACAACCTCTATGTATGGTGCGGCCTGGCGGTGGTGGTGGTCATCACGGCTGTGTTGGGCGATTTGGTGGAGTCGATGTTCAAGCGTGCGGCCGATGTGAAGGATTCGGGCAACCTGATTCCGGGTCACGGCGGTGTGTTGGATCGCTTCGATGCGATGCTTCTGTCGGCCCCCTTTGCCGTAGTCTATCTGTTGTTTGTGTGCTAACCCTCTGAAAAACCTTATATTACTATGAAAATCAACAAGGAAGGTTACAAAATCATTGCCGTTTCGGGTTTGGTTTGCTTGGCCATCTGGGGCCTCTTCTACTACCTTTTGATGAGCCGTGAGACCAATACGCTCATTTGGGCCTCGACGCTCTTCCTGCTCTGCTTCTGGGGCTTTATCATCGCCTTCTTCCGCGAGCCGCACCGTGTGCAGATTCACGATCCGGAGTTGGTCTTCTCGCCTTGCGACGGTCGTGTGGTTGTGACCGAGGTGGTCAAGGCCGATGAGTATTTGGAGGGCGAGTGGATGCAGATTTCGATCTTTATGTCGGTGACGAACGTCCATATGAACTGGGTGCCCGTGGGTGGCGTGGTGGAGTACTTCAAGTACCACCCGGGTCGCTTCCTGGTGGCTTGGCACCCCAAATCTTCGACCGAGAACGAGCGCACGACCACCGTGCTGGGTATGGAGTCGGGCCACAAGGTGCTCTTCCGTCAGATTGCCGGTCTGGTGGCTCGCCGCATTGTATCGTATATGAAGGTGGGTAGCAAGGTTGAGCAGAACTCGGTGGCGGGCTTCATCAAGTTCGGCTCGCGTATCGACGTACTCGTGCCGAAGGGTAGCGAGGTGCTGGTTGAGATTGGCGACTCGGTGGTCGGCTCGCAGACCCCCATTGCCCGCCTCCCCAAGGCATAATTGTTGTACCCCTCGGACGTAAGAAAGATATGCAGATTACCCCGCAAGGACTCCTCAAGACGCTGGTCGGTGTTGCTATTGCAGCACTGATTATCACCATTTTGTGGTATTTCTCGTCGGTGGTGGTCTATATTCTGGTCTCGGCCGTGTTGGCTGTGATGGGTCGCCCGCTGGTGCGCTACATCGAGCGCCTGCACATCCGCCAATGGAAGGTGCCCCGCACGCTGGCCGCCATTGTGACGCTGCTCTTCATTTGGGTGGTGGCGGCAGCGTTTGCGATGCTGTTTGTGCCGCTCGTCTTCGATAAGTTGAACGAACTGGTCAATCTGGATCTGAATGCCGTGATGGCGACCATCGAGGAGCCTATCCACCGCTTGCAGGAGCACCTTGCCGAACTTTTTGCGATGCCTGCCCAGCAGTTGTCGCTCAGCGAGGCACTGATTTCGTTTGTCAGAGAATGGATTAACTTCGAGTCGCTCAATGTCTTGTTGCAATCGACCGTGGGGCTGATGTTCTCGACGGTGGTGACCCTCTTTTCGATTTCATTTATCACCTTCTTCTTCCTAAAGGAGGACGGCCTCTTCTACTCGATGATCACCGCCTGCTTCCCCGAGCGTTATGCAGGCAACATCACCCGTGCGTTGGACGAGGTGACCTACCTCCTGTCCCGCTATTTTCGAGGCATTCTGACCGAGAGCCTGTTGTTGATGGTGGCCATCATCATCGTGCTGTCGTCGTTTGGGATGAAACCTGCCGATGCCGCCTTTATTGCGCTGGTGATGGGTGTGATGAATGTGGTCCCCTATGCGGGTCCGCTGCTGGGTGGCATCATTTCGGCCGCCTTTGGTGTGGTGACCCCCATCGAGGGGACGACGGTGGCCTATACGGTGACCGTTATTGTCTGCTCGCTCTTGACGCTGAAAGGGCTCGATGATTTTATCTTGCAGCCTACGCTCTACTCCGAGCGGGTCAAGGCCCACCCGCTCGAGGTCTTTATCGTTATTCTGCTGGCCGGCTCGGCGGCGGGTATTTTGGGAATGCTGTTGGCCATTCCGGCCTACACCGTGCTGCGTGTCTTTGCCAAGGAGTTCTTCTCGGAGTTCAGCTTGGTGCGTAAATTGACCGAAAACATCTGATGGACGGCTTGGTCATCGAAGGGGTCGTAACCCCCGGCCGCCAAATCGGCCATACGCTCGGATTCCCGACCGCCAACATCGCCCTCGATGAGGGACTGTGCGAAAACGGTGTCTATCGTACGCAGGTTAAGGTTGAGGGCATCGACCAGATTTTCGATGCGATGTCGAACGTGGGCTATAACCCCTCGGTCGGCGGTAGCGAGTTGCGCCTCGAAAGCCACCTGTTCGGTTTCGAGGGTGACCTGTATGGCCGACGAATTTGGGTCTGTTTGGTCGAGAAGATTCGCAATGAGCGGAAATTCGAGTCGATGGAGGAGTTGCGGGCGCAGTTGCAACGTGACAAAGCGCAGATTTTAAGCCAATTAAGATAAGTATTAAAAAATAATAAACGAAGAGATTACTATGTTTTTGGATTTGAGTTTACCCTACAAGGTGGCCGATATGAGCCTGGCGGAGTGGGGTCGCAAAGAGATTGAGGTTTCGGAGCACGAGATGCCGGGTCTGATGGCCGTGCGCAAGAAGTATGGCCCGCTGAAACCCCTGAAGGGGGTGCGTGTGATGGGCTCGCTGCATATGACCATCCAAACGGCTGTGCTGATTGAGACCCTCGTGGAGTTGGGAGCCGAGGTACGTTGGTGCTCGTGCAACATCTTCTCGACGCAGGACCACGCTGCCGCTGCTATTGCCGAGCGTGGTGTGCCTGTCTTTGCCTGGAAGGGCGAGACGCTGCCCGAGTATTGGTGGTGCACGGCGATGGCTATGTCGTTCCCCGGAGGCAAGGGCCCGCAGCTCATCGTAGATGATGGCGGCGATGCCACGCTCTTGATTCACAAGGGTTTCAAGGCCGAGAAGGACGCTTCGACGCTCGACTATACCCCCTCGTCGTACGAGGAGGAGGTGATTTTGGATACCCTCAAGCAGATCCTTGCGGAGGACCACGGCAAGTGGCACCGCACTGTCGAGGAGTGGAAGGGCGTGAGCGAAGAGACCACGACGGGTGTACACCGCCTCTACCAGATGCAGGAGGCCGGCGAGCTGTTGGTTCCCGCCATCAACGTGAATGACTCGTGCACCAAATCCAAGTTCGATAACCTCTACGGCTGCCGTGAGTCGTTGGCCGACGGCATCAAGCGTGCTACGGATGTGATGATTGCCGGTAAGGTGGTGGTTGTCTGCGGTTATGGCGACGTAGGTAAGGG
>CALAQA010000180.1:0-4827 GCA_937889065.1 uncultured Alistipes sp.
AAAGGGTATGATCAGCGAGACGACGGCCATCGTGCGCAGCGTGAAGTCGCTCGACGAGCTGTTCGCAAGCGTGAGCGACGAGGCGAGGTCGGCCGTCGAGGGGTAGTAGGCCGTATGGTTGTAGCCCACGACCATAAAGAGGGCCATCACGGCCAAAGTCGAGCCCGGGCCGGCTAGCCAGATACCCCGTTTGAACTCCTTGCCAAGCAGGGTCATGGCAACTCCCGCAACCAGCAGAACGGCTCCCACAAGCAGCAGTGCCAGCACCGCGGGCATCTCCATCAGGTTGGTGAAATACTTCCCCTCTTCGAGCGTAACCGTTCCCGATGCATCAACCGCAAAGCCCTCCATCGTGATCAGGTGGTAGCAGATGACCAGGAAGAAGAGCAGGAAGAGCCCGAAGCTGACACCCAGGCTGCGGCGCAGTTGCACGGCAAGTTTCACGTGATCCACATTGTTAATCAGATACAAGGCCCCGAGCGTGATGGCGAGGAACATCACCATCAGGCCAAACTCCACATTAAACGGATTGGCAACCGCTTCCAGACCGTGCCAGGCATTGCCCCAGCGGCTGATCACGGGCGAGGCGATATCGCCCACGGCACTCTTGTTGATCGTGAAATCCGATCCCGTGAAGAAGGTGCCCACGGCCGTTCCGATCAGCAGCGGTGCGAGGCACCCGTTGAGGGTCAGGAAGATACGAAAGGTGTTTTTGCCCAGCAGGTTACCCGCCTTGCTCTGAAACTCGTACGAGACAGCCTGAAAAACGAAGGTGATGAGGATCAGGATCCACACCCAGTAGGCGCCGCCAAAGCTTGTGCTGTAAAAGAGCGGAAACGAGGCGAAGAAGGCACCTCCGAAGGTGACCAGCGTGGTGAAGGTCAGCTCCCACTTTCGACCCGTGGAGTTGACGATCAGCTGACGCTCGTCCTCCTCCCTGCCGGCCAGGAAGATCAGGGCGTTGCCACCCTGAACGAACAGAAGAAAGACCAGCAGACCTCCCAAAAGTGCGATGAGGAACCACCAATAGTGTTGCAAAAAGTCGTAGGTTATCATCGTTGCATGTGTTATTCAAGTTCGACATTCGGGCCCTGCTTAATAGCCTTGATCAGGATACGCATCTCGATCACCAGGAAGAGGGTAAAGATTGCGACAAAGAGCCAGAAGGTGGTCTGTACCGCCCCCACGCTGACGCTCGACACAGCCGCCTTGACGGGCAGCAGCCCCTCGATCACCCACGGCTGACGGCCTACCTCGGCCACGATCCAGCCGGCCTGCCCCGCCAGATAGACAAGCGGTATGGACCACAAGGCCACCCACTGCACCCAGCGCATCTCGCTCAGGCGACCTCGGCGCTCCAACCACAGCACGGCTGCCATCAACAGCAGCAGGAAGCCGCCGAGACCCACCATCACGCGGAAGGCCCAATAGATCAGCCTTACGGGAGGAACCAGTTCCTCCTTCGCGTCGATGTATCCGTAGCCGAAGTAGTCGATGTGCTCATCGAGCGTCCGACGCGCCGCGGCGGCTGCCTCCGGATCGCTCTCCTTCAACTTTCGATAGGTCGCGAAGGACTCGATGGCCGTTTTGCCGCGTTCGATCTTCTCCTCGGCCGAGAGGTGATAGACCCCATCGGGTGTCGTGTAACCGTCGAGCAGGTTGTTGATGCCGGGAACATAGCCGTCAGGGTCGTGTGTCGCAAGGATTGACAACATGGCCGGGATCTCCACCCCGGGTACGATCGAGAAGGGGGCGCGCTCGCTACCATTCTCCAACCCTTCGGCTGCTGCCAACTTCATCGGCTGGTACTTCGCGGCGTGGATACCCGAGCTGTCGCCGCTCCACATCACGGCAAAGGTGCCGATGATGCCCACCACGGCGGCTACGCGAATGCTCGCCAGCGCAAATCGCCGCTCACGGCCTTTGAGCAGATACCAGCAACTGATGCCGATCACGAAGATCGCGCCGGTCATCCAGCCGCTGAATACCGAGTGGAAGAACTTCGAGATGGCAACGGGGTTGAGCACCAACGCCCAGAAATCCACCATCTCGTGGCGGACCGTGTCGGGGTTAAACTCCATGCCCACGGGGTGCTGCATCCACGCATTGGCGATCAGGATCCACACGGCCGAGATGGCGGCTCCAATGCCCGTGAACCAGGTTGCAGCGAGGTGAAACCGCTTGCTGACCTTCTCCCAGCCGAAGAACATCACGGCGAAGAAGGTCGCCTCCATGAAGAAGGCAAAGATCCCCTCAATGGCAAGTGGCGCACCAAAAATATCGCCCACAAACCAGGAGTAGTTGCTCCAATTGGTACCAAACTCGAACTCGAGAATGATACCCGTGGCGATGCCTACTGCGAAGTTGATGGCGAAGAGCTTCATCCAGAACTTTGCGGTTCGCTTCCAGAATTCATCGCCCGTTTTCACATAGATCGTCTCCATCGTTGCCATGATTACGGCCAAACCGAGGGTGAGCGGAACAAATAGCCAATGGTAACCGGCCGTGAGTGCAAATTGCAACCTCGACCAATCAACTAATGCCGTTTCTACCATACGCTTCTAATTTTTATAGGTTGGATGCTTCGTTAACTGATTGCTGATGTATTCGATGCACTGCTCCTGATCCTTTCCGGCGAGCGTCGGGCGGAAAAAGAAGATGCGCAGGACGACGAACAGCACCACCACTTTGAGCAGAATCAACCACCAGAGTTGTCTTCCCCAAGTCATGGATCGAAAACCATCTACATAGAGATTCAAAATCGCCGCCAATTGCCTTTTCATGGTGCCAACATCGATTGTTCATACAAATATACAGAAAAACACAAAATTTCTTCCGTTTATCCGATATCGGTGTCGGAAAATGGTCCGAAAAATCAAAAAAATCCCGAAATTTGTGTATCTTCGCTTGATTTATGTACGCTTTTGCTGTGCAGCATCGTTCGGAGAAACCGTTAGGAATAAGAGATCGAATAACACAATACCTATGAAGACTGATATCGAAATTGCTCGCGAGACCAAATTGAAGAGTATCCGCGAGATCGCTGCTCGGGTAGGATTTCCCGAGGAGGAGCTGTTTAACTATGGTAAGTATATTGCCAAAGTGCCCTACAAACTCATCGACGAGAAGCAGGTCGCAAAGAATCACCTGATTCTCGTTACGGCCATCACCGCCACGAAGGCCGGTGTGGGTAAGACCACCGTAAGCATCGGTTTGGGTATGGGTTTGAACCACATCGGCAAAAAGGCGATCATCGCCCTGCGTGAGCCCTCGCTCGGCCCCTGCTTCGGCATGAAGGGCGGTGCTACGGGTGGCGGTTATACGCAGGTGATGCCCGCGGAGGATATCAACCTCCACTTCACGGGCGACTTCCACGCCATCACCTCGGCCAACAACCTCATCGCTGCCCTCTTGGACAACTACCTCTATCACAACCGCTCGAAGCAGGTGGGGTTGAAGCGTGTCATGTGGCGTCGCGTGCTCGACATCAACGACCGCAGCTTGCGTAACATCGTCTCGGGTCTGGGCGGCTCGACGAACGGTATCCCGACCGAGACGGGCTTCGACATCACGCCCGCATCGGAGATCATGGCCATCTTGTGCCTTGCGCGCAATGTCGAGGACCTCTATGTGCGCATCGGTCGCATCGTGCTCGGCGTCCGCTACGACGATACGCCGCTGACGGTCAATGATCTGGGTATGACGGGTGCCATCGTGGCTCTGTTGAAGGACGCCATCAACCCGAACCTTGTGCAGACGACCGACCACACGCCGGTGATTGTTCACGGCGGCCCGTTTGCCAACATTGCCCACGGCTGCAACTCGGTGATTGCAACCAAGATGGCGATGACCTATGCCGATTATACGGTTACGGAGGCCGGCTTCGGTGCAGACCTCGGTGCCGAGAAGTTCCTTGACATCAAGTGCCGCCAGGCGGGTCTCAAACCCGACCTCACGGTGCTTGTGGCCTCGACCCTCGCCCTCAAAATGCATGGCGGAGTGCCCGAGACGGAGATCAAACTGCCGAATGCCGAGGGGTTGAAGCAGGGCTTTGCCAACCTCGATCGCCATGTGGCCAACCTCAAAAAGTTCGGTCAGACGGTTCTGGTCTGCTTCAACCGCTTCGCAAGCGATACGGACGAGGAGATCGATCTGGTGATGAAGCATTGCGAGGAGCTGGGCGTACGCTGCGTAATCAACAACGCCTATGTCGAGGGTGCTGCCGGTGCTGCCGATCTGGCACGCGCGGCCGTGGAACTCATCGAGACGCAGCCCTCGGAGCCGGTGAAGTATGCCTACGAGTTGGAGGACAGCATCAAGGAGAAGATCACGAAGGTAGCCAAGAGCATCTATGGTGCCGGCTCGGTGGTCTTTGGCCCGAAGGCGAAGAAGCAGATCGACCTGCTCGAGAAGTGGGGCATGGGCAACCTGCCGGTATGTATCGCCAAGACGCAGTACTCGTTCAGTGCCGATGCAAAACGCTACGGTGCGGTCGAGGGCTTCGAGATCAACATCAAGGATATCGAGCTCAACGCAGGTAGCGGTTTCATCGTGGCGTTGGCGGGCGATATTATGCGCATGCCGGGTCTGAGCAAGACGCCCCAGGCGGGGAACATCTACCTGGCCGAGGACGGTACGGTCGAGGGATTGATCTAATGCGCACTACACACGAAGCGAGGAGTCCGGTTCGGGCTCCTCGCTTCGTGTTATTCTGTTTATGGGAGGGGCTTGGTCGGCTACTCCAACACAAACTTCGCCTGTACGCGGTAGGAGAGCTTGATCTTCGAGAACTCCAACGAGGGTTGCTCCTCGGCCTCGGCAAAGTCC
>CALAQA010000181.1:0-21153 GCA_937889065.1 uncultured Alistipes sp.
ATTGGCAGATTGGATTACAAGATCTGAATGTTCGTCTCTCTATCTGTCCTAATATGGCAGAGAGGGGTTTTACTTTTGTCGCATAATCAAAACCAATAAAATTATGACACAAGAGAAATTTTCGACATTAGAGGAGTGTTGCGAGTTTGTAAGGCTATTCAGCCAACTTGCAGAACAGAAAAGTAAAGAAGAAAGAGATAACGATGTAATCGATATGCATATTGCACTCACAAAGCATATTGACGAGTATGTTAATCGTTTTTGTGCCCGTCATGAATTAAAGTGCAGTGTGTCACTAAATTATAGAATTCGAGCCCTTGGCTATTGTTGTGGGACTCGTCGAATTATACTCAATCCGGAATTGCTACTATTTTATGGGGCTAACTATTTTAGAAAAGTTATCTTACACGAACTCGCACATCTTACAAATAGAGGACTCCATACGAGCAACTTTTGGAGGACTCATATTGCCTATTTACAGGAAGAGGGATTACTCCCCCAAGGAAAGATTTTAGAAAGTCAAGTGATTAAGCAGTCTAATACTGTTAGCTACAAAAATAAATTGCGTCCCGAATATTGGTGGAGTGAAATAAAACCTTCTATTCAATTAACTCTAAACGGGGAACCAATTGTTGATCTCTATTCTCATAATACATTTAAAGATCTTTATGGCACCTATTTTCATTTGCATAATCCATCGCTTCGTGCTAAATTGTCGGTTGATGATTTGCAACATCTGCAAACCGTAAAAATAATGAGGGCTATTATAAGAAAAGCGATAAAGCAGCAATTAAACATAAATATAATGGCTTAATGACAAAAGATGAACTCTGCGAGGCGCTCCACCGAGAGATGCTGTTCTACTACTTCGCACAGCGGGAGCCTCGGCTCGAAATCCGCACGGGTGAGTCGCTCATTAGTGCCGTTTGGCGGAAGATGCAGCCATACACCGACTGCGGCTTTCCTCGCCCGATCACCGAGGCGGATATCGAAATGCTATGCAACTGCTCGTTTGCGGGGTTGTGCCACTACGACCTCAAAGCAGGTGCCGAGCGAATAACTCAACTTAAACAAAAATTGAAATCACTCTGACGGCTTTTGTCTGTGTGCTGCTTTCTTTAAGCAAAGTGAACATCTCGCAAGTGATTATAAAACACCCAATGGTTTACCTATCCCTATATTGCAAACAATACTCAAAAAAAACAAAAATAGATTAATATATCACAGGTGTAACCTAAAAAAAGTTTCAGATAGTCTAATTTATTCTATATCAATATCTTAAGGGCCAAACGCATTATTTGCAATATTCGGCAATTCTCACTGGCTCAATGACTTAAACAAGAACAATAATGATTGGCGAACAAAAACTTATTGAAAAGTATCGCCGTGCTGCATAGGCGACATTGCGACCCATCAGGCGAAGATGCTCGCCGTTTTGTTTGGCTCAAAGAATCTTTAGTCGGTTTGTACTTTTCGGAACTCGGGGGTTGGAGTTCGCTCAATTTTTGTTACCTTTGTCGAAAATCTGAATAACTATGACCGAACAACAGCTCAATCCGATGCAGATGGCCGAACACGAGGCCTTCAAGGTGGGTGACCTCGACCTCAACGGGAAACCGGGCTACACCGGAAGAATGGATTTCGGGGCCCTGTTGTTGTGCCGAAAAGGAAAAATCGAACTGACTATCGACGACCTCCACTGCCCCCTGAAGCGCAACACCACGGCAATGATTCTGCCCGGCTCGATGGTCAGCCTCACCAACCCCAGCGACGACCTGCGTATCAGCTATTTCGCCTTCTCGGCCCAACTCTTTGCCGAAGCGGCCTTCCGTCTCGACATCGACTTTATGCGCATCATCAAGCAGCACCCCTTCCGCTACAACACGCTTGAAGAGGGGCGCAACATCGACCTCTGGCTGCGCATTCTGGACCATAGTTACCGCGACACCGAAAACCGTTTCCGCAACACCATCACCCGCAATCGGCTGCAAAATGCCCTGCTGGAGGCCTACGACCGTGTGTTGCGACACTCGGACATCGCCACCGAACGACAAGAAAACTCCTCGCGCCGACAGGAGCTCTTCACCCGTTTTATCAGTCTGGTGCAGCAGCACGCCTCGGGCGAGCGTGAGGTGGCCTTCTATGCCGAGCAGCTCTGCATCTCAACCCGCTACCTCTCGACCATCGTACACGCCATCTCGGGCCACACGGCCAAGGAGATTATCGACCACACGGTCATCTTGGAAATCAAGATGTTACTGCGCACCACCGACCTCTCGGTGCAGGAGATTGCCTATCGGCTCCGCTTCCCCGACCAGAGTTATCTGGGGCGTTTCTTCCGCAAGCACGTCGGCCAATCGCCTTCGGAGTTTCGATTGGAGAATAAATAACGAAAAAAGGGACAACCGCTTTGGTTGTCCCTTATGTTTTTCGGCAGCCCCTCTGCTACTCTTCGCCGTAGAGGGTATTCAGCAACGAGGCCAGACGCAGGCCACCCAGCAAGAGTTGCTGCTCGATGACGGGGGTCATGGCATTCACATAGTCGTACGACACCTGATAGCCCTCGGGGGTCACTTCGTAGATCTTCTTGGCGATGGCTACGGTCTGCATAAACCACTCGTCGGGGGTGCCTGCCGTCAGGGCGGCGACCGACGAAGGGGCGATGCGGTCAATCTGGAACTGCCACTCCGAGTAGCTCCAATTGTGGGCCGACTCCACAAGCGACGAATCCCAAATCGAGTGCAGGTTGGTCTCGCGGTTGAAGAAGAGCACCGGCACACGGTTGCCACCCAGGTCGGTCGAGCGACCTGCGTGCATCGGGCAGTGCATATCGCCCACCAGGTGGATAAGCATACGCAGTTGGTCGAACTCCGCCTCACGGTTCAGGTTCTTCGAGCCGATGCGCTCCACGATGCCGTTCACGGCCGTCAGCACATCGCCCTTCGGGTGGCGGGGCTGGCTCTCGAGGGTCTCACCCTCGTCGATATTCATATAGTGCCACGTCTTGGTGTAGGCGTATTGGGGCGTATGGCTGGCATTGTCCAACCAGTTGGCATAATAGACCAACGAACGACCACCCAGCACCTCCGAAACACGGGCAGCAGCCGTAGGCGTCAAGTGACACTCGGCAATGTAGGCCACCACATCGTGACCCTTCTGACCCCAACCAAAGGCATTCACTGCACAGCACAGCGAAAGGGCCAGCACAAACAGTCTCTTCATCATAATCGTATAGGTTTCTTTTGTTTAGATTGCTTCGTTATTGGTTCATTGTCACCAAGAACTCCTCGTTGGTGGGCGAGAGGCTCATCTGCTTTTGCAGGAACTCCATCGCCTCGACGGTGGTCATCTCCGAGAGGTACTTACGCAGCACCCACGTGCGGCTCATCATCTCGCGCGGCAACAGCAAATCCTCACGACGCGTACTCGAGGCAATGACATCGACCGCCGGATAGACTCGTTTGTTCGAAAGGCGGCGATCGAGCTGCAACTCCATATTACCCGTACCCTTGAACTCCTCGAAAATCACCTCGTCCATCTTCGAGCCGGTATCGATCAGGGCCGTAGCGATGATCGTGAGCGAGCCACGCTCCTCGGTGTTTCGTGCCGCACCGAAGAAGCGCTTGGGCTTATGCAGGGCGTTGGCATCGACACCACCCGAGAGGACCTTACCCGAGGCGGGCTGTACCGAGTTGTAGGCACGTGCCAGGCGGGTAATCGAGTCGAGGAAGATGACCACATCGTGGCCGCACTCGACCATACGTTTGGCCTTCTCCAAGACCATTTCGGCCACCTTGACGTGGCGTGAAGCCTGCTCATCGAAGGTCGAAGCAACCACCTCGGCCTTGACATTGCGGGCCATTTCGGTCACCTCCTCGGGACGCTCATCAATCAGCAGCACAATCATATAGACCTCGGGGTGGTTGTCGGCGATGGCGTTGGCAATCGACTGCAACAGCATCGTCTTACCCGTCTTGGGCTGGGCGACAATCAGTGCACGCTGACCCTTACCGATGGGCGAAAAGAGATCGACAATGCGGTTCGAAAGGGTGTTGTGGCCGTTGCCCGTCAGGCAGAACTTATCGCTCGGGAAGAGGGGCGTGAGGTACTCGAACTGCACACGGTCACGCACAAACTCGGGCTTGAGGCCGTTAATCTCATCCACACGCACCAGCGGGAAGTACTTTTCGCCCTCTCTCGGGGGACGAATCGCTCCGCTCACGGTATCGCCTGCCTTCAGACCGAAGAGTTTGATTTGCGAGGGCGAGACATAGACATCGTCGGGCGAATTGAGGTAGTTGTAGTCGGCCGAGCGCAGGAAACCGTAGCCGTCGGGCATAATCTCCAGCACACCCTCGCCCTCGATTTCACCCAGGAAATCGTCCTTGGTAATCACCTCGTCATCCAACGAACGAGCGGTGCGCTCCACCCGTGTAGGCTCTCGCTTCGTAGGCTCCGCCTTCGGCTCCTCGGTAGGGGTTGCGGCAGGCGTTTCGGTCGGTACGGGAGTTTGCGGTGCGGTCTGATTTTTGGGTTTGCGACCCCGACGCTTGGGCTGGGGTTGCTCAGGGGCGGGGGGCGGTGCGGTTTCAACCACCGGTTCGGCCGTCACCTCCGATTGGGGTTGTTCCTCAGGCACGGGCTTTACCTCCTGGGTGGGGCTGTTCGGCTCGACCTTCTGCAGGCGGGGACGACGACCACGACGCTTGGGTTGTTCCTGAGCCTGTTCCGTAGCGGCTTCTGCAGGGGTTGTCGGCTCCTCGGTCGGGGCGGTGCCACCGGCAATGAGTTTGATGAGTTCGCTCTTTTTGAGTTTTGCGCCGTCGATGCCCAGCACACGTGCGATTTCACGCAAATCGGCAAGGCTTTTTCCGGCCAGATTCTCCTTCTCTTGCATATTGAATCTACTAAATTTGCTTGGTGGAATAGGTCCGCAAACGAGCGTTGCGAACGAAGATTTCGTTGCAAATATAATACAATTTGTGAAACTACGTCGTTTTTCGGCCTAAAAAAGCAACTATTCGACAAAAAGCCCCTATACGGCCTTGCCATCGACGGGTGCAGGCCACTCATCCACCAACTTGCAGCTCTCCAATTTGTTGTTCAGATGGTAGAACAAGAACTTCTGTCCGCAGTGGTCGCAAACGATGTATTCGTTCTGCTCCACCATTGTGTGATCCACCGTCTCGTCCCAACCACCTACGGTGCGACGATCCACCACCTGACCGCCACGTTTGGTCACCTCCTCGGTCTTGTGGTGAATGACCTCGGTGTAGTGGCTCTGCTTGGCCTGGCCGTAGCCCAACGTGCGCAGGGTGTAGAACTTGCGGCAGGTGGGGCAATAGCTGTAGAGCTCCCAATCGCTAAAGCCTCGGAGGATGAGGTAGCCAAAGAAGAGGTAGATGCCCATCACAATCCAGTGGGGCACATAAATCATATAGAGCAGAATAGCCCCCACCACCCCCGAAAGGGCAAACAACGGCTTGGTCAGCGCATCGGGCGTAAAGGGCAGACGGTCAATCAGGTGGGCCACGACGGGCGAAATCATCAGGTGAGCCATAATGGCCAGGTAGCCAATCAGCACCAGCAGAATGATAATCGGAATGCTTGCCCAGAGGGGCATATCGCCACGGTCGGTATGCTCACGCACCACATCCTCCTGGTCGTCGTAGTGGGGCGACTCGATGAAGGGGCGGCTGCGCAGTTTAATGAAGAGGCGTGTCGAGGCGATGCGCCCGCCGAAGGGGATAAAACGCTCGACCAGCGGGATTTTGCCATCCTCACGCAGCTCGTAGCTGACCAGCTTATCGTTCACAAACAGGGCCGTCACTTTGGGGTGGAAACGGTTGGTGTCGAAGTCCTTGACACGCAGCGGGAAGACCACCTTCTTGGTGTTGGCATCCACGATGTCGATGACAATGGGGAAGCCGAAGAAGCGATCGACCATATCGGCATACTCACGCCCCTCGACAAATTGGCGAGCCATCCAACGCTCCGTAACGTAGATGTAGCGACGCGAGAAGGAGTCGTCCAACCCCAGACAAGGCAGCCCATAGGCGGCCGTCGGGAAGAGTTGTGAACGGTAGAACGTGTGGCTGATGCCTGCGGCATTGACGGCCACCATATCGTATTGGGTATCACCCTCGTAGCGCACAAAGGTATAGGGCGTTCCACCCTCGGCATCGTCGTGATGCGAGGTGGCCACGACATAGCTGCGGTCGATGACCGAGCCATGGACCCAGCCACGCTCACCCGAGGCGGTCTGAACAAGGAAATAGCCCTCACCGTAGGCCACCAACTCCACCTCTTGACCTGCCCGCACCGAGCCGATGGCCTTGCCCTCGTCGGTGAGGAAGTCGTCGTAGATGCTGCCCGCCGAGATGGTCTTGGCGGTACGGGTATCGAACGAGGGGTGCAACGACTTGTGGAACGACGTGAAGCCCACAATCGAGAGGAGCACCAGCGCAAAGGTGAGCCCCACCACCCACGCATCGATACGTCCGTAGCGGTGCAGACGGCTGCTGAAGGGGAACATCGTCACGAAATAAAACGGAGCAAAGAGGCGGCCCAAGAGGCTGCGTTTCGGGGTCGAATCGGCCATAAGAAAGGTGTTAAGGGTTTGTAGTAATGCGCTTATCCGGCTCGTGTATGTGCGAGCGTGTTTACAAATATAGCCGTTATTATCGGAAATTAAAAATTAAAGATGAAAAATTAAAAATTAGATTTTTTTTAGATAGGGTGGCTATAAGTCGTTTAAGGTCATTTAAGGTCACTATGGGAATAATAAGAATAATGGGAATAACGATAACGTCGGCACATTATTCCTATTACTCCTATTATTCACATTACTCCCATCCCGTCATATTGAGGGAGCACAGCGACCGAAATATCTCTGGTAGTCGCCCTGACTCGATAGAGATTCTTCACTGCCGTTCAGAATGACAACCTTTGCCCATAGGTCTTATAGGTCTTATAGGTCCTTATCACCCCCTCCTCCCACAAAGAAAAAGAGGGTCGTAGCCACCGCCACAACCCCCCATTTTGAATTTTGCATTCTACATTTTGAATTTCCTTAAATCGCAATGTCCACGATCTCGAATTTCAGCACACCGGCGGGAACCGTAACCTCGACCTCGTCGCCCTTCTTGTGACCCAGCAGGGCCTTGGCGATGGGGGTGCCGATAGCCAGCTTACCCTCACGTAGGTTGGCCTCGTGCTCGGCTACGATGGTGTAGGTCACCTGCTTCTTGGTGGCCTTGTTCAGCAGCGTTACCTTGCTCAGAATCTGCACCTTCGACTTGTCAATCTTCGTCTCGTCGATGACACGGGCATTAGCCAACGTATCCTCCAACTTGGCGATGCGCATCTCCAGCAGACCCTGCGCCTCACGGGCAGCATCGTACTCGGCATTCTCCGACAGGTCGCCCTTGTCACGAGCCTCGGCGATGGCGGCCGATGCGGCGGGACGCTCCACCGAACGCATGTGGTCGAGCTCGTCCTTGAGCTTCTTGTAACCCTCGGCGGTCAAATAGATAATCTCTTTAGCCATATCTTAATTTTTTTAGTTTATTCGCTCGGAAAACATACAAAAAACAAGAATCCCGGCCCTCAACAGGCCAGAACCCTCACCTTATGCTGCTGCAAAGGTAGCACCATTTTCCGAATTTCCCAACTTTTTTCGTCCTCGTTCATTAACATTCGGCCTTTTTTCGTATCTTAACACTTGAAAACCGACCGAAACGCTCGGCGGAGAGCAACAAGCAATGGAATTTGAACAGTTAGTACATACCTATCAGGAGCCGCTCTATTGGCACATCCGCCGTCTGGTGGTGAGCCACGAGGATGCCCGTGATTTGGTGCAGGAGACCTTCCTGCAAGCGTGGCGTGCCTATCCCAACTTGCGCGACCACAGCGCCTTGCGGGCCTGGCTCTACAAAATTGCCACCAACTGTTGCTATTCGTTCCTCAGACGCAACCGCATTTCGCCCCTCTCGACCGAGGAGCTCTCGTCGCTGCTCTTGGAGCGGTTGGAGGCCTCGTCGTATGTCGATTACGAGGATACCGAAGGGGTACGTTTTCAGCGGGCCCTGCTCACCCTGAGCGAGCAGCAACGCACGGTCTTCAACCTCCGCTATTGGGACGAGATGCCCTACGAGGAGATTGCCCGGGTGGTGGGCACCTCCGAGGCCTCGTTGCGGGTGAGCTACCACCACGCCGTAGAACGCATTAAAGCCTATCTTGAAACACACGATTGATATGGAAAAAGCCTTTGACAACCTTCCGAAGCGGATGCCCTATCGGGTCCCCGAGGGTTTCTTCCCGCAGAACGAACAGGCCATTTTGGCCTCGCTGCCCCCTGCGAAGGGGCGTTTGGAGCGGCTGTGGCCCTATTTGACGGCCGTAGCGGCAGCCCTGGTGTTGGCGGTGGCTGCCTGGCAATTCACGACCGTGAGCCGCCTCGACGGGGTGCTCTATGCCGATGGCGACTACCTCACCGAAGAGGAGCTGGCCCTCTGGGACGAGTTCTACGAGGCCGACGTCTTCCTCTCGTACGACACAACCGAATAACCAATTCACAAAACAGAATATGATGAAAAAGTTGATTTTCAGCCTGATGGCTATCTTGTTTGCGGTGGGTGCGATGGCCCAGCCGCCTCAGAAGGGGGAGCGTGGCGAGCGTCCTTCGCCCCAGGAGATGTTGCAGCGTCGTTGCCAGCACCTGATTCAAAAGATGGGGTTGGAACAGGAGGCAGCTGCCAAATTTGAGCCCATCTACCGCCGCTACCAGCAGGAGATGATGCAGATTCACCGTCAGTATGGCCGTAAGCACTTCCACCATCGAGGCCAGGAGACAACGCCCCCGACCGACGAGCAGATCGAGGAGCGAATGTTGAATCGTTTTGCCTTGTCACGAGCCATCTTGGAGGTGCGTGAGCGGTATTACAAGGAGTTCCGCACGGTGCTCTCGCCCCGCCAGGTGCAACACATCTACGACCAGGAGCGTGAGGGCGGCGAACGGATGCAGCATCGGCAGCGACCGAAGTAAAGAAATTCAAAATGTAGAACCGACGCAGCGAAGTGAATGCAGAGGTCGCTTGCGAACTATGCTGAACCGCAAGGAGGAAAAGCCTGCAAAGCAGGGTTAATTCAAAATTCAAAATGAGAGAAAGAAACCGGAGAGAGCGATTAAAGAAATTAAAGAGATTGAAGAGAAAGAAATTAAAGAGATTAAAGAGATTAAAGAGCTTAACGATGCGGGCCTAAAAACATTAAACTCGTTAAGATCATTAAAATCTTTAAGGTCTTTTCGCCCTCCCCCACCCCGTTTTTGATTTTAGGCGAGAAGATTTCGCACTTCGTGAAGTAAGCCCCGGATGGGCTGTACTTGACGTACTGCTCATTCGGGGCTTGCAAGGGAAGTGCGGAAGGTTCCGCATAAAATCGAAAACTACTTGGAGAAGTAGCGGTCGAGGAGCTCTTTTGCCGCAATGAAAGAGGATACTTTGTCGGCCAGAACACGAGCCTCGAAGTCGGCAATAAGGGGCTCGATTTCGGGGTTGTGGTAGAAGGAGTTACGAAGAGCCTCGTTGATGGTCTCGTACATCCAATACTTGTTTTGGCGGTTGCGGTTGTGCTGAAAATAGCCGTTCTGCTGAATGTGGTCCATATACTCTTCGATCCCTTTCCAGACCTCCTCCAGACCCGTCTCGGCCACCGACGAGCAGGTATAGACCTGCGGACGCCAGCCCGACTCGGGGAGCGGGAAGAGACGCAATGCCCCCTGATACTGCACCTTGGCCAACTCGGCCTTGTGGATATTCTCGCCATCGGCTTTGGTGATGACCATCATATCGGCCATCTCCATAATGCCGCGTTTGATGCCCTGCAAATCGTCGCCGGCACCCGAAATCTGCAACAAGAGGAACATATCGACCATCGAGTGCACGGCCGTCTCAGACTGACCCACGCCGACCGTCTCGATGAAGATGACATCGAAGCCTGCCGCCTCGCACAACACAATCGTCTCACGGGTCTTGCGGGCCACACCACCCAGCGAGCCTGCCGAGGGGGAGGGACGGATGAAGATGTCGGGGTTGGTCGAGATGGAGGTCATACGGGTCTTGTCGCCCAGAATCGAGCCGCCACTGCGCTCCGACGAGGGGTCGATGGCCAACACGGCCAATTTATGATGCAGGCGGGTCACCATATTGCCCACCGCCTCAATCCAGGTCGATTTACCCGCTCCGGGGACACCCGTAATACCCAATCGAATCGACTTGCCGGCATAGGGCAAGCATTTCTCGATGATCTCCTGGGCCTGGGCATAGTGGGCCGGATTGGCACTCTCGACCAGCGTGATGGCCTGCGAAAGGATGGTGATGTCGCCCTTCAGAATACCCTCGACATACTCCTCGGTCGTGAGGGTGCGCTTCTTGCGGCGGCGCAGGTAGGGATTGACAATGGGCTGATCCTCGACGCCCTCCGTCACGGCGAGTGCCGAGTCGTGGTGAGCATCGATATACTCGTGTTCGTAGTGGTTGATCTTGGTAAAAGACATTGCGTTTTGTTTTAACTTAGGCAAAGATACAAAAAAAAGGGGAAAGCAACCACTTTGCCCTCCCCTTTTCATCGATTAATGGGTATAAACCTTGCCGTGTTGTTTGATTTGGCGCTCAAACTTGAGGCGCGAGGGGGTCGGATAGGTCAGTTGCTCTAACTCGGCCACCGCATTGCGGATGTCGGTAAGCAACATATCGGCCATATCGTGCGACATCCCCTGGCGCACCACCACACGCATCACCACCATCTGTTCGATGTTCTTGGGCATCGTGTAGGCGGGGACCATCCAACCGCTTTGGCGCAGTTTGTCCTGCAAATCGTAGAGGGTCCATTTGGCCGTCTTCTCGTACTCGGAACACATCTTCCAGATGAAGAGCGGGTTGGTCACCTCGTCGGAGTAGTTGTGAAAGCAGTTCATCTTGCCAATCTCACGGTGGCAGTAGCGGGCCACCTCCATCGAGGCCTCCTGAATCTGCTTGTAGCCCTCGAAGCCGAGGCGGATGAAGTTGTAATACTGCCCCAGAATCTGCGCTGCGGGGCGCGAGAAGTTCAACCCCACCTGCGTGATGTTGGCCCCCAGGTAATTGACCGAGAAGGACATCTCGTCGGGCAGGTACTGCTTATCACGCCAGACAATCCATCCCAGACCGGGATAGACCAAGCCGTATTTGTGGCCCGACGTGGAGATGGACAAGACCCACTTGAGGCGGAAATCCCACCGTTTCTTGGGGTTGATGAAGGGCAACACGAAGCCACCTGAGGCGGCATCGACGTGGATGGGAATCTCGTAGCCCGTCTTTTTGTTGTAGGCATCGAGCGCCTTGTCCAACGCCTCGACATCGTCGTCCAACCCCGTCCACGTCACCCCGCAGATGGGGACAATGCAGATGGTGTTCTCGTCGCAACATTTAATGGCGGCCTCCGGATCCAAGGTCAGGCACTCGGAGGTGAGGGGCACCGTGCGCATCTCGATTTGCCACAGCTGGCAGAACTTCTCCCACACCACTTGGTAGGCCGAGCTCATCACCAGATTGGGCTTATCGCAGGGTTTGCCCTGGGCCTTGCGACGGGCACGCCAGCGCAGCCAGGCCGCCACGCCGCCCAACATACAGGCCTCCGACGAGCCGATGCCCACCGCTCCGCTCTTCCACTCGTTCTTCTCGGGCGTATGCCACAGGTTAGCAATGATGTTGATGCAGCGACCACACATCACCGCCACACGGGGATACTCCGTCTCGTCGATGTAGTTGATGTTGATGGCCTCGTTCATCAGGCGGGTCGCCTCCTCTTCCATATAGGTGGTTACGAAGGTGGCCAGGTTGAGTCGTGGCTGGGTCTGGGCGTAGGTTTCGTCCTTGACCAGACGGTAGGCCACTTCGGGGGTGGTGCCGCACTCGGGAATGGTTTGCACGGGAGCCGATTGGTGCATCGCCTCCGACGAATAGACCTCGGTGGTGAGGTTGTCGTGTTGTTGTTTCATAGCTTAAAAAATGAAAATTTTGGTGTTGCAGCGAAAAAAGCAGAAATTATGCCAAACTTTTTTGCCTAAAAATTTGGAAGTTTGAAAAATTTAGCACTATCTTTGTGATATCAAAACGATATCAATTTAACAAACCGATTAACACCTATAATTATGGAGAACAAAAACTACACCTACAACGGTTGGAAATGCAACGGTCTGGTTGCGCTGATTCTGAATTTCGTAGCCCTGGGTCTGGCCATCTGGTCGATTGTCGAGGGCGGTATGCGTCTCGATGCCGAACTGCCGCACGGCACCCCCTTCCTGGTGGGCGGCATCATCGCCACCATCATCAGCCTCATCTGCTTTGGCGGTTATATGCTGCTCGAGCCGAACGAGGCCCGTGTGATGCTCTTCTTTGGTGAGTATCGCGGCACCTTCTACCAGACGGGCTACTGGTGGGTAAATCCCTTCCTCTCGGCCAAGCACATCTCGATTCGTGCCCGCAACCTCAACGTCGATCCCATCAAGGTCAATGACAAGACGGGTAACCCCATTATGATTGGTCTGGTGTTGGTATGGCGCATCAAGCACAACGACATCTACAAGGCCGTCTTCGAGATTGACGCCCACACCGCCGACGGCACCCCCGTATCGGCCTCGAAGCGAATGAACATCCTCGAGAACTTTGTTTCGGTGCAGTCGGATGCCGCCCTGCGTCAGGTGGCCGGTTGCTACGCCTACGACAACAACGACTCGAAGACCGACGAGCTGACCCTCCGCTCGAACAGCGAGGAGATCAACGACCAGCTGGAGCGCACCCTCAACGAGCGTCTGGAGATGGCCGGCATCGAGGTGGTCGAGGCCCGCATCAACTACCTGGCCTACGCCCCCGAGATTGCCGCCGTGATGCTGCGTCGTCAGCAGGCCGACGCTATTATTTCGGCCCGCGAGAAGATTGTCGAGGGTGCTGTTTCGATGGTTGAGATGGCCCTGAAGAAGCTCTCCGAGGAGGAGATCGTCGAGCTGGACGAGGAGCGCAAGGCCGCTATGGTTACCAATCTGCTGGTGGTATTGTGCGCCGACGAGGCGGCTCAGCCCATCGTGAATGCAGGCACGCTTCACCACTAAAAACCGTTTGACCCCCAATACCTTATGGCAAAGGAGGCACAAAAAAGTTTCGTGCTGCGCATCGATGCAGCGACGATGACCGAACTGGAACGTTGGGCCGAGGATGAATTTCGCTCGGTCAACGGCCAGTTGCAGTGGATCATCGCCGATGCTCTGCGCCGTAGCGGACGCATCAAGAAACAGAAAAAACGCAAAGAGGATGAGACTCCACGAGAAGATTGACCAAATGCGGACCACCAAACGGCAGGCAGACGAGATGGTGCGTCGCCTGGAGGCCCGTGAGAAGAAGAACAAAACCATCAGCCTCGGCAAATACATCGTCTCGGCCGTCATCATCGCCCTGATTGTGGTGCCGCTCAAAAGCGACGATCCCAACATCGTTCACGGCATCGTAACCTGGTGTGCCATTGTTGCCTACTTTGGTTTAAGCCTCCTCACGTGGCGCCAGTTGGCCCCGATGACCCGTCTGCGTCGAGCCAAAAGCGCGGCTGTGGGCGCAGGGATAGCTTTGGCCTTGATGCCCCTGATTTTGATGCTCTTCAACCCCACCACCGAGGAGCGTTGGCACCTCTACCTGCTGCTGTGGGGTGGGGCTGTAGTGCTGGGCGTTCTCTACTTGTGGCTGCGCCATCGGACCGCTCGTCTGCGTGCCGAGACCGACGAAGAGGTGCAGCGTATCCGCCGTCGTGAACAACGCCGTAAAAGAATGGAACTGCTATGACCCTCAAAGAACGTTTTGCAAAGCAACGCCACCGCAGCAAGTTGCAGCACGTCTTCACACGGCGCATCAGCCGTGAGCAACCGTGGCGCAAGTGGGTCAGCATCGGTTCGGCCGTGGTCTTTATCCTTACGCTCAACATCATCAAAGAGGAGGCCGCACTATGGGTAGGTTTGGTGGTTGGTGCCTTTGTGGTAGGATTGTCCATCGTGCAACTATATCGCCGTCCGCCTCAACCCCGTTGGCGCTCATTGGCTCTTTTAGGCACCACGGCAGGCATCGGTATGTCTCTCTTTCCGCTTGTACTTTGGTTGGATGACGAGTTGAGCGATGAGAAGATGTGGCCATTTATCATTGTCTTTGGCATCGCCATCCTGCTCTGCTTTGCAACGGGCATCTACGCCTTTGTTCGCTACCGTCGGGTAAAGGCCGAGACCGCCGAAGAGATTTACCAAATGAGACAACGTGCTGCACGCAGAAAAAAACTTTCGCAGATATGAAAAAAATAGTGGTATTTACCGGAGCAGGTATCTCGGCCGAGAGCGGCCTATCGACCTTCCGCGATTCGGACGGATTGTGGGAGAAATACAGCATCGAGGAGGTCTGCACCCCCGAGGCGTTGAGCCGCAACCGTGCGTTGGTGGTCGAGTTCTACAACAAGCGTCGTCGTGATGCGGCGGCCGCTCAACCCAATGCCGCCCACCGTGCCGTAGCCGCCCTGGAGCAGTGGTACGAGGTGGAGGTGGTGACCCAAAATGTCGATGACCTGCACGAACGTGCCGGATCGAGCCGAGTGACCCACCTGCACGGCGAACTGAACAAGCTGCGCTCGATGCGCAACCCCGACCTCATCGTTCCCATCGAGGGGGACCAGGCGTTGGATGCCGTCGGCGAAGATGGCGCACTGTTGCGTCCCCACATCGTCTTCTTTGGCGAGTCGGTGCCGATGTTCGACACGGCCTGCAAAATTGCCTCCGAGGCCGACCTGATGATTGTCGTGGGGACCTCGCTTGCGGTCTATCCTGCGGCGATGTTGGTGCGCTACGCACGAGCCGAGGTGCCCATCTATCTGATCGACCCCGGCACACCCGACGTGCAGATGATTCGCAACCCGCTGACCCACCTCCAAAAGAAGGCTTCGGTGGGTATGAGCGAACTACTGGAGCAACTGAAAATCAAAGCATAAAACTTACAACCTTAACACAATTTATTATGAAATCGAATCCCGAAATTCGCCAAGAGGTACGCCGCCTCATCACCGGCAAATGGAACGCCGGCGCACTCGTAGTCTTCATCTTCGCCATCTTTCATGTGATCAGCAGCCTTTTGCAGGGCAGCCCCGAGGAGGGCACAGGAATGATGGGTATCTCAATGATTTACACCCTGCTGGTACTCTATCCGCTCAACATCAGCTGCGCCAAAATCTTCCTCGATTTGGCCCGTGAAGGCGAGACGCCCGACGTAGGCCAACTCTTCTACACCTTCCGCAAGCCCCTCTACGGCAAAGTCGTTCTGTTGCAGCTGCTTACCGTCATCTTCACCTTGCTTTGGACCCTGTTGCTGATTGTGCCGGGTATCATCAAGAGCATCTCCTACTCGATGGCTCCCTACATTTTGCTGGACAACCCCGAACTCACGCCGATAGAGGCCATCAACAAGAGCCAGGAGATGACACGCGGTCACAAGATGGATCTCTTTCTGATGCAGCTCGGCTACGTAGGTTGGATACTGCTCTCTTTCCTCACGCTCGGTATCGCCCTCTTCTGGGTAGGTGCGTACTACGATACCGTATTTGCCAAGTTCTATATGGAGCTGAAAGAGGAAATGAAAAATTAAAGATTAAAAATTAAAAATTTACCTTTTAGTTCAGTTTTTGAATATAAAAAGTTCAATGAAGACGGCGACTTACGAGGTTGCCGTCTTTTTTGGTGTCGAGGGATGATAGAATCGGCTGAAAATGACTATCTTTATACTCGAAAACACTCATTCAAACCATCAAAAAATGAAAACAAACGGACAAATTCGCTCGGCAGCAAGTGCGAGCCTGAAAAACAATTGGGGAACCGGTGTATTGGTGGCCCTTGTCGTGACTTTGGCAACGTGTATCTCGACCACCATTCCGGCCATAAACATTGCCCTTTGGGTATTTTTGTTCTGCCCCCTGTATGTAGGCATCAGCAAGATGTTCTTGGAATTGGCTCGAGACGGCCAACCGCTCGGATTTGAGGGCATCTTCGGGGTATTCAACAGCGAACTCTATATGAAATGTGTCAGCGTAGAGTTGCTCTCGACGGTCTATACCCTGCTGTGGACGCTGCTGTTCATCATCCCCGGCATCGTTAAGATGTGTTCGTATGCGATGTCACACTACATTATGCTGGAGAATCCGACCCTCTCGGCCGACGAGTGCATCGAGCGCAGTATGCAGATGATGGATGGCCACAAGTGGGATTTCTTCCTTATCTTGTTGGGCTATTTCATACTGATGGTTCTGGCTTCGATCTTCACGCTCGGTATTGGTTGCTTGTGGATCTCGACCTACTACGAAGCCATCTTTGCCCACTTCTATTTGGCACTGAAAGAGGAAATGAATTGAATTCAAAATTTAGAATTCAAAATTCAAAATTAGAATTTTTATGGTTTAATTATTTAACGAAAGTTCAATAAAGACGGTAGCCCATCGGGTTGCCGTCTTTTGTTTTGGGGAGGCTTTTGCTTTGCAAAAGAAATTTCGTAACTTCGCCGATGATTAACTGCAAAGTCGAAATCGTATGCTCGAAACCTACTATACTTTTCTTGGGGTGATGGCCATCGTGGCCGTCATCGTCTTTGTGGCACTGCACTTTGTCGAGGCGGGCTATGGCTACCTCTTCGATGCCCGCTTCGGGCTTCCCGTATCGAACAAGGTGGGATGGGTACTGATGGAAAGTCCCGTATTCGTGGCGATGTGCATCCTATGGGCCCTCTCGGATGTGCGTTTCGAGGCGGCACCACTGGTGTTGTTCCTCCTCTTTCAGACCCACTATTTCCACCGCTCGTTCATCTTCCCGATGCGCCTGCGTGGCAACTCGAAGATGCCCCTGGGTATTGTCGTCATGGGGATGCTCTTCAACACCCTCAATGCCTTGATGCAGGGCGGTTGGATCTTCTACCTCGCCCCCGAGGGATTTTACGCCGACTGGTTCTCGAAGCCCCAAATCTACATCGGAGCGGCCATCTTCATCGCAGGTATGGCCATCAACCTCCACTCCGACCACATCATCCGCACGTTGCGCAAACCCGGCGATACGGCCCACTACATCCCCTATGGCGGTATGTTCCGCTACGTTACGTCGGCCAACTACTTTGGCGAACTGACCGAATGGATTGGCTTCGCCATCGCCTCGTGGTCGTGGGCAGGTGTGGTCTTCGTGCTGTGGACCTTTGCCAACCTGGCACCTCGTGCCGCCTCGCTCCGTCGTCGCTACACGAAGGAGTTTGGCGAGGAGTTTACCCGCCTGGGGCGCAAACGCATCATTCCGTTCATCTACTAATCCGACGCTATGGATTCAAAACTTTTCACTCCGTTTCAGCTCGGTCCGCTGACCCTCCGAAACCGCACAATTCGCTCGGCGGCCTTTGAGTCGATGGGCAAGGACTTCGGCCCGACCCAAAAGCTCAAGGATTACCACGTCAGCGTGGCTCGGGGCGGCATCGGTATGACCACCCTCGCCTACGCCTCGATCAACCGCAGCGGAGTCTCGTTCAACTCGCAGTTGTGGCTGCGTGACGAGATTGTCCCCGCCCTGCGTGACATCACCGACGCCATTCACCACGAGGGGGCGGCAGCAGGTATTCAAATCGGCCACTGTGGCAATATGACCCACTGGTCCACAGCGGGCAGCTTTCCCGTCTCGGCTTCGAACGGGTTTAACCTCTACTCCCCCACCTTCCACCGCCGTATGAGCCACGCCGAGATTGCCCAGACGGCCAAAGATTTCGGCACAGCCGTGCGCACGGCTCACGAAGCGGGTTTCGACTCGGTGGAGGTACACGCCGGCCACGGCTACCTCATTTCGCAGTTCCTCTCGCCCTGGACCAACCGTCGTCGGGACGAATATGGTGGCTCGCTCGAGAACCGTATGCGCTTTATGAAGATGTGTCTGGAGGAGGTGCTCGAGGAGGCGGCCAAATGCCAAATGGCGGTCGTTGTGAAGCACAATATGGAGGATGGCTTCAAGGGGGGCATCGAGGTGGAGGAGAGCATCGAGATTGCCAAGGAGATCGAACGCCTCGGCGTGCACGGTCTGGTGCTCTCGTCGGGCTTCGTATCACGTGCCCCGATGGCGGTGATGCGTGGCCGCATTCCCACCAAGACGATGGGTTACTATATGGGGTGGAACGAGTGGTTGCAGAAGATTGTCGTCTCGCTGTTCGGGCAGTGGATGATCAAGCAATACGACTTCAAGGAGTGTTTCTTCCTGGACAATGCCCTGCGTTTCCGTGAGGCGCTGAAGATGCCGCTCATCTATGTGGGTGGTCTGGTGTCGCGTGAGGGCATCGAGAAGGTGCTCGACGCGGGCTTCGAGTTGGTGCAGATGGCCCGTGCGCTGATCAACGACCCCGCCTTTGTCAATAAGATGCGTGAGGGCGACCTTTCGACCCGCTCGGGGTGCGACCATCGCGACTACTGCATCGCCCGTATGTACTCCAAAGATATGCAATGTTGCCACAACTGCACCGAGCACATCCCCGAACGGCTGTGGCGTGAACTGCGTAAAATCAAATAACGATGCGACGAGGTGAAGTGATTGTAGGCTCGGCGTGGGCCGTGGTGACAGGTGCCGGATCGGGCATCGGGCGTTGCTATGCCCTGCGGTTGGCCGACCTGGGCTACGACGTGGTGTTGGTGGGTCAGGAGGAGCGCAACCTGCGTGAAACACAACGAGATATTAGCCGCTCGTACGATGTGGAGGTGCGGTGCATCACCCTCGATTTGGCCCGTTTGGAGGCGGCCGAGGAGTTGCACGACCGCATCGAGGAGTCGGGGTTGAAGGTCGATGTGCTGATTAACAATGCGGGCATCTTCTCGTTTCGGGATGTGCTGAAGATGGATGGTCAAAAGATGGAGCGGATGCTGCTGCTGCACACGATGACCACCACCAAGCTGTGCCGTCTGTTTGCAGCCGATATGATTCGCCGAGGTGCCCGAGGCTACATCCTCAATATGTCCTCCTACTCGCAATGGATGCCCTTCCCGGGGTTGGCCATCTATGGCCCCTCGAAGGCCTACTTGAAGGCCTTTTCGGTCGCCTTCTCGAAGGAGGTCGAGGAGCAGGGCATCCACGTGACGGCCATCTGCCCTGCGGGGGTGGCCACCGATCTGTATGGGCTTCCCTCCCGTCTGCAACGACTCGGAATGCGGGTGGGCGGTCTGATTTCGGCCGACCATTGTGCCCGCCGAGGGTTGAATGCCCTGTGGCGTGGCGAGCGTTGCTCGGTGCCTGATTGGTGGAACAGGCTTTGGATTCCGCTGCTTGTGTCGCTGCCGATGTGGCTCTTGCGCCCCATTCGTCGGTGGACGATGAAATTTCAGAAATAGACGATGTTACAAGGAGTTAAAAATATCATTTTTGATTTGGGCGGCATCATCTGCGACCTGGAGATGGAGCGTGTCAAAGAGTGCTTCAAAGAGCTCGGTATGCCTCGTATGGCGGCGATGATGGACCCCTGCTACCCCGCCGATGTGAACGAGCGGATGGAGAGCGGACGGTTGAGTTGGGCGGAGGCGTGCGATGAGATGCGCCGCATCGACAACTGCCCCACGGTGACCAACGAGCAGATTGCGTGGGTCTATCGGGAGTTTCTGGCACGGGTCGAAAGGTCGAAGATGGAGACCATCGAGCGGTTGCGCCAAAAGGGTTTCCGCACCTTTGTGCTCTCGAACACCAACCCCGTAGCCATCAACATGGTACGGGATCGAGTGCGTGAGGCGACGGGCAAGGAGTTGGACGACTACTTCGACCACCTCTACCTCTCGTTCGAGATGGGTATTCTGAAACCCGCCCCCGCCATCTTCGAGAAGATGATGCAGGAGGGCCATATCGACCCCTCGGAGAGCCTCTTTATCGACGACGGCCAACGCAACGCCGATGCAGCCCACGCCCTCGGTTTTTCGGTCTATTGTCCACCAACGAATGGAAATTGGCAACAAATTTTCGAGGTGAAAGAAAATTAAATTCAAAATTCAGAATTCAAAATTCAAAATTATAGTGTATCTTTGCACCGTCTTCGGGGTGTAGCGCAGTCCGGTTAGCGTATCTGCTTTGGGAGCAGAGGGTCGCTGGTTCGAATCCAGTCTCCCCGACAAAGAATGACAAAGCCACTACATTGTAGTGGTTTTGTTGTTTTATGGGGCTGGCGCAAACTTGGTTGCTGACAGCAATCTATAAAACAACAAAGAACTGCCGAAGGCTGCTTTGGCATTCTTTGTAATCTTGCAAAGGGGCCACCTGGAAAGGCGTCACGAAGCGTAGCGTAGTAGCCAATCCAGTCTCCCCGACAAAGAATGACAAAGCCGCAGGAAAACCTGCGGCTTTGTCGTTTCTTGCTACTTCTCGGCGTAGCTGATGTAGAGGTAGATGTGGTTGTCTTGGCCGTTGGCGCCGTAGTCAAGCATCAGGTAGTGACCTTCGTAGGAGCCGATGTAGCGATCCTTCGATTCGTTCCAACCGACACCCAAACGAGCCAAATCCTCCGCAAACGCCTTGGCATACTCCTTCACCTTGCTTCGTTTCCACGACGAGGGCAGGTTGTAGGTAAAGCTCGACGTCTTGATTTGCTCCGTGTTGGCGACATCATAGCCCACACTCATCAGCGCACAGGGCACCTCCTCGAAGCCGCTCACTCGGCAATAGAACTCGCTCGGGCGAACCGACACGCTCTGCTGCTTGCCGTCCGACGAGGTGGAGCTCTGCACCTTACCTACCCCTTTGGCTCCATCGACCAACTCGACCACCACATCCAACGGAATGGCTCGCGAGGTGAAGAGTGCCAACGGTGTATGCACCATCTCACGGGGCGCAATATGGTCTTTGCGTGAAATGTGACGGCTATATTTCAACTTGCCCTGCGCCTTCAACAAAAATCCTCCGGACTCGCCCGTCGATGGCTGTGTCGGCTTTTGGGTCTGCTGCGTTTGGCCCTGCGTCATCAATTCGACTGCCCGTCGATCGGCCTCGGCAATCCTTTCGGCCTCGCTCTTGGTCGGTTGAGGGGCAGGTTTCGGCGTGGGCTTCGGGGTGGG
>CALAQA010000182.1:0-13691 GCA_937889065.1 uncultured Alistipes sp.
AGGTCGAATGGGGCAACGTGAATAAATTCACAGCCCCATTCGGTCTCCTTTTTTTCCAAATAAATTTGGCATTGCGCTCGGCTTGCACTATCTTTGTAGCCTATGAGTGATTTTATCGTCAGTGCCCGTAAATATCGCCCGGCGACTTTCCAGTCCGTGGTGGGTCAGAAGCACATCACCTCGACCCTGAAGAATGCCATCGAGCGTGGCCAACTGGCTCACGCCTACCTCTTCTGCGGTCCCCGCGGTGTGGGTAAGACCACCTGCGCACGCATCTTCGCCAAGGCCATCAACTGCCTCTCGCCCAACGGCGCCGAGGCCTGCAATGAGTGTGAATCGTGCCGCTCGTTCATCGAGGGCCGCTCGCTCAACATCCACGAGCTCGATGCCGCATCGAACAACTCGGTAGAGGATATCCGTACCCTGATCGAGCAGGTGCGCATCATCCCCCAAATCGGTCGCTACTCGGTATTCATCATCGATGAGGTGCATATGCTCTCGGCTGCCGCCTTCAACGCCTTCCTCAAGACCCTCGAAGAGCCGCCCCAGCACGCCATCTTCATCCTGGCCACCACCGAGAAACATAAAATCATCCCCACCATCCTCTCCCGTTGTCAAATCTACGATTTCAACCGCATTCGTGTCGAGGATGCCGTGGAGTATCTCAAATACATCGCCTCGAACGAAGGGGTCACGGCCGACGAGGAGTCGCTGAACCTTATCGCCCAGAAGGCCGATGGCGGTATGCGTGATGCACTGTCGATGTTCGACAAGGCCGTATCGTTCTGCGGCTCGACACTCGAGTACCGCACCGTGGCCCAGACCCTGAACGTGCTGGACTACGACACCTACTTCCGAATGACCGATCTGCTGGTGGGGGGTAACTACACCGATGCGCTGGTCGGCTTCGACGAGGTGTTGCAGAAGGGTTTTTCGGGGCAGACCTTTATGGCAGGTCTGAATCGTCACCTGCGTGACCTGTTGATGGCCAAGCAGCCCGACACCCTCCCCTTGATTGAGATGACGGGTACACTGATGGAGCGATACCGCACACAAGCGCAAAGCTGCGACCCCGAATTTTTGTTTGGCTCCATCGCCATCCTCACCGAATTGGATGGCCGCATACGCCAAGCCTCCAACGCTCGATTGCTTGTGGAACTGGGTCTGATGAAAATCGCAAGACTCGGTCAAAAAAAAAAGATAGAGGACGATGAGCACTACCCCCTGCCCGAGCTGACACCCCGTGTGCGTGTGGCCGAGCAGCCGAAGGTAGTCGTTGAAGCCCCCAAGCCCGCAGCCGTGCCGACGACCCCCGTCGTGGAGCAGCCGAAAGTGGTTGCCCCCGCAGTGGAGGCTCCGAAGGTCGAACCTACCCCGGTAGTCGAAACGCCGAAGGCAACGGAGGTGGCAACGCCGAAGGAGGTGGAAGCCCCCACATCGAAAGCAGAGCCGAGACCCCGTACGACGAGTCGCAGCGGACACTTCGGCACCTCGCTTGCGTCGCTCCTGAACGGGACCCCCACACGCAACGAGCAGCCCGCCGAGGAGGTACGCCGCACCGAACGACCCCTCTACGACCCCAAGTGCGAAGAGAAACTCAATGCGGCACGGGAGCGCATCCTTAGCTACATCCGCCACGAGCGACCCCGCTTTGTCCCCTCGTTCGAGCAGATGACCATCTCGAACTTCACAATCGGCATCAGCGTGCCGACGCAGGAGTTGCACGACGAGATTGTGCGCAACCAGACCGCCCTTTTGACCGCCATCGCCCGTGAGGCCGGCATCGAGGGAAAAATCGACCTGGAGGTGACCGTAAACGAACAGATACGTGCCGCACGCCCCTTCCGTCTGGAGGACCGTGTGCGCTATATGACCGAAAAGAATCCGCTGCTCGTAGAGCTGAAAGAGGCCTTAGGCCTGGAGTTCGAGTAGCACCACATACGAAACAACAACGAACAGATATGACGAAAAACTTTATCGAAGAATTGGAGTGGCGCGGGATGATCCACACGATTATGCCCGGTGCCAAAGAGCAGCTCGAGAAGGAGCTGACGACGGCCTACCTGGGCATCGACCCCACGGCCGACTCACTGCATATCGGCCACCTGGTGGGTGTGATGATTCTCAAGCATTTCCAGATGTGTGGCCACCGTCCCCTGGCACTCATCGGCGGTGCTACGGGTATGATTGGCGACCCGTCGGGCAAATCGCAGGAGCGTAACCTACTGGACGAGCAGACCCTGCGCCACAACCAGGAGGCCATCAAGGCCCAACTGGCCAAGCTGCTCGACTTCGACTCGGACGCCCCCAATGCCGCCCGTCTGGTCAATAACTACGACTGGATGAAGGAGTTCTCGTTCCTCGACTTTGCCCGTGACATCGGCAAGTGCATCACCGTGAACTACATGATGGCCAAAGATTCGGTCAAGAAGCGTTTTAATGGCGAGGGCGAGGGTATGTCCTTCACGGAGTTTACCTACCAGCTCTTGCAGGGCTACGACTTCCTGCACCTCTACCAGACGATGAACTGCAAAATCCAGCTCGGCGGTGCCGACCAGTGGGGTAACATCACCACCGGTACGGAGCTGATTCGCCGCAAGCTCGGCTCGGAGGCCGAGGCTTTTGCCATCACCTGCCCCTTGATTACGAAGGCCGACGGCACGAAGTTCGGCAAGACCGAGAGCGGCAACGTATGGCTCTCGCCCCGCTACACCTCGCCCTATAAGTTCTATCAGTTCTGGCTCAATGTGAGCGACGAGGATGCCAAGCGATACATCAAGATCTTCACCCTGCTGGATCGTGAGACCATCTCGACGCTCACGGCCCAGCACGACGAGGCGCCCCACCTGCGCATCCTGCAGAAGCGTCTGGCCGAGGAGATTACGACGATGATTCACTCGCGTGAGGAGTACGAAAAGGCGGTCGAGGCTACGCAGATTCTCTTTGGTGGTGCCACCTCGGAGGCTTTGCACAAGCTCGACGAGCAGACCCTGTTGCAGGTCTTCGAGGGTGTGCCCCAGTTTACCATCGCACGCAGCGACCTGGGCGAGCTGACGATGATTGACCTGGCTGCCGAGAAGACCAACATCTTCCCCTCGAAGGGCGAGTGCCGCAAGATGATTCAGGGTGGCGGCGTGTCGCTCAACAAAGAGAAGGTAAGCGATCCGCAGCGTAAGGTGACCGAGGAGGATCTGATTGCCGACAAGTACCTCTTGGTGCAGCGTGGCAAGAAGAACTACTACCTGGTAATCGCCGAGTAACAAAAATCGAAAAAAGGCTGCCGATGAACTACACGATTCACCTCGAAGGGATGGAGTTTCACGCCTTCCACGGCTGCTACGATTTGGAGCAGGTGGTGGGCAACCGTTTCCGTGTGGAGTTGAAGATTACCACACCGCTCGGCGAGGTGGCCGAAAAAGACGATGTGCGTCTGGCAGTAAACTACCTGACGGTCTATGAACTCACCCGTGAGGTGATGCGCCACAAGCAGCGCACCATCGAGCGTGTGGCCGTCAATATCATCTCGGCCCTGAAGGCCCACTACCCCGCCATTGTCGAGGTAACGTGCCGTGTCACCAAACTCGCACCACCCCTGGGTGGTAAGGTCGAGGGGGTCAGCGTCGAGATTACCCAATAAGTGCAAAGGGAGTAGAGGGGAGAAAAACCACTCTGCTCCTTTGCGCTTTTTACCCAAATTTAGGTTAAGTTAGAAACATATGAGTGCAAAAAAACGTGCCACCTTCGGGGGGCGCATCAGTGCGGTGTTGGTTTCGGCCGGCAGCGCCATCGGACTGGGCAACATCTGGCGTTTTCCCTACCTGGCAGGTGAAAACGGCGGTGCCGCCTTTCTTCTGTTTTATGTCTTGGCCATTCTGCTGATCGGTCTGCCGCTGATGTTGGCCGAATTTTCGGTCGGCACGGCTACACGCAGCAGTGCCGTTGCAGCCTATCGCAAGCTCGGAAAACGCTGGTCGATTGTGGGTTACATTGGCGTATTGACCGCCATCATCATTCTGGGATTCTACCTTGTGGTGGCGGGTTGGACAGCCGAATATACCGTCGCTTCGCTCACCGGCGAACTGATGGCCCAACCCAATGCCGAGGCCCACACAGCCGCCTTCCAGAACTTCATCGCTCACCCTTGGCGACCGCTTTTGTATGCCGTGCTGTTTGCGCTGGCAACGCATCTGATTATCGCCCTGGGTGTGCAGAAGGGCATCGAGCGCAGCTCGAAGGTGATGATGCCGCTGCTGCTGCTCTTTATGGTGGTGCTGGCCATCCGCTCGTGCACCCTTGACGGCGGGTTGGAGGGTCTTCGCTTCTTCCTGATGCCCGACCTGGCGAAGGTATCGGCCTCGACCATTCTGGCAGCCGTCGGACAGGCCTTCTTCTCGCTCTCGATTGGTCTGGGTACGATGGTGGTCTATGCCTCCTACTTCGCCCCCAAAACCGACCTGCAACACACGGCAGTGGAGGTTTCGATACTCGATACGTTGGTGGCCGTGCTGGCCGGTCTGGTGATCTTCCCGGCGGTGTTCAGTGCGGGTATTGAGCCGGGCTCGGGTCCCTCGCTGGTCTTCATCACCCTCCCCTCCATCTTCTCGAAGATGGCCTTTGGTGGGGTGTGGGCAACCCTCTTCTTCCTGCTGCTTGTGCTGGCGGCCCTCACCTCGACCATCTCGATGCACGAATCCTTCACGGCCTACCTGGTCGATGATTGGAAGCTGAAACGCAAGACGGCCGCCTACCTCACAACGGGCATTGCCATCGTCTTGGCAGTGGTGGCCTCGCTCTCGCTGGGCGACTGGAGCGGCGTGAAGCTCTTTGGTATGAGTATCTTCGATGCAATGGACTACATTACGGCCAACATTATGTTGCCCGCAGGTGCCCTGCTGACCTGCCTCTTTGTGGGTTGGCGAATGGATAAACAGCTCGTCACCAAGCAGCTCTACCCCGAGACCCACCCCAACAAGTGGGTGATGCGTTACCTGCGCCTGATGTGGCGAGTGGGTTGCCCGCTGCTGCTGGTGCTGATCTTCCTCGACAGCCTCGGCTTTATTTAAGCCGTCAGGAAGCTCAAACGACCCACAAAAGAAACAAATCCCTGCATCAAAACACTGATGTGGGGATTTTTTTAGCCGTCGAATTAGGATTTTTGGCGCAAAATGTTATATCTTTGTAGAAAATACACTCTATAGAAGAGATAAGGAACTACACAACTTAAAACTTTTGCACTATGGCAACATTGAAAGAACGCTGTATGGAGATCCTCCGTGAGGAGGGTTACCTGCCTACCATCGACGACGATGGCGATATCAAACTGAAGGTTCAGGGTCTGACCTACTACGTCATTTGCGACTCGGACGACGACGTCTATCTGCGTGTATGGCTCCCCTCGTTCTGGTCGATTGAGAACAACGAGGAGTTTGCCAAGGCTCACTTCGTGGCCAACAAGGTGAATCGTGAGTACAAGGTGGCCAAGGTGACCATCAACAAGAACAACGACAACACCCACGCCCAGTGCGAGATGTTCATCAGCCCCGACGATCCGCAGCTGAAGCGCATCCTGCTGCGTCTGTTCAACCTGCTCTCGAGCGTACGTTCCGACTTCGCCGAGGGTATGCGTGGCGAGTAACGGGCGCATAGCACACCCCCACAAACCAGCCTGCACCTTAATATAAATAGGTGTGGGCCGGTTTTTCGCCTACACAGGCCAACCACCAACCTCAAAAACCCTGACCCGCTATGGAACAGCAGAAGAAGAGCGTCTTTATCAGCTACTCGCGCAAGGACTACAAGCTCGAGAATGGCGAGATTATCCCGGGCAACATCGTCTCGGAGATTAAATCCATTCTCGAAGAGAACAATGTCAGCTATTGGCTCGACGAGGAGGGCATCAGCGCCACGACTCCCGACTATATGGGGACGATTGGGCGTGCCATCGACGAAGCGTCTATCTTCCTCTTCATTGCCACCGAGAACTCGTGCCACTCCCTCTACTGCAAAAAAGAAGTTAGCTATGCCGTAGAGCAGGAGAAGACGATGATCATCGTCAAGAACCTCGAGAAGTTCCCCTCGGGCATCGGCATCTGGTTGGCCGGGCAGGAGTGGATTGACCACCTGCACAAACCCGATTTGACAGCCGAACGTCTCGTTGAGGCTCTTGCTCCGATTATTCCACCGGAGGATGATTTCAAGGAGACCTTCGACACGCTGAAAACGCAGAAGGAACAACTGCTCGGCCAGCTGAAGATCTACACCGAATATCGGGCGGTGTTGCAGGAGGAAATTGAGGTGAAAACCGAGCAGCTGGAGCAGTTGCAAGCTGAAATGGCCACCCTCGAAGAGACCCTTCGCAAGCGCAAGGAGAGCATTTCGGCCGTCGTGATGGAGGTGGACCGCCTCAATATCGAGTTGGACAAGATCAACTCGAGCCTGGCCGAGTGTAAGGGCACCGAAGAGAACTCGGATGTGATTCCCGTGGTGGGTCCCGTCATCCCGCAGGCGCCGGAGGAGGAGACCAAGCAGACCGAAAAGGGAACGGCATCCCCTGCTCCTGCCCCCGAGCCCGAAGAGGCGGTGGAAGAGGCGCCCACGCCGACCCCGCCCGTCATCCCGACGCTGACCCGCCCGCAACCCGAGACGCCGACACCCGCCATCGAGCCGAAGGAGGAGATCGCCGCCGAAGAGGAGGTGAAGGAGGAAGAAACTTCGGTGAAGGTAGATACCACGGCCGCCCTCTCAAGCCTGGCCGGCTTCTTCAAGCCCAAAAAGGAGGAGGAAGAGGGTGAGTAAATACTACAAACACCAAAAACAACAGAGGCTGTCGCAACCAATCGGTTGGACAGCCTCTGCTGTATCGGAATGACACCCAATCGAAACACGGGTATATAATATCCTACCAATGAGTGTCATCAATCAAAACCAAGATAGCGAGCCACAACAACCAACAAAAGATATTTAATTCGGACCAACCCTTTTTGCAAAAGTGGAGTTGCGACCAAGCCGATTTACCCGCCTTGCGTAACGATAAGCAAATCAAAAACAAGAACAAACAGACGCCAGGAAACAATATGGCGATTTCATCATACGCCTCTACGTATCCATCAAAAAAAACATCAGGTAGTAATGATACGAAAAAGCCTATTAAAACAAATACTATATGCCAAAATCCGCTTTTTTGATTTTTCAACACCCCAAAAACGCCGAGTGTCATAATAAACCAAGCCGCTACACATATCAAAATTAGATTAGAAAGGTCGTCATCAAATGAAGTTTTTTGAAGTTCATCAAAGCACCAATATGCCATACAATATGTTATGAAGGCCATAGCAAACAGCCCCAAAATGTAGATGAAATTAAACAGCCAATGCTTGGAGCGCAGTGCCTCGCCGAAGGTACACGCTCGAAGCTCGGTAATCTCCTCTTGGGGTTTGGCCGGCTCCTCCGTTTTCTTGCGGGGAGGCTTAGGCGGACGAATGCCCTGCAAACGAGCCGCCTCGACCTGCAAAGTGTAGAGCTGCTCTTCTGCTTTCTCCTTGCGGCTCTGTAACTCCTTCAGGCGAATTTCGAGACGCTGCATCTCCTCCTCGCTCTCCGTCACCACCTTCTGCTGCTCGGCAATCTCAAACGACAGCCGCTTCAGAGCTGCCTCCAACTCCTCACGGGTACGCATCTCCTCCAAACGACGAGTAAGCGCCTTCTTGAGGCGGGCTACCGTCTGCTTGGGCTGCTTGTAGTGGTCAATGTAATCGTGACCGGCCAACCAAATACTGATTTTTGGAGGATACTTGTCCACCGCCTTGATGGGGAGGATGAATTTGTTTTGCTCGACGGCAAAGGCCAACTCACGCTCCACCCACTGCGATTTGTTCGAGTTCTCGGTGGAGATAAAGAGGAAAATACGGGATTGGTCGATGGCCTCGGCAATCTCGTTCATAAACTGACTGCCCGAATAGATACCCTTTTCGTCAATCCAATAACGAACCCCCAACTCATCCAAAAGCTCCTTCACAAGGGAAACGGGACTGTTAGGTAACAACTCACCCGTGTCGGGATCCTTGTAATCAGCTCGGGAGTAACTAATAAATACATCGTACATAACCCAACGGTATTAGTGGTTTACAACGCCTCGCCTACCACGTAGGTCGAGCCGCCGATGAAAATCATATCGTCCTTCTTGGCCAACTCGTTGGCTCGGGCTACGGCCATCGGAACGGGCTTTACCACCTCGCCCTGCAAGCCATACGCCGCAGCCGCTTGGGCCAACTCTTCGGCAGGGATGGCTCGCTGACTCTGCGCCTCGGTGAAGATGTAGTAGCCTTCGGTGGGCAACAGGTGCAGAATCTCCTGCAAATCTTTATCTCGCACGATGCCCATCACGCAGTAGAGTTTGCGGTGGGGCGTAGCGGCCAGCTGCTCAACGACATACTTCAGGCCGTGAGCGTTGTGGCCCGTATCGCAAATCGTCAGGGGCGAGTCGGCAATCTTCTGCCAACGGCCACCCAGCGAGGTCGATTCGGCCGCCGTGCGGATACCCTCCAGGAAGGCACGACGCGAGATGGTCAGCGGTGTGGATTCGTGCAGCAGGTCGGCCACCGTGGCAGCCGTCACCAGATTCTTGCGCTGGTAGTTGCCCAACAGATCCAACTCGGCCGCATAGAGGAAGCCGTCACGTTTGCGACGCAGCGAGAAACACTGCTCCTCGGCGTGCATCTCCTGGCACTCACAGACAAACTCGTTCTCGGCATAGACCAAACGGGAACGATTCTGGGCAGCAATCGCCTCCAGCACGCCGTTGTAGGCAGGGTCGCCCTCGCCAATCACCACCGGAATGCTCTTCTTGATGATGCCGCCCTTCTCGCGGGCAATCTCGGCACGGGTCGAACCCAGCAGGTTGGTGTGCTCGAGGCCGATGTTGGTAATCACGCTCACAATCGGCATGATGACATTCGTCGCATCGAGGCGACCACCAAGGCCCGTCTCAATAACCGCCACCTCGACATCGCTCTGGGCGAAGTAGTCGAAGGCCAGGGCCGCCGTCATCTCAAAGAACGAGAGGTCCAACGACTCCATCTTCTCACGGTGCTTATCGACAAAATTGACCACCTTCTGTTTGGGAATCATCTCGCCATCGACACGGATGCGCTCGCGAAAATCCTTCAGGTGGGGCGACGTGAAGAGGCCGGTGCGGTAGCCTGCCTCACGCAGAATCGAGGCCAGCATATGCGACACCGACCCTTTGCCATTCGTGCCGGCAACGTGGATGGTGAAGAAGTTGCGTTGGGGGTTACCCAAGTGGCGACAAAATTCGCTGATGCGCTCCAAGCCGGGCTTATAGGCCGTGGCCCCCGTCTGTTCGAAGGCGGGAAGCGACTGGAACAAAAATTCGAGCGTTTGGGTGTAATTCATAACTTATTTTGGTACGGGAAATTAAGGGACAAGGTAGTTGCGCCGCTTGATGCGATAGGCCACAAAGTAGAGCACACACAACAGCAGCAGGTAGCCCGCAATGCGCCCCAAATAGTCGCCATAGCGGGTATAGAAGGTCACACGGTGGTTCAGTGCCACCTCCTCGGTCAGCACGCCACGCTCCTCCCAGCCGAGGGTCGAGCTGACATCGCCTCGGGCATTGATGAAGCCCGAACGCCCCGTGTTGGCCGAGCGGGCCACACTGCGACGGTGCTCGATGGCACGCAGGCGCGAGAGGGTAAAGAGGTGCTTGTAACCGGGCGTGTCACCCCACCAACCATCGTTCGAGAGGATGGCCATCAGCGAGGCCCCACGACGCACGTGGTCGCCGTAGAAGTTGCCATAGACCCCCTCGTAGCAGATGGCAGGGCCGATTTTCACCCCTCGGTGGTCAAAGGCCGAGCCGTGTTTGCCCTCGCCAATCTGGCCCACCACGCCCCCCAGGTCGATGACAAGGAAGTCCAACACATCGAAGATCCACAGCGGGGTCTTCTCGACGCCGATTACCAGGCGTCCCTTGTGGTGGATGAGGGTCCGAGTTGTGTCGAGGCCGACGGCCGTATTGAAGATGTCGTAGCTGCCAAAGGCGGGATTCCACAGCGGTCGTGCCGTGCGGCTCTCTGCCCCTGCGGGGTAGTAGCGGCGGGTATTGGCACCCGTCACCAACATCGTATTCGGCAGGCGACTTCGAAGCGTATCACGCAGGCGACTCCACACCTCGGCCTCGTCGCCCTCGATCTGCTCACCGAGTGTCGGCTCCCACCAATAGCCCGGCACGGCCGTCTCGGGCAACAACACAAAATCGCTCTCGGCGGGCACTTCATGCAGTAGCGAGAAGATATTGTCGATTTGGCGATCGGTATCGCCATCGAACTTTTCGTAGGCATCGACATTGGGTTGGAGGATGCTCACCTGCACCCGTTCGGTCGGCTCTTCGTAGCTGAAGTAGAGCACGAGCGAGACCACCAACGGCACCACCACACCCAACACCGCCTTCAGCATACGGATGGGGGTACGGCTGCGCAATGCCTCGAAAATCAACAGGTTGCACACCAACACCCACACCGAGCCACCCAGCACGCCGCACCACTCATACCACTGCACGGCCCACACATCGTGCGAGAAACCGTTGCCGAGCAGCAGCCAGGGCCACGACACCTCCCCCTCCAAATACCAATACTCGGTCGCCACCCAGGCGGCCACCAGCACGGTGTAGGCCAGGGGCTTCGGTCCTCGCTTGAGGATCGTGTGGTAGAGCATAAAGGCAAAGAGGTTGAGTGCCGAAGAGACAATCGTAGCGGCGATGGGGCCTACGGGCGTAGCATTCCAGATCCACCAGACGGTGGCGACGTTCCACCCCACAAACGTGAGGGTTGCCCAGCCGAAAGTGCGCCACCAACCCCGACGGGTAGGCTCGGCCTCGGCGCTGATGTAGAGCAACGGAATGAAGGCGGCGAGCAGCCCGAGGCCCGTCACACCAAGCCACCCCGCCGAGAGCAGGATGACCGATAACAAGACCAGGAGCAACTGTCGTTTCATAAATCGGGGTAAATTCGTTACACAAAAATAGTCAAAGAAAAGTAAATAACCACAAAAAGCGGGTAAAATCACCCTTCGGGTGCAGCTTTATGAGAAAAAGGGGGCTTGTTTGCCAAAAAAATTGTAAATTAGCATCCAATATGTGCGTGTCACAAAACCTAAAACCAAAACTGAAGATGAAAAAATTGGCCTCGCAACCCCTGCCCGTAGATGTGGTCTTTCACCCCTCGTGGTGGAACAAGCACGTCGGCATCTGCTTCGATGAAGATTTCTTTTACGACCCCCGCCGCCGTGTAAGCGACGAGCAACTGATGGAGCAAACCCTCTACGACCGCTTCGGCGATTGCGGACTGGGACTCCACCGCAACGAGGCCCGGCCCGAAATCGGTGCCGTGCATCTGGCTGCCGGCTATCTGCTGTCGGAGATGCTCGGCTGCCGCATCGAATACTTTGCCGACTCGGCACCGCAGGTCATCTGCGCCCACCGTGAGGAGTTGGAGATCGACGAGGAGGCCCCCTTCCGTTCGCCCGCCTTCAAGCGACTGCAAGCCCTCATCGAGGAGCTGAAGGCCCGCCACGGCTATGTCACGGGCGACATCAATTGGGGTGGCGTGCTGAATCTGGCCATGGACCTGAAGGGCGAAAATGTCTTGATGGATATGATGATGGACCCCGAGGGGGTGAAGCGTTACTTCGCCCAGATTGGCCGTGTGGTGGAGCGTTTCTTCAGCTACATCAAGGCCGAAACGGGCACCTCCTCGATCTCGGTAAACCGCATCGCACGCCTCCTCGATGAGCCGATTTACATCCATTCGGAGTGTTCGCACACGATGATTTCGGAGCAGGATTACGAAGATCTGCTGCTCGACATCGACATCGAGTGGAGCAAGAAATACCAACCCTACGGCATCCACTACTGTGGCAAAGATCCCCACCGTCACGCCGCTCAATTTGCCAAAATTCCCCACCTCTCGTTCCTCGACCTGGGTTGGGGTGGCGACGTAAAGACGCTGCGTGAGGCCCTGCCCGAGACCTTCTTCTCGCTGCGACTCAACCCCGTGGAAATCAACGACTACACGACGGACGAATTACGCCAAATCATCACCGAGCGTGTCGAGGCTTCGGGCGATCGCTACAAGACGGGCATCTGTTGCGTGAATATGGACGGCAACGTCAGCGACGAACGTGTGAAGGAGATCTACCGCATCGCCGAGGAGTTGAAAGTTGAGAGTTGAAAGTTAAAAGTTGGGGGCTATAACGACCTATAATGACCTATAATGACTTATAGCGACCTTATCTTTCCATTCTCCCATTTTGAATTTTGAATTCTACATTTTGAATTTCGTTTTGCTATGGCAAAAGATTCGTTTAATACTTCGCTTGCCGATTCGCAGGCAACCCGTGTGGAGCCGATTGCTCCCGAAAAGTTCGATTTGAGTCGCTATGCCGACTATGCTGCTGCGCTCGATGAGCGTTGCAAAGCCTTCTGGGAGGCCGACGAAGGGGTCTTGGTCTATCGCCGTATGCGTGTCAAGGAGGTCTTCGCCGAGGACTCGCACGATATGACCCGCTCGCTGGCCTGGCAGTTGGGTGCGCTGGAGCAGTCGATGCGCTTCGAGGCGGATGTGCCCAACTTCCTCGAACCGTGGTACGGACTGGGTACCGTAGCCGCCGCCTATGGTTTCAACTACCGTTGGGAGGAGGGTCAGGCCCCTGCCGTGGATGGTAAGTTTGCCACGACGGCCGACCTGGTGGCTGCCCCCTACCGCCCTGTGGCCGAGACCGAGATTGGTCGCCACACGCTCGAGATGGTCGAGTACTTCCTGGACAAGACGAAGGGCCGTCTGCCGATGTCGTACTGCGATGTGCAGTCGCCGCTGAACACCTTGAGCAACATCATCGACTCGAACTCCTTTTACCTCGACCTGATGCTCGACCCCGAGTCGATTGAGGTGGCGATGGAGCGCACCTCCGACCTGCTGATCGACTTCACCGAGGCGCAGCGCAAGCTCATTGGCGATGCCCTTGTCAAGCCGGGTCACGGATTTGCCTCGAGCCGTATGTTCGACGGTCTGGGTATGAGCGACGACACCGTGACGATGCTCTCGCCCGACCTCTACTTCCCGTTGTGTGTGCCGGCGATGACCAAGGCGGGCAACCGCTTTGGCGGTACGGTCTTCCACTCGTGCGGCAACTGGTCCGACAAGAAGGAGGAGATTGCCCAAATCGAGGGGCTGCGAATGGCCGATGGAGCCTTCTCGCTGGCCACCGACCCGGGAGCCAACCCCACCGAAGGATTTGCCGATGCCTTTGCCGGCCGTGCCGTGCTGAATGCCCGCATCGTAGGCGGCGTGGAGCTGGTCGAGGAGAAGGTACGCCAACTCTGGAAGAAGGGGATGAAGCTCATTGTGGTGACCTACGCCGAGACCCCCGAGGAGCAGGCCGAGTTGTATCGTCGCATCCACGAAATCTGCCGCTAAACAATGGCCAAACGCATCGAGAAGACCAACGCCGCCCGCCTGTTGGATCGGGCCAAAATCGGCTACGAACTCATCCCCTACACGGTCGATGAGTCGGACCTGGCGGCTACCCACGTGGCCGAGGAGCTGGGCGAGCCTATCGAGAAGGTCTTCAAAACCCTCATCTTGCAGGTCGACCGCACGGGCCACTTTGTCTGTGTG
>CALAQA010000183.1:0-27161 GCA_937889065.1 uncultured Alistipes sp.
TGATCATGATGGCCAAGGAGGTTGAGCGTCCCGTGATGCGTCTGGCGCAAAAGGCACGTGCTGTGGGCATTCACCTCATTGTGGCGACGCAGCGACCCGACGTGAAGGTCATCACGGGCGGTATCAAGGCCAACTTCCCGGCCCGTATCGCTTTCCGTGTGATTCAGATGATCGACTCGCGTACGATCCTCGATCGTCCGGGTGCCGAGCAGCTGATCGGTCGTGGCGACATGCTCTTCTCGCTCAATGGCGATGTGACCCGTGTGCAGTGTGCGCTGGTTGATACCGACGAGGTGGAACGCATCGTGGACCATATCTCCCACCAGCAGGGCTACACCTCGGCCTACCTCTTGCCCGACTACGCCCCCGAGGGTAGCGAGAGCCAGATGGGCAGCGAGGAGCAGGATGTCGCCCCCAAGAAGTACGACTCGCTCTTTGCCGAGATTGCCCGTGATGCTGTGGAGAGCGGCTCGATTTCGACCTCGATGATTCAGCGCAACTACGAGGTGGGCTTCAACCGTGCCGGCCGCATTATGATGCAGTTGGAGCGTGCGGGCATTGTGGGCCGTGCGCAGGGTGCCAAGCCCCGTGATGTGTTGTTCCACGACCTGCCGAGCCTGGAGGCCAAGTTGCAGGATTTGGGACTCTTTTAACCCCTAAAAACAGAGACCAAGATGAAACGCCTTGCTCTATATATTATAAGTATGCTGCTGCCCCTATCGCTCTTGGCGCAGAGCCGAGCCGATGGGTTGATGTCGTCGCTTGTGGAGCGGATGCAACAGCTGGGCGGCTACGAGGCAACCTATATGGTGGTGGCCGACGATTTGAAACTCACCGGAGACTCCTAGGTCGATGGCGATCGCTACCGCATCGAGATGGCCGATATGGAGGTTTGGGGCGATGGTGTGCAACGCTACGAGGTGGATAAACGCCGCCAAGAGGTGGTCATCACCACGACCGAATCAACCTCGGCAAACATCCTCTCCAACCCCGCTCACGCCCTCGAAATGGCGGGCTCGGTCTATGATGCCGCCCTGTTGCAGGAGACCGCCTCGCTGGCCGAGTTGAGCCTGCAAAACGAGCAGGACCTATCAACGACGATTCGCCTGAAAATCAACCTGAAAACGGGGCTGCCCTCGTCGATTGTCTATCTGATGGACGGCACCCGCATCACGATCGATATTCTCTCGATTTCGCCCCTCAAAACACCCATCGCAGCCTTCGAAATGGATGCTTATGAGGGCTTCGAGTTGATCGATTTTCGATAGTGGTTCAGCCTGTGTCAAAAAGTGATATCCTGCAATCCGATATGGGTTGCAGGATTTTTTTGTGGTGATGAGCCGGAGTCCATTTTTTTTGTGAGATGTTTTGGAATTTTCGATTTTTTTTGTAATTTTGTTTAACTGTTTCAACAGCAGCCAATTTAGTGAATGTATCCTTGGTCTTGCCTTCGAGATCGGCTTTTGGGGCCAAGGAGTTCACCACGCATCAACTCAACAAAAAAAAGTTAACTATGAGAACAAAACATCTTCTTCAAACGTTGCTTGTGGCACTGTTTTCAATTTTGATGATAACCGATTATGCTACCGCTTCCACCTTTGGTGGGCGCACCTACAAGGTGGGCGACTACATCGAAATCAATGGTGTGGGCGGTGTGGTCTTTGCTGTGTCGAACAATGGACAAAACGGCAAAGCGGTATCGTTGAAAGAGTTTGAGTGTGATTGGGATTCGGCGGCTCAGAAATGTAGCTCGTTAGGCAAAGGATGGCAACTTCCCTCGATAAGTGAGTGGCGGGCTATGGATAAGCAAAAAAGTGTAATTAACAACACCCTGGCTTCGATGGCTGAAAAAGGGCTGTCCATCGCTTTCTATTGGTCGTCTGTTGAGTATAATTCAGACTGCGCGTGGCTTTTCCTTGTGGGCTATGGCAGCACCACCCGCTACAACAGTAAGCGCAACGCCTACTATGTGCGCGCCGTGTCCGCTTTTTAATCATTAGGCTTGGTGCTTTTAATCTTTTTAGGCTCTGTTTTTCGGCAGAGCTTTTTTTTTGTGTGAAATTCAAAATTTAGAATGCAAAATTCAAAATTTGAACTATTGGGTTGCAGCTATGCTGTGACCTTTTTTGTGGGGGAGGGAGATTAAAGAGATTAAGGAGATTAAAGAATTTAAGGAGTTTAACGAAGCGGATAAAAACACTAATCTCCCAAACTTCTCTAATTTCTCTAAACTCACATCTTTTGGGTCGCGCAGCCCAACTAATTTTGAATTTTGAATTCTAAATTTTGCATTTCAACACTCGTCCCCTTGTCGAGTGAAAACCCAAAATCGGCTAAAACGGGCGAAAAAGGGGCGAAAAACCGATTTTTCTTATGCGCGTGCGTGAAAAAGGGGGTCGAAAAATTGTCAAAACGCAAAAAAATGCCTATTTTTGCTCGTTAAATGTGCATTAGCAAAAAGAAAAACCTACAAAATAGAGAATGGAAGAGGAAAAGAATGAGGTATTGACCGGCCGTATTGTCCCGGTCAAAATCGAAGAGCAGATGAAATCGGCCTACATCGACTACTCGATGTCGGTGATTGTTTCGCGTGCTCTGCCCGACGTGCGTGACGGTCTGAAACCCGTACACCGCCGTATTTTGTACGATATGAGCTCCGAGCTTGGTCTGTCGCACGACAAACCGACCCGTAAGTCGGCCCGTATCGTCGGTGATGTGCTCGGTAAGTTCCACCCCCACGGCGACTCGTCGGTTTATGATGCGATGGTGCGTCTGGCCCAGGAGTGGGCGATGCGCTATCCGCTGGTAGAGGGTCAGGGTAACTTTGGTTCGATGGACGGTGACTCGGCCGCAGCTATGCGTTACACCGAGGCCCGTATGCGCAAGATTACCGACGAGGTGATGGCCGACATCGACAAGGAGACGGTCGATTGGACGCTGAACTTCGACGACACGATTCCCGAGCCGACCGTGTTGCCCACCAAGATTCCTTTGCTCATTGTCAATGGTGCCAGCGGTATTGCCGTGGGTATGGCCACCAATATGGCCCCCCACAACCTCTCGGAGGTGATTGATGCCTGCTGCGCCTATGTCGATAATCCCGAGATTACGGGCGAGGAGATGTTGCAGTACATCAAGGCTCCCGATTTCCCGACCGGTGCCACCATCTATGGCTATGAGGGTGTCAAGGAGGCGATGCTGACGGGTCGTGGTCGTGTGGTTATGCGTGCCAAGACCGAGATCGAGCAGACCGCCTCGGGTCGTGAGTGCATCGTGGTGACGGAGATTCCCTATATGGTCAATAAGGCGGAGATGATCAAGAAGATCGCCGATATGATCAACGACAAGAAGTTGGAGGGTATTTCGTACATCAACGATGAGTCGGACCGCAACGGTCTGCGTATCGTCATCATCGTCAAGAAGGATGCGATGGCCAGCGTGGTGCTCAACAACCTCTACAAGAATACCCCCTTGCAGACCTCGTTTGCCGTGAACAACATCGCCCTGGTGAAGGGTCGCCCGCAGCTGCTGCCGATGCGTGAGCTGGTGAAGCACTTTGTCGAGCACCGTCACGACGTGGTGGTACGCCGTTCGCGTTTCGACAAGCGCAAGGCCGAGGAGCGTCTGCACATCGTGCAGGGTCTGCTGATTGCCCAGGACAACATCGACGAGGTGGTTGCCCTGATTCGCTCGTCGCGTACGCCCGACGAGGCCCGTCAGAAGTTGATGGACCGCTTCGGTCTGGACGAGGTGCAGGCTTCGGCCATCACCGAGATGCGTCTGCGTGCGCTGACCGGTCTGGAGCGTGGCAAGTTGGAGGCCGAGCGTGATCAGCTGATGGCCTTCATCCAGCGTATGAACGACATCCTCTCGAGCGAGCAGCTGCAGTTGGAGGTCGTAAAGGAGGAGTTGATGGAGATCAAGGAGAAGTATGGCGATGCCCGCCGTACGACCATCGAGTACTCGGCCGAGGAGTTCAACCCCGAGGATTTCTACGCCAACGAGGATGTGGTCATCACCATTTCGCATATGGGTTACATCAAGCGCACCCCGCTGAGCGAGTATCGCCAGCAGCACCGTGGCGGTGTGGGCGTGAAGGGTAGTGCTACCCGTGACGAGGACTTCATCGAGCATATTTATGTCGCCAAGATGCACAATACGATGCTCTTCTTCACCGAGCAGGGCTGCTGTTATTGGCTCAAGGTATACGAAATTCCCGAGGGCGCACGTTCTTATAAGGGACGAGCCATCCAAAACGTCATCCAGATTGCCCCCAACGACAAGGTACGTGCCTATATCAATGTGTGGAATCTGAAGGACGAAGAGTTCTTGAACAACTACTACATCGTGATGTGTACCCGCCGTGGTACGATCAAGAAGACGCTCGTAGAGGCCTACTCGCGTCCTCGTGCCAACGGTATTAAGGCCATCGTGGTCCGTGAGGGCGACGAGCTGATTGATGCACGCATTACGAGCGGTAATGCCGATATTCTGATTGCCGCCCGTGAGGGTAAGGCCATCCGCTTCAACGAGAATACGGTACGTGCCATCGGCCGTGTAGGTGCCGGTGTGCGCGGTATCTCGATTGAGGACGACGACGAGGTGGTAGGTATGATTGCCATCGAGCCGGACCAGAAGCAGGATGTGCTGGTAATCAGCGAGAACGGCTTTGGTAAGCGCACCGATTTGGACGAGTACCGCATCACGAACCGTGGCGGTAAGGGTGTGAAGACCATCAACGTGACCGATAAGACCGGTAAGCTCGTTTCGATTCAGTCGGTAACGGACGATAACGACCTGATGGTCATCAACCGCTCGGGTGTTGTGATCCGTACGGCTGTCGAGCAGATTCGTCTGGCAGGCCGTGCTACGCAGGGTGTGAAGGTAATCAACCTGCGTGAGGGCGACCAGATTGCATCGGTGGTAGCCGTGCCCAAGACCGAGGAGGCTGAGTTGCCGGCCGAGGGTGCCGAGCCTGTGGAGGGCGCAACTGTCGAGGGTGCCGTAGTGGAGGGTGCTGTTGAGTCGGCCGAGCAGGCTGTCGAGGCTCCCGAGACGCAGCCCGAGCAGAATGCCGAGGAGTAGAACTAACGCAAACAAAAACAAACCTTTAATTCATAACTGCAATGAAAAGAATGATTTTGGTAGCTTTGGCTGCCGTCCTGATGCTGGCTCCCGCCGCACAGGCACAGAAAGTGAACAAGGAGGCTGTCCTGGCAAAGCTTGAGAAGAGCGATGCCGACATCAAGGACGCCAAGAAGAATGGTAAGGCTGCAACGTGGCTCAACCGCGGTAAGGTCTATTACGAGGCTGCTTCGGCCCTGACGAAGGACATCTTCGTGGGTATGGAGGGCGTGATGCTCAATATGACGCTGGGCAAGGCTCAGTCGGTAGAGCAGGTTGCGCTCAACGGCCGTACGATGGAGGCTCACAAGTACCCGATGATCACCGTCTATATGGAGGGTGGCAAGGTTGTATGTTGGACCGAGGATGAGGTTGTTTATCCCAATGCCGGTCAGGTGGCTGTTGAGGCCTACAAGAAGGCACTGGAGATCGACGGCAAGCAGGCCGAGAAGGTTAAGGCCGGTATGAAGGCGCTGGGTACCTACTACTCGCAGCTGGGTAACACCTGCCTCGACGCTGCCAAGTATGCCGATGCTGCCGATGCTTACCTCCACGCTTACGAGATTCTCTCGAACCCCGTGATGGGCGAGAAGGTGGATGGTACGCTGCTCTACTACGCAGGTTACCTGCGCACGATGGACGGTTCGACCAACCCCGAGTCGTTCGTGAAGGGTGCCAAGCACCTGGAGGACGCTCTGGCTGTAAACTATGTCGATGAGGAGGGTAACCTCTACTACTACCTCTTCCACTGCTACTATGGTCAGAAGGAGGCCGATAAGGCTTACCTGATGAAGGCCAAGGATGCCCTGTTGGCAGGTATCGAGAAGTTCCCGAAGAACGATCGTATCCTGGAGGGTCTGATGTCGCTCTACACCACCGAGGAGGGCGTAGGTGATCCGCAGGATCTGGTGGCTATGCTCGATGGTCAGCTGGCTGCTGCTCCCGACAACGTAGATCTGTGGTTTGGTCGTGGTCGTCTGTTCTACTCGCTCAAGAACTTCGACGAGTCGATCGTATCGTTCAAGAAGGTAACCGAGCTTAAGCCCGATATGTACGAGGGTTGGTTCTACCTGGGTCTGTTCTACACGCTGAAGGGTGACCAGATGAACAACGAGATCAACGATCGTCAGTACACCTCGCAGGCTGCTTACGATGCCGACCTGGCCGGTGTGAACGCCGTTTATCGCGAGGCTGTTCCCGTGCTGGAGAAGGCCTTGACTATCAAGGAGAACGATGTTGATGCACTGGAGTCGCTGAAGGCCCTCTGCTTCCGTCTGCGTGACGAGGAGGGTATGATGGACAAGTACCAGAAGTACAACGCGCTGCTGCAGGTTGCCAAGGGTCAGTAATCGATCCGCAAACTGCCTAAGTTTTGGCACGATCCTTCGGGGTCGTGCCTTTTTTTATTCCGAGTGGGCGGCTTGCTCGCTTTTTTTATTGCTTTAGCAATAAATTTCATTATCTTTGCAAGATATAGTCACTACTGTGTAAATACTATGGCAGAGACAAACGAAAAAGAACTGTTACAGACCCTCACCGACGAGGAGTATAAATACGGCTTTACGACCGATATCGAGACCGAGTTCATCGAAAAGGGACTCTCGGAGGAGATCGTGCGCCTGATTTCCGCGAAGAAGGGCGAACCGGAGTGGATGACCGAGCGCCGCTTGGAGGCCTACCGCTATTGGCTGACCCTCGAGCACCCCACCTGGGGCCACCTCACGATTCCCGAAATCGACTTTCAGGAGATCATCTACTATGCCGCTCCGAAGCCCAAGAAGCAGCTTAGCTCGATGGACGAGGTCGATCCCGAGTTGAAGCGCACCTTCGACAAACTCGGCATTCCGTTGGAGGAGCAGATGGCCCTGGCGGGTGTGGCGGTGGATGCCGTGATGGACTCCGTCTCGGTGAAGACCACCTTCCGTGAGACCCTCAAGGAGAAGGGCATCATCTTCTGCTCCATCTCGGAGGCCATCAAGGAGCACCCCGACTTGGTGCAGAAGTACCTGGGAAGCGTGGTTCCCTACAAAGATAACTTCTATGCCGCACTCAATGCCGCCGTCTTCTCGGATGGCTCGTTCTGCTACATCCCCAAAGGGGTGCGTTGCCCGATGGAGCTTTCGACCTACTTCCGCATCAATGCGGCAGGTACGGGTCAGTTCGAGCGCACGCTGATTGTGGCCGACGAAGGGGCCTATGTGAGCTACCTCGAGGGTTGCACCGCTCCGCAACGTGACGAGAATCAGCTGCACGCCGCCGTCGTCGAGATTGTTGTTGAGCGGGATGCCGAGGTGAAGTACTCGACCGTGCAGAATTGGTACCCGGGCGATAAGGAGGGCAAGGGCGGTGTCTATAACTTCGTCACGAAGCGAGGCCTATGCCGTGAGAATGCCCGTTTGAGCTGGACGCAGGTCGAAACCGGCTCGGCCATCACCTGGAAATACCCGAGCTGCGTGCTGCTAGGCGATAACTCGGTGGGCGAGTTCTACTCGGTGGCGATGACTACGAACTTCCAGCAGGCCGACACAGGTACGAAGATGATTCACATCGGCAAGAACACCCGCTCACGCATCGTCTCGAAGGGTATCTCGGCCGGTCGCAGCCAGAATGCCTACCGTGGTCTGGTGCGTGTCAATCCGGGTGCCGAGAATGCCCGCAACAACTCGCAGTGCGACTCGCTCCTGATTGGCGATAAGTGTGGGGCCCACACCTTCCCCGTGGTCGATTGCCGCAACCGTACGGCCATCTTGGAGCACGAGGCCACCACGTCGAAAATTTCGGACGATCAGCTCTTCTACTGCAATCAGCGAGGCCTCTCGACCGAGGATGCCGTTGGTCTGATTGTCAATGGCTATGCCCGTGAGGTGCTCTCGAAACTCCCGATGGAGTTTGCCGTGGAGGCACAAAAACTCTTGGCGTTGAACCTGGAGGGGAGTGTGGGTTAAATAATTTGATTAAAAATTGAACTAAATATATGTTAAAGGTTAAAAATTTGCACGCAACGGTCGATGGCAAGGAGATTTTGCGTGGTATCGACCTCGAGGTCAAGGCGGGCGAGGTGCACGCCATTATGGGCCCCAATGGTTCGGGTAAAAGTACCTTTGCTTCGGTGCTTGCGGGCAACCCCAAGTTCGAGGTTACCGAGGGCGAGGTGGAGTTCGAAGGCGAGAACCTCTTGGAGTTCTCCATCGAGGAGCGTGCCCGCAAGGGTCTCTTCCTGGGCTTTCAGTATCCGGTCGAGATTCCGGGTGTGACGATGGCCAACTTTATGAAGCTGGCCGTCAATGAGCAGCGCAAGTATCGTGGCGAGGAGCCGCTGACGGCTGCCCAATACCTCAAGATGGTGCGTGAGAAGGCGCAGGTGGTCGAGTTGGACACCAAGATGACCTCCCGAGCCGTCAATGAGGGTTTCTCGGGTGGCGAAAAGAAGAAGAACGAGATCTTCCAGATGGCGATGCTCGACCCCAAGTTGGCCATCTTGGACGAGACCGACTCGGGTCTGGATATCGATGCCCTGCGCATTGTGGCTACGGGCGTAACGAAGCTCCATACGCCCCAGAACGCTACGGTGGTCATTACCCACTACCAGCGTCTTCTGGACTACATCGTCCCCGATTTTGTCCACGTATTGTATCGTGGCCGCATCATCTACTCGGGCGACCGCACGCTGGCCCTGAAGTTGGAGAAGGAGGGCTACGATTGGCTCATCAACGACCTTAAGGAGTAACAGCTATGCAGATTCAGGAAGCGATAGCACAATTTCAACCCTTCACGGGCACACACCTTTGCATCGAGGGCATCCAGCCGCAGCCGATGGTGGTCACGGACCCCACGACGCTTGAGGTGACCCTTGCGGAAGGTGCCGAGGCGAAGGTGGTCATCTGCCACACGACGCCCCATTCGGGCGAGGTGCAGGTGACGCTGGCCAAGGGCAGCCGTCTGACGCTGGTCGAGTATTTCGGCTCGGAGGGTGTTTCGTCGGTCACTGTTCGTCAGCAGGCCGAGAGCGCACTGCATCTTACCTCGGTCGAGTTGGCCGCCGCTACCGCCCGCTATACAATCGATTTGGTGGGTCGTGAGGCCTCGTGCGAGGTGGGTGGTCTGTTCCTGGTGGGCGAGAGTGAGCAGTCGAGTCTGACGCTCAGCACCAACCACCTGGTGAGCGACTGTAAAAGCAACTCGGTGGTACGAGGCATTGCCGGTGGCAAGGCTGTTGGCCGCTTCGAGGGAATGGTCTATGTGGCACAGGATGCCCAGCGCACCGATGCCGGTCAGCAGAACCGCAATATGTTGCTCAGCCCCACGGCCCGCATCGAGACGATGCCCCAACTCGAAATTTATGCCGACGATGTGAAGTGTTCGCACGGTGCCACGGTGGGTCAGATGGATAACGAGGCCATCTACTATATGCGCCAGCGTGGCCTGAACGAGCAGCAGGCCCGAGCCTTGCAGATTCGAGGCTTTGCCGCCGAGGTGCTGATGCATTGCGGTGTTGCTCCGCTGTGCGAGGCGATGTTGGAGGCGATGGAGCAGAAAATTGAGCGTTTATAATTTTTAGATAACCAAGCGCAATGTTCGATCCGAAAACCATACGCGATGAGTTTCCGTTGCTTCAATCCGAGGTCTATGGCCGACGGTTGGTCTATCTCGACAGCGGTGCCACGGCACAAAAGCCCGAGCAGGTAATTCGTCTGCTCGACGAGATGCACCGTCACGGCAACGCCAACATCCACCGAGGGGTGCACTACCTCTCGGAGGTGGCTACCGAGCGTTACGAGGAGGCTCGCAGCCGCATAGCCCGCTTTGTGGGTGCAAAGCGCAAGGAGGAGATTATCTTCACGGCGGGTGCTACGGCATCGCTCAACACGGTGGCCTACGCCTGGGGCGACAGCCACGTCGAGGCGGGCGATAATGTGGTTGTAAGCGAGATGGAGCACCACTCCAACATCGTCCCCTGGCAACTCTTGTGCGAGCGCAAAGGGGCAGAATTGCGTGTCATCCCCTTCAACGACGCGGGGGCTTTGCAGTCCGAGCTGCTCCCGATCCTCGTGGACGAACATACCAAAATTGTGGCCGTTACACAGGCCTCCAACACGTTGGGCACCCGTCCCGACCTGCGCCCCATCATCGAGGCTGCCCACCGGGTGGGTGCTGTGGTGGTGGTCGATGGTTGCCAGGGCGTGGTGCACGGTGGGGTAGATGTCACGGCTCTGGGATGCGACTTCTACGCCTTCTCGGGCCATAAACTCTACGGTCCGACGGGTATTGGTGTGCTGTGGGGTCGCTACGAGTTGCTTGACGAGATGCCCCCCTTTATGGGTGGCGGTGATATGGTGGCCAACGTCTCGTTTAAGAAGACGACCTACGCCCCCGTACCCCTGAAATTCGAGGCGGGTACATCGAACTATATCGCTGCTATCGGCTTGGCGGAGGCTATAAAGTTTTTGCAGAGCCTGCCTGCCGAGGAGGTTGCACGCCACGAGAGAGAGATGCTGGCGTATGCTACCGAGGAGTTGCAGAAGATTGAGGGGTTGCGAATTTATGGCACAACCGAGGGCAAGGCTCCTATCGTGTCGTTCAATATCGAGGGTTGCGACCACTACGATATAGGAATGATACTCGACAAGATGGGCGTTGCCGTGCGCACGGGACACCACTGCGCCGAGCCCGTGATGGCTCGTTACGGCACAAACGGAGTTGTTCGTGCCTCGATTGCACTCTACACAAATAAAGACGATATTGACGCACTCGTAAAAGCGGTTAAAAGAGCCGTTTCGATGCTGAAATAAGAAAACTAATTTTGCATTTTGCATTCTGCATTTTGAATTATGTTCATAGTACTTGAAGGACTTGATGGCGCAGGAAAATCTACCCAGATTAAGAAGCTGCGTGCGATGTTTGCAGAGCGAGGCATCGAGAGTGAGTATGTTCACTTTCCGCGCTTCGATGCTCCTATCTATGGCGAGCTTATAGCACGCTTTCTGCGTGGCGAACTCGGCTCGGTGGAGCAGGTGGACCCCTATATCGTAGCTCTGCTCTATGCAGGCGATCGTGCCGATATGGCACCGCAGATTCGTGAGTGGTTGAGCGAAGGTAAGGGGGTTATTATCGACCGCTATGTCTATTCGAACATTGGCTACCAGTGCGCCAAGATTGCCGACAAGGAGGCACGCTGGCGATTGAACGAGTGGATTTTGAATCTCGAATACGAAGTCAATAAGATTCCTCGCCCCGATGTGTCGTTGTTCCTCGATGTGCCGTTTGCCTTCACCGAGAAACGCCTGACCGAGCAGCGCGAGGGCGATGATCGAAGCTACCTCAACGGAGCCTCGGATATCCATGAGCAGTCGTTGACCTTGCAGCAGCGAGTGCGCGAGGTATATATCGAATCGGCAGAGCGAGATAGCGAACTTGTGGTTGTCGATTGCAGCAACGACGAGGGTGCAATGGCTTGCCCTGAGGATATTTTCTCGCGTATTGAGCGTGTAATAACCCCTCTCTTAAACATGAAGAACAATGGCACAAGCACTCAGAAATAGACGCTGGTTTCGCTACCTCTCGCACTTTTGTCGAATCACCTTTGCGCTGACCTTCATCGTATCGGGATTCTTCAAGGCTATCGACCCGTGGGGTACCATTCTCAGCATGAATAACTACCTGGCAGCCTACAACCTCACCGCTCCCGATTGGGTTGTGGCGGTCTTTTCGATATGGCTCTGCGGTGCCGAGCTGATGATGGGCTGCATGCTGACTTTCAAGGTGCGTATTCGCCTGGTGTCGATATTCTCGGTACTCTCGATGACCTTCTTCACGATTCTCACCTTTTTGAGTGCTACGGTATTTCCTGTCGAGGATTGCGGATGCTTTGGCGAGCTGGTGAAGCTCACCCCATGGCAGACCTTCGCCAAAAATGCGGTGTTGCTGCCTATGGCTATCTGCTTCTGGTATCGCTATCGCCCCGACCGCATCTTTGCCTTCTCGAAGTTGGAGTTCTTCCTCATGTGCTTCTTCTTCACTATGGCTATGAGTGTGGGTACATACAGTTACTTCCACCTTCCGCCAATCGACCTGCTGCCGTATAAGGTGGGTACAAATATTGCTGAGGAGATGGACAAGGCTCGCGCCAAGCAGACCTCCGACGAGGTGGTGCTCATCTATCGCAATCGTCGCACGGGCCGTCTGCGCGAGTTCGACCTCAACGATAAGGCTTGGCACAACGAGAAGCGTTGGGAGTGGGTTGAAACCCGCGTTGAGAGCGACCAGACAGGCGTTGAACCGATGATTCTCGAATTCTATATCAGCAGCGACGAGGGCGAAAAGACGGCCGAAATCCTGGCTACGCAGGGCAAAGTATATATGCTCTGCATGATGGACACCGACCGCTTGGATGAGGATGTAGTTGAGCGCTTTGTGGCAGTTGCACAGCAAGCAAAGCGTGAGGGTAGCACCATTATCTGCCTTACACCTGAGAATATTGCATATCGCTCACGATTGAATTTCGGTGGCGTATCCATACCTATATATAATATGGACGCCAAGACTATGAAGACGATGCTGCGTGCCAACTATGGCCTTGTCGAGTTGGAAAATGGTACTATCTCTGCCAAGTACAACTATCGAGATATTCCATATTAAAAATCGTTCTGATTGGCTCTTTTTGCACGAATCTGCGGATAGCAAAATGCTCACATAGGTTTACTATGCTGAGCTTTCGCTACCTCGCTTAGCACAAAATTTTCACCACCATTTACGATTTTTTTGTTCTGGTAGAGTTGAAATTCTCAACTCTCAACTCTCAACTCTCAATTCTCAATTCTCAACCTAATATCCTCCGCCAAGAGCCTTGCAGAGGTTGATATAGTTGATATACTGCTGTGCCACAAGGTTCTCGAACTGCATCTGCGAGGTGTAGAGCGAACGCTCCGCATCAATCACATCGAGGTAGCCCGACAAGCCATTGCGATAGAGCGCATAGGTCATAACCGAGATATTACGATACGCCTTGACCAGCCCTGCGTAGCGTAATAGCTCTTCGCGCGATGATGTTATCGCTACCAAGGCGCTCTCCACATCGCTCAACGCTTCAATATAGCTCTGCTCGTATGCGAGCAGGCTCTGACGATACGCCTCGCGTGCCGCCAACTCACGACGCCGCAGACCTCCGAAGTTGACAATCGGCTGCGTAAGCGATGCCATAGCATCCGCAACCCAACCCTTGCTCGAAAATAGACGACTCACCCTGTCGGTAGCACTACCGCCAAAGAGTGTCAGCGTAAACGACGGCAGGCGTGCAGCACGCGTCAGCCCCACATTCGCTGCGCTCTGCTCCATGGTGTAGTAGGCGGCCATAAGGTCAGGACGGCGGTGCAGTATATCCGACGGCACACCGATAGCGATGTCGTAGGGTTGATAGTCGTTTGTTATGGCTGTGCTGCCTTCCTCTCCCACATTCACAAGTGTTGCAGGGCTGTCGCCCGTGAGAGTTGCCAACGAGAGCAGCGTCTGCGCAATGGCACGCTCGTAGAGCGGAATATCGGCCTCGGCAGTGTAGAGAAGGCTCTGCGCCTGTTCGAGGTTCACTCCCGAAGCGAAGCCGTAGTGATAGAGCGAGTCGATAAGCACCACCATTTCGCGTCGCAGCTCACTGCTGCGCTTTGCTATTTTCAGGTCCTGGCGATACTGCAATAGCGTGAAGTAGGATGTGGCAACCTCCGCCTCCAATGCCAAGCGGACACCTCGGTATTGCCACACCTCATACTCTATGGCGGCCTTTGCTCCACGGGTAGCGTGGCGCAACGAAGCGAAGAGTGGTACCTCCCAACTTGCCTGCGGAAGAATCTTGTACGACTCGGCGATATTGTCGGTGGCACTTTCGTACTTGCCCTCGGCCGAGATGACGGCAGATACCGACGGCCAATAGGCGGAGCGGGTAGCTACGAGGTTGTGTCGAGCCTCTTCGATGCGCGAGAGGGCAATCTCGATGTTCTTGTTCTCGGCCAGCGCACGGCAGACAAGGCGGTTGAGTGTTGTGTCGCCAAACATTCGCCACCACTCACTCTCGATGCGTATGGAGTCGCGCGAGAAGGCGGAGCCGAAGATGTAATCTCGTTGTGTGGCGAGTTGCGGAGCCGAGAGCCGAGGGTTACAGCCGCAAAGCACCAATACCAAAAATAAATAAGCTATCCTACGCATATCTCTCCTCCTTTCGTCTTTGTTCAAATCGTGCCACCTTGCCCACAAGGTAGTAGAGGGCAGGGTAGAGCAGAATACCGAATATGGTGGCAAAGAGCAGGCCACTCACCAGCGATACACCCATGATATTTCGTGCCGTCGAGTAGACTCCCGAGGCAAAGACGAGTGGCAACATTCCGAGAATCGAAGCAAAGGCTGTCATCAGAATTGGTCGCACGCGCATCTTGGCAGCATTTACCGTGGCATCGAGCAACGATTGTCGCTCCTCGTGAAAGAGTTTGTCGGCATACTCGACCACCAGAATAGAGTTCTTGGCAGCCAGACCTATAAGCATCGCCAACGAAATCTGCATATAGATATCGTTGATGAATCTCGGCTCTGCAAGGTGCGCTAAACCCACACCGCACAACGCTCCCACCACCGCCAGCGGCACTCCGCAGAGTATTGATAGCGGCAGGCTCCAACTCTCGTATAGAGCAGCGAGGGTGAAGAATACAAAGATGAAGGCAATCGCAAATACTAAACCACCTTTGCCTCCCTCCTCGCGCTCCTGGAACGATACGCCGCTCCATGCAATCGAGCAGTCGTTGGGCAGCGTGGCGTTGGCTACACGCTCGATATCCTCCATAACCTGACCCGTGGAGGTCCCTTGTTCGGGCGTTACATTTACGCCTACGGAGCGGTAGAGGTTGAACTGCGACACGAACTGCACACCCGTAGTGTCGCGTACCTCGACGAACGAGGTGAGCGGAACGCTCTCGCCACGACTGTTTTTGAGGAAGTAGCCTTCGAGCGACTTTCCGTTCTCTCGGTACTCGGGGGCAGCCTGCAAGTAGCTGCGATAGAGGCGACCATAGAGGTTGAAGTTGTTTATCATACGCCCACCGAGCAGCGTTGCCGTCTCGGCGTAGAGCGACGATAGCGACACTCCATTCATCAGTGCGTGTTGCTTGTCGATGTCGAGATGTTTCTGCGCCACACCGTTGCGGAACTCCGTTGTTGCCGACTTTATACGAGGCTCCGTGCGGAGCGCAGCAAGTAACCTTTCGCTCTGATGGGCGAGGTAATCGACTCCCTTGCCACCCCTGTCCTGCAACTCGAAGGTTACGCCCGAAGTTACACCCAAGCCGGGTATCGAGGGCGAGATGAAGGCTCCGCACTCCGCCTCCGGGATAGCCGTGTAGAGCCTTTCGTTCAGCTCTGCTACCGCCTCCATCGCTGACATCTTGCGCTTGTCGAATGGCACGAGCTTGACAAAGATAACACCACTATTTGTCGCGGCCACGCCCGAAATCAAGTTGAAACCCGAAACCACACCCGTACTCTCGACTATTGGCAGCGTGGCCTTTGTTACCGAATCGACCTTTGCCATAATCTGCTCGGTGTGCGAGAGAGCCGTGTTGTCGGGAGCATTTACCGAGATTGTGAAGAAACCTTGATCCTCCTCGGGCAGAAAACCGCTCGGAAGAAGTTTTAGTACAGCAACAATAGCCACAGCCATCACTGCTACCATTGCAATCGTTGTGCGCCAGCGAGCTACAACTCTGCCTATGGTGCGGGCGTAGCTGCCCATTGCGCGGTCGAAGAGGTAGTTGAACGCCCCGAAGAAGCCATTTGTGCGCTCCTTGCGTGGTCGCAGCAATATAGCACACAGCGCAGGCGAGAGCGACAGTGCGTTAATCATCGAGAAGACGACCGACACCGAAATAGTTACGGCAAATTGCTGAAACAGCCGTGCCGAAATTCCGCCCGAAAACGAAATCGGAAGAAAGACCGCCAGCAAGACGATGGTGGTGGCGATAATCGGCGAGGTTACCTTGCTCATCGCCTCCTCGGTAGCTTCGGCAGGGCGCATACCTCGCTCGATACCTGCCTGTGCCGCCTCGACTACCACTATTGCATCGTCAACGACCAAACCCACCGAAAGTACCAAACCCAGCAGCGATACGATATTTATGGTAAAGCCCAAGAGCGGAAATACCATAAATGTTCCCACAATCGAAACGGGAATGGCGATAAGCGGAATGAGTGTAGCACGCCAATCTTGAAGAAAGAGAAATATTATCAGGATTACAAGCACAAGGGCGATGATGAGGGTCTCGAAAATCTCGCGGATGCCTGCCGAGATACTCTTTGTGCCGTCAACCAACACTTCGTACTCGACGCCGTCGGGCATACGCTCCGCCAGCGATACCATCTTCGCCTTTACCGCATTGCCCAATGCTACGGCATTGGAGTTAGGCTCTTGGTAGATGCTGATAATGGTTGTAGGCTTGTCGCCAAAGCGAGAACTCGAACCATAGTTCTCGTTACCCAGCTCCACACTCGCCACATCGCGCAGTCGCACTTGGCGCCCATCCTCGGTGGTGAGCAGCAAGATGTTGCCGAACTCCTCCGGTGTGGATATTTGGCGCGGCATAGTTACCGTGTAGGTGTATTGCGTCGAAGGCGGTGTCGGCTCGGCCCCAAACTGACCTGCGGGATATATGCCCGCCTCGGTGGCTATGGCGGAGATAATCTCACTTACCGAAATGTCGTAGTATGCCAACAGGTCGGGGCGTAGCCATATACGCATGGCATATTCGCCTGCTCCCATAATCTCGACCTTACCGATGCCGTTGATTTTGAGCAGCTCGTTTTCAAGGTTTATGTAGGCGTAGTTCGATAGGAAGTTCTCGTCGTAGCGGCCATCGCTATAAAGGGCGTAAACCATCAGAAAGCCCGTCTGCGTCTTGCGTGTTACCACTCCCTGCTCCGTGACCGAAGAGGGGAGCTTCGCCATAGCCGTAGATACATTGTTCTGTGTGAAGATCGCATCGAGATCGGCATCCGAGCCGATGTCGAAAGTCACTTGCAGCGTCATCGAGCCGTCGTTGGCACTTGTTGCCTGCATATAGAGCATATCGCTTACGCCCATAATACTCTCCGCCAGGGGCGTAGCTACGGCATTGTTTACCGTCTCGGCATCGGCACCTTCGTATGTGGCGGTAACCTCTACCACAGGCGGAGTTATGTCGGGATACTGCTCAATCGAGAGATTTGCAATCGATACCGAACCGAGCAGTACGATAATTACCGAGAGCGATATGGCAAATATAGGACGGCGAATAAAAAAGTTTTTCATCATCGGTGGTCTGTCTTAAAAGTTGGTATAACCTTCATTCCGTTGCGTAGTTTTTGCAATCCTGTCGTTGCAACAACCTCGCCTGCTGCGATACCTTCTCGCACTACCCACTCCTCGTTGGTCGTGTCGCCGAGCTCCACTTGACGATATTCGGCAGTCGAGTCGGGACGGATAACCCACACCGAGGAGATATTTTGTATTCGGCTTACAGCTTGTTGCGGTACCACCGTGCGCTGCAAGTCGGCTCCGAGCGATGCGGTGATGCGGGCAAACTGCCCCGTTTTGAGGGCGTAGTCCGGATTGCGAAAGCCCACCACAATAACTATTGTTCCCATGCCGCTGGCTACATTCTGACGAGTGTATTTGTAGAAACCCTTTTCGGGATATTCGCTGCCGTCGGCAAGATGAAGCGTAATATTCGAGAGGAACGAGGCGTTGTCGTAGGAGAACGAGGTGCGCCCCGAGGTGGCGAGATATTCGCGCATCGGAATAGCGAGATCGACTGCCACGGTGTCGATGCTCTGAATGGTCGTGAGTGTTGAGAACTGCGTACCGGGACCGATATAGTCGCCTGCGGTGGCTGCCGAGGCGGAGATTATACCGCTGATAGGTGCATATATCCGTGTGTAACTCTCTTCCAAGCGGGCGTTGCGCAGAGTCTGCTCTGCCGACTTAACCGATGCAATGGCTGCGAGATTTTCGGCTGTGTATTGATCCAACTGTGTCTGACTTATGGCGTTGATGCGCGCCAGAGGAATGGCTCTCTCGTAGTTGCGTTTGGCTTCGGCCGCCTTTGCTTTGGCAGAGGAGAGTGCAGCCTCGGCTGCAAGACGATTGGCTCGTTGTGGAGCATCGTCGAGCGTGAAGATAAGTTGACCACGCCTTACCGGCATACCGTTCTCGAACGATGATGCGAGAAGGAAACCTGAAATGCGGGGTTGAATGGTTGCCGAGTAGTTCGCACTGATAGGTGCAATAAAGTTCATCTCGTTGGCGAAAGGTTTGCTCGTAACCTCCGCAGCATCAATTACCAATGGCCCCGAATCAATCTTGGCGCGTTGCTTGCATGAGGTTTGAACGGCGACCAATAGCGCAATAGTGAAGAATCGTAATATTGATGTCATATCTATAAATATTAGGTATAAATCGTTTTACGCTGACAATAGAACAAAAAATATACCCGATATAGTGGCAGAAATAGCGAAAAATGCAGTTTAATAGCGATTTATGCATAAAAAAATTTGTTTTGTTAAAAAAAAGAATTACATTTGTATCATAAACCATTAAAACTAAAATAATAAGGTTATGAAAAACTTAGTAGATCAGATCAATGCACAAGTAGCTGCTTTTCAGGCAAATGCTGCTGCTCAGGTAGAGAAGAACAACAAGGCTGCTGGTACTCGCGCTCGTAAGGCTGCTTTGGAGCTTTCGAAGCTCTTGAAGGAGTTCCGTAAGGTATCGGTTGAGGAGGCTAAGAAATAGTTCTTACTTTTCCTTGCAAAAATAGGCGTGTCCATAGCGGATGCGCCTGTTTTTTTTGGCGTAATAGTTGCGGTGGAGGAGTGTGCTATGATGAAACAACTACTCGAAATTTTACGCCAATATCGCTTTATCGATCGTGCGATTCTCTTTCTGCGACTCTTTGTCGGTGTGCTGATAGCTCTGCACATAATCGACAAATTGCAGACCTACAACTTCGTGCTGACGGGCTATCCGGCACTGCTATTTGATAGTAGCTGGGCAACATTTGTCATCTTCACCGCACTCGAAGCCCTCTTTGCCGTTATGATAATCCTCGGCTATGGCACTCGCTTCGCAGCGTTTGTGATGGCTCTGGGAATGTTTGTCGAGATCTTTATCATCTATCCCTCGCTGGGTTGGTTGGGCGTGGAGCGGCAAATATTATATATAGGTATATATGTGACGCTCGTCCTCTCGGGTAGTGGCCGCTATGGTCTGGAAACTCATCTCGACCGCCGCCATAAAAATGTGAATTTCTAAAAAAAATTGTTATCTTTGCCCCGTACAAATAGAAAATTTTGTTATGAAAATTAAAAATCTTTTGGTGCTTGCAGTAGCGTTGCTCGCAGGCGTAGCAGTTGAGGCTCAGGAACTTCCGCTGCCTCGTAAGGTTGAGAATTTGACTATTAACGACATTTCGGGTAAGCCGGTCTCGTTGCCAAAATTCGGAGAGAAGAACCTCCTTATCTTCTATGTTGACCCGGATAGCTATATCAAGGGTGGCAGCAACAAGAAGCTCTCGGATGTGTTGGAGGACAATAAGCGTGCGCAGGGTCCTGAGATTTTCGGTTTCGGCGTTATGAACTTCCCTGATACAAAGTTGCCAAAGAATATGGTTCGCAATATGGCTCGTAAGCGTTCGGAGAAGAATGGAGCAACCATTCTTGACGACGATCAGCAGCTCCTCAAACAGAAGTGGGGCTTGGGCGATTGCAACAACAAGTTCGTCATTATGATTGTGTCGAAGGCTGGCGAGTTGGTATATTGCGCCAAGGACGACCTCGACGAGGCCGGCATCGAGAAGTTCTACACCATTGTAGATAAGTATCGCAAATAAGCATGTTGAGGCGTATAGCCATATTTGCGCTGCTCGTAGTGTCAACGATTACGGCAGTGGCTCAAAACGATAGTATCCTTGTCACAGGCAAGGATACTGTTGCTTATAGATATACGCCGATAAATATTGCACCTGCTCCGCAGAAGAGTTCCGGCTGGCAGCGATTTGTCGATTATGTTGCCGAGAGTGCAACCGACCGCAGTTTTGAGCGCAAGGTCGATTTGACCTTTGTTCCGGCAATCTACTATGCTCCGTCCACTTCGGCAGGTATTGCCGTTATGGCCGCAGGACTCTATCGCATCGATAAGCTGAATCGAAATATCTCACCATCAAACTTCTCGCTCTATGCAACCGCTTCACTCACAGGCTTCTACCGTGTGGGTGTAAGTGGCCACAACATCTTCCGTAACGACAATCGTCGCCTTGTATATAATGCGGAATTTTTCTCGCAGCCGACCTCCTTTTGGGGTGTTGGCTACGATGCGGCAATGGCGAACGCGCCACTGAACTATCTCTCGTCGCGTTGCATGGTCGATGCAAGGTTTCTGCAACGCATCGACAAATACCTCTTTGTGGGTGTAGGTGCCGACTTTAATTACCACTTCGGACGCTTTGGGGGTAAACGCTACTCGTCGCAGCAAGAGTTCGCAACGCTACTCGATGGCGAAGGTGTCGAGTATAATGCTACGGGAATCTCTGCCTATATCGAGTTCGATAGCCGCAACTCCATAAATAATGCCGATCGAGGAGTCTATGCCGCTGTACAGGTCAAGGTGCGACCGAAAGGGATGAATAGCGTGGGGCTGACTTTGTGGTCAGGTTCGCTTGTGCTCGACTATTATCAGCGACTATGGCGAGGTGCAGTGCTTGCTCTCGATCTGCGTGGCGATTTTAACAGCGAGGGTACCCCTTGGGTATATAACACTACAATCGGAGGAACGCAGGCGATGCGAGGATATTACGCAGGTCGCTTTAACGACTTATGTGCCATTACATTACAGGCGGAGCTGCGCCAGAGCATTTACAAAGGTCTTGGTGTTGCGGCGTGGGGTGGAGCAGGAAATGTGTTCCATTCGTTTGGCGAATTCGAGTGGCGACAGACTCTGCCAACTTATGGTGTGGGCATTCGCTATCAGCTCAAACATGGCGTCCGCTTTCGACTCGACTATGGATTTGGCAGACGGGATGCAGGTGGAAAGTTAATTCACGGAGCAATCTTCTCAATAAATGAGGCATTCTAAAAAAAATATGCGGACAATCACTTGCCCGCATATTCTTTTTTATACCCCTATTTTATCGTTCAACGATAGAACGGATATTCTGTATCAACATCGATACTGCAACCGAATTAAAGCCACCCTCAGGGATGATTACATCGGCATATCGCTTCGATGGCTCGACGAACTGTTCGTGCATAGGTTTTACCGTTGTGGTGTACTGCGAGATTACCGACTCCATCGAACGACCTCGCTCACGCACATCTCGCACGATGCGGCGTGCAAGGCGAATATCGGCATCGGTATCGACATAAACCTTGATATCCATAGCGTTGCGCAACTCCTCGTTCTCGAAGATTAAGATGCCATCGACAATCACGACCTTCGAAGGCTCTACGCGCAGAGTCTCCTCCGTGCGATTATGCTCCACGAAGGAGTAGGTAGGACACTCTACCGCCTTTCCCTCCTTCAACGCCTTGATATGCTCCACCAAGAGCCAAGTGTCGAAGGCGTCAGGGTGGTCATAGTTGAGTTTGGTGCGTTCCTCGTATGTAAGTTCGGAGTGTGCCTTATAGTAGAAATCGTGGCATATAGTCGCCACATCGTCATTGCGAAATGCCTCCTGCAAACGCTTTACAAGGGTACTCTTGCCGGAGCCTGTGCCACCTGCCACACCAATTACTACAACATCTTTCATAACGGAAAACGGAAAGCTGAAAACGGAAAACTAATTTTTGATTCTCTATTCTTAATTAAACAAATAGCGAGCAAAGGGCTCGCTATTTGTTTATGCGTCAATATTTGCGTAGGATGCGTTCTCCTCGATGAACTCGCGGCGAGGTGCAACCTCGTCACCCATCAACATTGAGAAGATACGGTCAGCCTCGGCTGCGTTCTCGATAGTTACCTGGCGCAACAAACGAGTCTCAGGGTTCATTGTGGTATCCCACAACTGATGCTCGCTCATCTCTCCAAGACCTTTGTAACGCTGCACCTGTGCGCCCTTGCCGAGCTCTGCGATATGTCCCTCACGCTCCTCCTCGGTCCAGCAGTAGAACTCCTTGTTACCCTTGTAAACTCGGTACAATGGTGGGGTAGCGATATAGACATGACCATTCTCAACCAACTCCTTCATCTTGCGGAAGAAGAATGTAAGCATAAGTGTCGAGATGTGAGCACCATCGACATCGGCATCGGTCATGATGATAACCTTGTTGTAGCGCAACTTTTCGAGGTTCAAAGCCTTCGAGTCCTCCTCGGTACCGATTGTAACACCCAAGGCGATAAACATATTCTTGATCTCCTCGTTGTCCCACATCTTGTGTTCGAGGGCCTTCTCAACATTCAGAATCTTACCACGCAGTGGCATAATCGCCTGGAAGTTACGATCACGGCCCTGCTTTGCGGTACCACCCGCCGAATCTCCCTCGACGAAGAAGATCTCGGCAATCGAACGGTCGCGCGACGAGCAGTCTGCCAACTTACCAGGAAGACCTGCGCCCGAAAGCGGACTCTTGCGCTGTACCGACTCACGAGCCTGACGAGCTGCGTGACGAGCGGTTGCAGCCAAGATAACCTTCTGCACGATAGCCTTCGCATCCTTCGGATTCTCCTCCAAGTAGTTGCTCAATGCCTCCGAAAGGGCACCATCCACTGCTGCCGACACCTCGTCGTTACCCAGCTTGGTTTTGGTCTGTCCCTCGAACTGTGGCTCTGCAACCTTAACCGATACTACGGCGGTCAAACCCTCACGGAAGTCATCACCGCTAATCTCGAACTTAATCTTCGACAACATTCCCGACTCGTCGGCATAGCGCTTCAAGGTACGAGTCAAGGCACGGCGGAAACCGGTGAGGTGGGTACCTCCCTCTATTGTGTTGATATTGTTTACATACGAATGAACATTCTCCGAGAAGGAGTTGTTGTACTGCATGGCAACCTCCACCGGAATACCGTTCTTCTCCGAGTCGAGGTAGATGATCGAGTCGATAATCTTCTCGCCACGGGTCTTATCGAGATACTGAACGAACTCCTGCAAACCGTTCTCCGAGTAGAAACGCTCCGAATGAGGCTCACCCTGCTCGTTCTTCTCGCGCATGTCGGTAATTGTGAGGGCGATACCCTTGTTAAGGAATGCCAACTCACGCAGACGCGCTGCGAGAATCTCGTAACGGTAGGTTGTCGTAAGTGTGAAGATGGATGGATCAGGCTTGAAGGTTACGATGGTACCACGGTCCTCGCAATCGCCAATAATCTCAACTTTCGAGGTAGGGTGGCCCTGGCTGTAAGTCTGCTTGTAGATCTTACCGCCACGGTGAATCTCGGCGATGAGAAGTGTAGAGAGCGCATTAACACACGATACACCCACACCGTGCAGACCGCCCGATACCTTGTAACTACCTTTGTCGAACTTACCACCGGCGTGGAGTACGGTGAGAACAACCTCCAATGCCGACTTACCCTCCTTCTCGTGGAAGTCGGTAGGGATACCACGACCGTTATCACGAACGGTGATGGAGTTGTCCTCGTTGATTGTTACGAAGATCTCGTTGCAGAAGCCGGCCAGCGCCTCGTCGATAGAGTTATCGACAACCTCATATACGAGGTGGTGCAGACCCTTCTCACCGACATCTCCGATGTACATTGCAGGACGCTTACGCACAGCCTCCAAACCCTCCAAGACTTGGATGTTGGACGCGGAATACTCCTCTTCCTGTCCCTTCTTCAAAATTTCTGTTTCGTTAGTCATATAATTGTTGTAAAATTTATTTTCCTAAATAACGCGCAAATATAACTCTTTTTTGCGAAACTTCCAACTCTAAATCGAAGATTTAGCACCTAAAAGCTCCTGAATATCGACTTCGCGTGCCGTGCCGTGGGCAAAAACGAGCGTTCGCGACGGATAACTCTCTATGAGTGAGGTGTTGTGCGTTGACATAATGACGGCCGTTCCCTGCTGGGCGATATTGTGGAAAAGTCGCACAATACCCTCGGCTGTCAGTGGGTCGAGGTTTACCGTCGGCTCATCCGCAAGAATCACCTCTGGTGAGTTCAAAAGTGCGCGTGCAATGACGAGTCGTTGACGCTCGCCGCCCGAGAGTTCGAACGGCATCTTCTGCGCCTTGCCTTCAAGGCCAACGAGCGAGAGTACCTCTTCGATGCGATGCTCAATCGCCCCTTTGCCTTTCCAGCCTGTCGCCTCCAAGGCGCAAAGAAGGTTGTCGTGGACATTGCGGTCGGAGAGGAGAATCAACTCCTGAAATACCATTGCCACTTTGCGACGGAGATATGGAATTTTGCTGCGTTTGAGCTTTGTGAGGTCGAAGCCTGCTACCTCGCCCATGCCCTCCACCAGAGGCAATTCGCCATAGATGGTTTTCAGCAACGACGACTTGCCGCTACCCACTCGTCCGATAAGGTAGACGACTTCGCCTGCCGCAATCTCCAAATTGAGATTTTCGAGCACCTTCTCGCCTGCCTTCTCTCGTGTTCGTGGCGTAAGTGTAATATTCGGATTCTCAGCATGATATATGGCTGCGCTCTCCAACTTGGCAACTATTTTCCTCTCCATTTTCAAAGTATCACAATTATCTGCGTAAAGATACGAAAAATAATTGAGAATTAAGAATTAAAAATTAAAAATTTTTAGAATTTTAAGCAGTTTGGAGAGATGGTAATGAGATTGATGGGACTAATGGGACAAATAGGACAAATGGGACGAATGGGACTAATGGGATTATTGAGAGTTTCGCTCTAATAAAGTTGCAAACAATTGCACATCAATAACAAAAAAGAAAAATCCTTGTTGCAAAAGAGAGTCGAACGACCTCAGCAGGCGAGAGCAGAGCAAGCGATGATATGCGGGGACGAGCAACAGTGTTGCAAGTATTGGGCAGATAGGCTAAAAGAAAATCTATTTACTTTTTGACTATCAGCGCAAGACTTGTTATTGCGTAGCAATACGGCACCGCATAATTAGCGCAGATAACTCAGCCGAGCCGCCACAGGTTGACTGACCGAGCCGCCGAAACGAAAAAAGAGCGACGAAATCGCAACAAGATTAAACAAGGCAAAAACGAAACACCACGAGAGTCGAACGGTCGCAGCAGGTTTGCGCAGAGCAAGAGATGAGAGATAGACATTAAAACCGACGGTTTTAGAGAGTAAATAAAATAGCGACAGCCAAATTTATTTGAGATGATGATATTTTATTTGCTATCGTGGTTGCGTAGCAGCAATGGCTATTTCACAGCTCGCAGACAACTTTGCCACACCGCCACCGACTGACCGACCGAGCCGCCGAAACGAAAAAAGAGCGACGAAATCGCTCTTTTTGAAGTGGAGGTGGCGAGAGTCGAACTCGCGTCCAAACAAGGAGCCCGAAGGCTTTCTACACGCTTAGTCGTCACTTAATCCTTCTCTCGCAGCCCGGCAGACGACCGCCAAACTACAAGCCCAGCCCCTAAATTTCGCACGATAACCGAGGCGCATATCGCACTATCTTCAAATGATTGATACCCCGTATGAAGAGTCGTTATGAAGCGGAACGCCCCTTCGGGATACTCGTTGATGGACAAGCCTTGTGCCCTTCAATTAAGCCAATTTTCCTTGAAAATTAGGCAGCGAGTGCATAGCTATTATTGCCATTTGTAGTTTGAGTGTTGCGATTTACGAGACCCCACACAATGCTCGACGTGCTTACGATCAAATTCTGCAAGCTGTCAAAACCGGTCGCCCCCGTTCTGACACGGCAAAAATAGTGAAAATAATTTATTCGACGTAAATAGTGGTGTATATTTTTTTGATTTGCCTATTGCAAAATGGATATAAATTATTAATTTTGTGATTGGATTTGGTGCTTGCTTATGTGTGGCAAGTGAAAAGGGAATTAGGTGAGAGTCCTAAACTATCCCGTAGCTGTGAACTCCGCAGTTGTTTCGCAAGTCTTTGACCACTGATTTTTTCGGGAAGGTGGCGAAACTGGAGTAAGTCAGAAGACCTGCCAGATCAATTCGAAGTTGGAAGTACTCGTGGGATAGACTTCCGGTGTCGGTGTTTTATCATTTTTGTTGAATTTTGATTTTGTTCGGATGGATTGTGTATCTATTTCCGAATGATTTCTGCTATGACCCGTCTCGTTTTGGGTGGGTTGTGGCGATGTTGCGCGGCGGGATGCTCAAAAGATGTGTTGATAATGAGTATTTCGATTTTAGTGTATGTGTGTAAATTGTCCCGCCGCGTTTTTTGAGAGTTTTGGTGCAGTGTTTGGCTTATGATATCTGACAGTTGTTTTTGAAGAGTGGAAAATAAAAGTGAAAATAATTCTTAAAATTATTTATTAATTGTATCTTTGCGGTCGGTTAGAAAAAAATAGGTTAAAATCTCTTAAGTTATGGATTGGTTAGAGTCGCTATTTATGGGCAGCGGAATTGCCCACACGATGCTTGTGCTGTCGCTGGTTATTACGGGCGGTATAATGTTGAGTAAGATCAAGATAGGCGGAATCTCAATCGGTGTTACGTGGATTCTGTTTGTGGGTATTGTGGCAGGTCATTTCGGAATGACGGTCGATGGGAATACGTTGCACTTTATCAAGGAGTTTGGTCTGATCTTGTTTGTATTTTCGATTGGTTTGCAGGTGGGCCCGGGATTCTTCTCTTCGTTTAAGGAGGGAGGTTTGAAGATGGTGGCGTGTGCAGCGTCGGTGGTTGCGCTGGGCGCTGTGGCGACCTATGTTATACATCTGGTGACGGGAACGCCGATGACCACGATGGTGGGTGTGATGTCGGGTGCTGTTACGAATACTCCCGGTCTTGGTGCGGCGCAGCAGGCGTATGCGGATCTAACGGGTGTGAATGATCCGACCATCGCTTTGGGATATGCGGTGGCGTATCCGTTGGGTGTTGTGGGTGTGATCTTGGCGATC
>CALAQA010000184.1:0-1754 GCA_937889065.1 uncultured Alistipes sp.
ATGGTAAGCGAACGTATGCAGGTGGTCTTTGACTTTCTCGACCGCCACCAAATCCAATACAGCTGGTACAACCACCCCGAGGCTCCGACCATCGAGATTGCCCGTCAGCATTGGCACCAAGATGGGTCGAAGCACTGCAAAAACCTCTTCTTCCGCAACCACAAGGGCAACCGCCACTACCTGGTGGTCTTCGATTGCGAGCAGACGTTGGCCATCCACGACCTCGAACAGCGGCTCCGTCAGGGCAAACTCACCTTTGCCTCCGAGCAGCGTATGGAGCGTTGGTTGGGGCTGCGCCCCGGCTCGGTCTCGCCCTTCGGCCTCGTCAACGACCCCGAGCAGCACGTCCACCTCTTTTTGGACAGCCACCTGCAACACTACCCTTCGCTCTCGTTCCACCCCAACGACAATCGGGCAACGGTGGTCATCTCGCAGGAGGAGTTTCAGCGCTACCTTGTGGCCGTAGGCAACACGTACGAGTTTATCGATCTATACTAAAACGAAAAAGAGTCGGGCTTGCCCCCGACTCTTTTTCGTCTATTTCAGCCTCTTATTTCAGCTCCACGAGCGATTTGCCGCTCATCTCGGCAGGTTTCTCCAGCCCCATCAACTCCAACACCGTCGGAGCAACATCGGCCAGAATACCGTCGTGTACGGCCTTCACACGGTCCGAAACCACCACGATGGGCACGGGGTTGAGCGAGTGTGCCGTATTGGGCGTGCCATCGGCATTTACGGCATTGTCGGCGTTGCCGTGGTCGGCAATCTGCACCACCTCGTAGCCGTTGCGCTTGGCCGCCTCAACGACCTTCTCGACGCACTTATCCACCGCCTTCACGGCCGTTACAATCGCCTCGTAGATACCCGTATGTCCCACCATATCGCCGTTGGCGAAGTTCAGACAGATGAAGTCGAACTGCTGCGAGTCGAGAGCCTCGACCAACTTATCGGCCACCTCGGGGGCCGACATCTCGGGTTGCAGGTCGTAGGTAGCCACCTTGGGCGAAGCCACCAGGATACGCTCCTCACCGGCAAATTTCTCCTCGCGACCGCCATTGAGGAAGAAGGTCACGTGGGCATACTTCTCCGTCTCGGCAATGCGCAGCTGGCTCAAGCCCTGCTTCGAGACCCACTCGCCGATGGTGTTCTGCACATTCTCCTTATCGAACAAGATGTGCAGCCCCCGAAACTTGGCGTCGTAGGGGGTCATACAGCAGTAATACAAGGGCATCGTCTGCATCCCTTCGGAAGGCATATCCTCCTGCGTGAGGACGATGGTCAGCTCCTTGGCACGGTCGTTACGGTAGTTGAAGAAGATTACCACGTCGTTGGGCTGAATAAGACCTACGGCCTTACCCTCGCCATCGACACGCACGATGGGCTTGATGAACTCGTCGGTCACCTCGGCGGCATACGAAGCCTCCACCGCAGCAACCATATCCGTAGCGGGGGCACCTACACCCTTCACCAGGGCATCGTAGGCCACCTTTACACGCTCCCAACGCTTGTCACGGTCCATCGCATAGTAGCGACCGATGATGGTTGCAATTTCGCCCGTCGAGGCGGCCATCTTCTGCTCCAACTGCTCGATGAAGCCCTTACCGCTGCGGGGGTCGGTATCACGGCCATCCATAAAGCAGTGGGCGTAGGTCTTCTCGATTTTGTACTCGGCAGCGATGTCGCAGAGCTTAAAGAGGTGCTCGAGCGACGAGTGCACACCGCCATCCGACGTCAGACCCATAAAGTGAACGGCG
>CALAQA010000185.1:0-2756 GCA_937889065.1 uncultured Alistipes sp.
GGAGGAGCCCGAGGATTTCGTCGTTACGGCCCCCAACCTGATGACCGCCCTGCCGCAGACCGTGACCCTGTCGTACAGCGAGATTGCCTACGCCCTCGAGAAGTCGCTCGTCAAGCTGGACGAGGCACTGATGAAGGTGCTGGAGCATATGCCCCCCGAGCTCTACTCGGATATCGTAAACAGCGGTATCTACCTGGCCGGCGGTGGTGCCTTGATCAAGGGTCTGGATCGTCGCCTGCACGAGAAGACCGGCATCAAGGTCGTAATCGCCGAAGACCCGCTGCGTGCCATCGTGCGAGGTACGGGTATCGCCCTGAAGAATATGGATCGTTTCTCGTTCCTCATCAAGGGCTAACCACTTCATCGACGAATTGCGGGCAACGGCTCGCAATTCGTTGCATAAAAAGCTATGCGAAAACTCATCGAATTCATCCGCAGCATCTACGTTGTCGCCCTCTTCGTTGTTCTGGAGTTGGCGGCCGTGAACTACTATGCCGGTGCTACGGCCTACACCGAAGCACGGCTGCTGGCCCAATCGGCACGGCTGACGGGCGGAATGCACTCGGCCATCACCGATGCGGGCAACTTCCTGCGTCTGGGACGTGAAAACCGTGCCCTGACGGAGCGTGTGGCCCAACTCGAGGAGCAGGTAGCCACGCTGCGCAGCCAACTATCCGAGTCGTCGCTCGAGGTGAGTGAGGCGACATTCGAGGGGGTTAAGTACCGAATGGTGGAGGCCGCCGTGGTAAGCATCACCACCCACCGAGCCAACAACTACATCATCGTCAATCGGGGCTCGAACGACGGCGTACGTGCCGGTATGGGCATCACGACGGGCGACGGGGCCATCGTGGGCTATGTGGTGGAGTGCTCTCCCCGCCACGCCGTGGGTGTGACCCTCTTGAGCGAGGTCTTCCGAGGCAGTGGTGCGCCCGTGGGCGGGTCGAACTACCAAGGCTCGATTACCTGGGACGGCAAGAATCCCCACTTTGTCAATCTGGAGAAGCTCTCGAAGTATGCCGAGCCGCAAATCGGTCAGGAGGTCTTGACGACCGGTCTGGAGAGCTACTTCCCCGCCGGACTGAAGATTGGCACCATCGAGTCGCTGACGCCCGATGCGCTGGGTATCTCCTACACGGCCCGTCTGCGCCTGAGTGCCGAGCTCTCGAAATGCGACAACCTGATTTTGATGGATAACCTATCGAGCGACGAGCTGCGCCAACTGGAGGAGCAGGCCGCTCAAAAAACCAATTAGTGATGCACCGCACACTTCCCTACATCGTGCTCTTCGTTCTGCTCTGTCTGGTGCAGATTTTTCTGTTGAACCACCTGGTAGCCTGGTCGGTCTTCTCGCCCCTGCTGTATGTGGCCTTCATCATTCTGCTGCCGCTCGACACGAAACCCATCGTACTGCTGCTGACGGCCCTCTTGACGGGCGTAGTGATGGACTACACGATGGGCATTGCCGGCCTGAACACCGTAGCCACGTTGCCCATCGCCTTCTTCCGCCCCCACATCATCCGACTGTTGTCGTCGCGCGAAGATAGCCGTGACGAGGGTGTCCCCTCGCCCGAACGAATGGGCAAGAACCTCTATTGGAGCTACGTGAGTGCGATGGTCATTCTCCACCACACCCTCTTCTTCCTGTTGGAGGCCCTCACGTGGGGTCACCTCGTGGAGTTGGTGCTGCGTCTTGTTTTAAGTTCGGCCGCCACCATCATCTTGGTGCGTCTGGTGGGCAAACTCTTCACTGCTAAATACACTACCCGCAACAATGATAAACCGCTCGGAAGGCTTTAAGCGAATGCGTGTGCTGCAAATTGTCGTAGCCATCGTCTTTGCAGCCCTCATCGGCCGTGTGGCCTACATACAGATATTTAACGAGGGTTACTCGATTCGTGCCGAGGCCAATGTGATGCGTAAAGATATCCAATTCCCGCCTCGTGGCGAGATTTTTGACCGTCGTGGCGAATACCTGGCCCAGAGCCGTGAGTGTTACGATTTGATGGTGGTCTATCGTGAGATGGACCCCAAGGGCTTCGACACGTTGCAGCTCAAGACCCTGCTGGGATTGACCGACCGCAAGCTGAATCGTGTGCTGACCGATGCCCGAGCCTACCGTCGTCAGCCCTTCCTGGTGGCCGAATATGTCACGCAGGAGGAGAAGCTGCGCCTCGATGCCCTCGGTTTTAAGGGCTTCTACACCGTAAGCCGCACCACCCGCCACTACCCCTTGCACGTGGGTGGCAACCTGTTGGGCCAACTCAACAAACCCACCAAGCGTTTCTTGGAGCACAATCCCGAGTACATCAAGGAGGACTATGTGGGTGTGAGCGGTATGGAGAAGGCCTACGAGGAGGATCTGCGAGGCACGAAGGGTGTGAAGGTCTTGGAACGCAACACCCGAGGTGCCATCAAGGGGTCGTATCGTGAAGGGCTGTACGACTCGCTGCCGGTGGCGGGTCTGCGCATCACGAGCACCATTGATGCCCGTCTGCAACGCCTTGGCGAGGAGCTGATGGAGGGCAAGGTGGGTGCTGCGGTGGCCATCGAGCCGGCAACGGGCGAGATTCTGATGATGGTCTCCTCACCCACGTTCGACCCCGAGACGATGGTGGGTCGCGACCGCAACAACAGCTATGCCGAGTTGATTCACGACCCCCGCAACCCGCTCTTCAACCGCTCAGTGCAGGGGCGTTATCCGCCCGGCTCGACCTTTAAGTTGGTGCAGGCCCTCATCGGTCTGCAGGAGGGGG
>CALAQA010000186.1:0-18219 GCA_937889065.1 uncultured Alistipes sp.
AGAGTGACTGTGCAAGCTCCGGAAACCACATTAGCCTTGCTGACTACCGGCTGCGCAGCAGTGTCGCTCAACTCTCCTGTAAGAAGGCTCCTGGTCACGCGTCCGCGCGAATATTCGCTTGGGAGCGCCACCTCTACCGTGTTGTCTACCGGAAGCATATTCACCAGCTTCACAATCAAGTCGCCGCTGCTGCTGTCGAGCACTACCGAGCTTGCAAGCCTGCGGGCAATCGACGCATCACGAGGATCCAGGTCAAACGCCGACGGGAGATAGACATCTCCGGCATTCTGGCCGAAGAGCGCCTGGACATAGTAGCCGGTGGTCGGCTCAACTGTGGTATTGGTAAAATAGATAAGGTCAGGATTCCACTGGGTGTGGCCTTTCTTGGCAAGGAGTGGTGCATAGGAAGTCATCTCCACGACATCGGCATTGCGCTCGACATGGCAAAGGTATGCGGCTTCAGTCAATGCAGACTCCAGACAATTGCTGCGGTTTGGAAGGTGCGAGGCATATTCTCCAAGATAGACCTTAGTGCCTCCACGAGGATACTTATCATAAAAATCCTGATTGTTGATAAACCATCCCGGAGGATTGTAATAATGCTCATCCACCAAGTCAGACTTCACCTTACGGGCATTCTCCCAGCCTCTCTCATACTCGCCACCTGAGCAGAAAGGACCTGCGGTATTAATAATCTTTATCTCCGGATATTTTTCACGGACATAAGCCTGCACTATATCCGACCGTTCAAAAAACTCCGCACCACACTCCTCGTTTCCAATACCTAAATACTTTAGATAAAAGGGGGCCGGATGTCCCATTTGGGCACGCACTGCGCCCCACTTCGTATCCGTATCACCGTTTGCAAATTCAATCAAGTCCAATGCTTCATCAATAAATTGCTGCATTTGATTCAGTGGTGCACACCTCTTATGGTGAGGATCATATCCTGCCGGAATAACCGGAAGGGGCTCGGCACCGATATCTTCACAAAACTGAAAATACTCATAATAACCCAAACCCAAGGTCTGGTTGTATCTCCAATTATTTCTTCTGGCAGGTCTGTCCTCCAATCTGCCAATGGAATTCTTCCAACGATACTGGGCATCTCTGGCATTTTCGTCCAAAGCGCCGTCATGGACCAGGCAGCCGCCGGGAAAACGCATAAACTTAGGATGCAAATTCTCCAGCATTTCTGCCAAATCCTTGCGCAGACCATTTTTCCACCCCTTGTAGGTATCGACGGGGAAGAGCGAGAGGTGCTCGACATCGACCCCGATGTTGGTCAATCGTTTGCGGGGCACGGGTTGCTCCAAAATGAGGCGGATGCGCCCATCTTTCACGGTCGAGGGGGCCTTTACGATCACCTCGTAGCGTTGCCACTCTTCCGAGGTGATGCGGATGGGGGTGGTGTGGATGACGGTGTTTTCGAGCGAATAGTCGTCGCTTACGATGTTGAACGAAACCACCTGCTCGCCATTGCCTAACGTGCGGGCCCACAGCGAGAAACGATACTCCTCGCCGCCCTTTAGGGCGATGCCGAAGTAGCCCTCGTTCTCCACGCCCGTGTGGATGTCTCGGTGACCCGAGTAACGAAGACGCAGGTAGTGGGGGTTACGCTCGAAGGGACCATCCTCACGGAGCGACACATTGCCAAAGGTGCGCCAACCCATCAGGGGTTGGTCGAACTCGAACGAGCGGTTTTTGATTAGCTCGGCATAGAGACCACCATCGGCGGCATAGTTGATGTCCTCGAAGAAGAGGCCGTACATTGTTTCGGCAATCGGATGCCCTTTGGCCGAGGCATCGACCACCAGTCGTTGCGGCTCGGCGGCCACGAGGGTTGTGGCGGCTACAATGGCTGCCAGGGTGAAAAAACGTTTCATCGGTTATCTGTTTTTTAGTTGTTTCGCTCGACAAGGACCACTCCGCCATTGGGTTGGATGGTCAGCGTGGTTTGGGTGGGGTTTATCTTCACTCGGCGGAGTCGGGGCTGCATCTTCACATCGTCGAAGTAGAGGTCGGCGTAGCGCATCTCAGCAGGCAGCTCTACCGTCAGCTCCAGCGGCTCGGGGGTAGCATTCACCCCTCCAATCCACCACCCGGAGGCGTGGCGACGAGCCAAGACTACATAGCGGCCCGGGTAGCCGTCGATGAGGCGCACCTCCTCCCAAGTGGTGGGGACACGCCGCATAAAGTCGATGCAATGGGCGGGTGCATCCTCCAGGTTGTTGGGGGTGAGGGCAAAATTTTGGATGGGGTTCTGAAAGAGGATGGCCGTAGCCAACTGGAAGGTGTCGCCCGTGCGGCGGATGGTGCCCCGTTGGTTCGAGCGGTCGAGGCGGTGGTTGAGCACCACACCGCCAAACTCCATCGAGGCCACGGTGTTGCGAATGAAGGGGTGCAGGGTCGCCTTGAAGGCCTCACGGTCGCAGTGGATCTGGTTGAATACCAGATTCTCGGAGGCCAGCACCGCCTCGCTGCCCACAAAGTTGGGATACATTCGCTCCCAGCCGCGAGGCAGCGTGCAACCGTGGAAGATGACCATCAACCCGTAGTCGTTGGCATCGCTCAATACCGCTTCGTAGAGGCGTATCGTCTCCTGCTTGTCGCCGCCCCAGAAATCGACCTTGATGCCACGCACCCCCTGCTCACGAAGCCAACGCATCTCCTCCTTGCGGCGAATGGGGTTGTCCATCCGATTGACGGGACTCTGGGTGATGTCGTTCCAGTAGCCGCTCGACGAGTACCATAACCACGGCTCCACACCCCGCTCACGGGCATAGGCAAAGAGTTCGGGCATCCGCTCGTAGCCGATTTGTTGGTCCCAGCCCGCATCGATGAGGATGTATTCGTAGCCCATTGCCTGTGCCAGGTCGATGTAGCGACATTGGTCATCGAAATTCATACTCGGATCTTGCCAGATGATCCAGCTCCAGGTGCTGCGCCCCAATCGAAACTCCTTCGAGGGGGTATAATGCTCCTCGACCAAATCCCACGCAATGGTGGTTTCGACGATGGGGTGGAGTGTGCGCCCTGCGGTGATGGTGCGCCAAGGGGTGGTGCCGGGCAGGGCCAGCGCAGGCTCCGAGGTGCCGTTGCCGTCGTTCTCCTCCGCCATCGGAAAGCAGATGGTGTAAAGGCCGTCGTGGCACTCCGAGAGTCGCGAAGCGCAGTAGCGGCTATCGACATCCGTTTCGCTCAGGAGCACCCACCCTCGGTCGCCTACCCGAAAGAGGGCAGGGAAGGTGTAGCCTCGTCCGAATTGCGAGGGTTGGTTCAGGGGTGCATCGGCCTCGTACTCCTCTTCGTAGCTTGGCTTGGAGCGTTTCCAACCCACCATCGCCTCGCTTTGCGGTGTGAGGAAGGTGGTGGTTTGTGTCGGAAGACGGAAGCCGCTCCGCTCCTCCATAATGCGAGCCGAGGCCTCGGCGCCATCCTTCGGAAGCAGGTAGCGGAAAGCGACATTGAGGTCGTCCACCCGCCACTCAACGGCTATTTTGCGCCCTGCGGCATTCGCCACTTCCGCCACTAACACGTTGGCTCGGTAGTGGCTTTCGGCAGCCTTCGTGCGGCTCATTGTGTAATGGGTGTCGATGTGGCTTTCGTGCCAGCCGATGAGCGAGAGCGAGTCGTAGAAGTTGCTGTGGTTGGTCCTTAAACCTACGGGCGAAGGCTCCAAGAGCCGCACCCCCTCGGCCTCGATATGGTAACGCAGCACGCCCTCGTCGAGGGTCACGGTGAGCGTAAGGGTACGCGAGGGGGAGTGTATGGTGCGCTCCTCGGCCAAGAGGCAGAGGGGCGATAAAAGGGCAATGAGCAGCAGTAGTCGTTTCATTGGGAGGGTATTGGTCTTCACAAATATACAAAAAAAACACGCATACGCCAAAGCATATACGTGTTTTTCCTCTTGGTCGGTTGCCGTTAGAAGGGCAGATCGTCCACCTCCTGCACCGGAGCGCTGCTGTACGAAGGCTCACTGGTGGGGAAGGGGGGCATATCGGCGGGAGCGGGTGCGGGGGCAGCCTGCTCGGCCTGCTTGGGCTGCAGACGCCAAGCACGGATGTCGGTGTACCAACGACCCTGATACTCACGCGACTCGATATTGACCGAAACCTCATACTCGGCCCCCTCGCGCAGCTTAGCTACATCGTCGGGGCGGTTGAAGAAGGTGACGCAGATTTTGCGGGTAAACTGGCCGCCGTCCGAGTAGTCGAAGACCACATCCTGACGCTTCCAGGGACCACGAGCCGAGGTGCCCTCCGTAGCGGGCATAATTTTATATACGGTACCGGTAAATTCCATACGCTGTTTCGTTTAGTTGGTTTGTTACAATTTCAAGGGCAAATATAGTAAATTTATTCGGGTTGGTCAAGCGTTTCGGGGTTGATTCCCATAAATTTCAGCAACGCCTCGGCGCAAGCCTCGGGCTGCTCCAAAAAACCCATGTGTCCCGACTCCTCCAGCCAGGCCACCTCGGCCTGCGGATGGCGGCTAACCATCGCCTCCGCCACCTCCATCGGGATGTAACCATCCTGCTTGCCGAGGATAAAGAGCTGACGAACAGCCGACTTCTGAAGCATCTCGTTTTGGTCTTTGCGCTCGATCATACCGTTCAACAACGCCACGATGCCCTCCTCCTCGGTCAGGTGTACCTGCTCGGTGAGGTCGGCGATGTAATCCTTCATTCGGGGGCGATTCACCACGGCAAACCCCGCCTCGGGGGCCACACGGGCCAGTAGATCCTTCTTGCCGCTCTTGACCAACTCAATCTCACGACGGCGATTCTCCCGCTTCTCGTCCGTGTCGGGGTTGGGCGTTGAGCTGAGCAACACCACACCATCCAATCGGTCGGCGTACTTTTCGGCTACGGCCAACGCCACATAGCCGCCCATCGAGTGGCCCACCACCGTGTAACGCTCCACACCGAGCGAGGCCATCAGGTCGGCCACCACATCGGCCAGATACTCCATCGTGTGGCACTCGCCATTGACCACCGAGATGCCGTGTCCGGGCAGGTCGAGGGTCACCACACGCAGCTGCTTGTAGAGGTGGGGAATGAAATCCTCCCACACCATCAGCGACTCCAGATAGCCGTGCAGCAGCACCACACACTTCTCGCCCTTCTCCGAATCGCAGATATGCAGGGCCGTCTCACCGGCCATCATAAACTTCTCTACCATAGATTTCAAGGTTTGTTGAGGCAAAGGTACAAAACAAATTCAAAATGTAGAATGCAAAATTCAAAATTGAGGGGGAGGAGGGTTGATAAGGTCGCTATGGGTCTTTTTAGGTCGTTATGGGTCGCTATGGGATGAGGTCAGCCTCTTATAACGCCCCATAGGTCTTATAGGTCCCATAGGTCTTTATAGGTTGGGTTACATTTTTGTAACCCGTGTTGCAAGGAGGGGGGAGGATAAAGAGATTAAAGAACTTAAAGAGTTTAACGGAGCAGCCCAACTTTCAACTTTCAACTCTCAACTTTATTCAGGTCGCGTCAGCCCAAAAAATAATTTTGAATTCTAAATTCTACATTTTGAATTTCTTTTCGCTTTCCAAAAAAAGGGGTTGAATTTGCTTTTTTTAGTTGAAAGTTGTATTTTTGAAAGTTAAAATGGCTATTGTGCCTATACCGAAACGAAAATGATGCAACACTTCGACTATATCCTCTGCCACGGATCGGGTAACCGATTCTTGCTGTTCGATGCAGTGAAATCGCCTCAATTGGAGCGGCTTACCGCCCCGATGGTGGCCGAATTGTGTCGTCAGGCAGCTCCCAACGACGGGCTGTTGTTGCTCGTGCGTCGGGGCGGGGAGTATGGAATGCGGATGTTCAACACCGACGGCTCGGAGGCCGAAATGTGTGGCAACGGCATCCGTTGTGTGGCTCGGTTAGCCGAAATTTACCTCCCCGAGGGGCAGACCGTTTACCCCTTGTGGTCGGGTGGCAAGCGTCATCCAATCTCTATCGAGCAGCCCGTGTGGGGCGACATTCCCACCCGTAAGGTGGCTATCGATATTCGCCTTGCGACCGATGATTTTGTGCCGAGTTTGACCACTGAAGGGGGCTTTATTGAGCAGCCTATTCCCGAGTTGGACGAGGCGTTGCGCTTCACCTACCTCAATCTGGGCAATCCCCACTTGGTCGCCTTTGTCGAGGCGGTCGATTTGGACCATTTGTCTCGGTTGGGTGAACGGGTGAAGGAGCTCAAGGAGTTGCTGCCCCGAGGTGTAAATGTCAGCCTGGTGCGCTGCGAGGGGCCGAATCGCATCTTTGTGGCCACCTACGAGCGTGGGGTGGGGCTGACCCCTTCGTGTGGCACGGCGATGACCGCCTCTTCGACCGCCTCGGTATTGACGGGGCGTTGCACGGCAGGTGAAGCGATTGAGGTGCGCAACCGAGGTGGAATGGTGCGTTGCTGCTGCACCACGACCGAGGGCATCGTGACGACCCTCTCGGGCAATGCCACCTTTGAGTCCGAGGGCGAGGTCGGCATTGATTTTGAAACGGGCGAGGTGTCGCTGGCCGACGAAGAGCTCATCCGCACCGACGAGGTGGAGGCTTATGCCCAATTTTTACGTTCATTAAACGAAGCATAACGATATGATTAACACGATTTTGAAACACCGTTCGATTCGCCGCTTCAAACCCACGGCGATTCCCGATGATGTGCTGGCCGAGATGTTGGAGGCGGCGCTGCGTGCCTCGACCTGCGGCAATATGCAGCTCTACTCGCTTATCGTCACCCGTGACGAGGCGATGCGCCAAAAGCTGCTGCCGTTGCACTTCGGACAGCAGATGGTCGTCGAGGCCCCCTGCGTGGTGACGGTGTGTGCCGATATTCACCGTTTCTCGATGTGGTGCGAGCAGCGTGAGGCAGAGCCGGCCTACGACAACTTCGCCTGGTTCCTGACCGCCGCCATCGATGCCCTGCTGGCAGCCCAGAATCTGGCCATTGCCGCCGAGGATAACGGCCTCGGCATCTGCTACCTGGGTACGACGCTCTACACGGCGGGCGAGATCGTGAAGACGCTGGAGCTGCCCAAGGGGGTGATTCCCATCACGACGCTCGTCGTGGGCTATCCCAACGAGCACCCCGAACTGACCGACCGTCTGCCGATGGATGCGGTGGTGCATTTCGAGAAGTACAAGGACTACACCTCGGCCGAGATCGACGAACTGTGGGCCGAGCGTGAGGAGTCGGAGCTGACGAAGCAGCTGCTGGCCGAGAACGACCTGCCTAACCTGGCCCGCATCTTCACCGAGCGTCGCTACGTGAAGGAGGACAACCTGGCCATCTCACGGGCCCTTTTGACGCTGCTGCGTGAGCGTGGGTTTATGAATCAATAGTCTGAAAGTGGGCTGACAATGAAAGTGTTGCGTTATGTGATGGTGCTTTGTGCGGTGATCCTTTTGGGGTCGTCGTGCAGTGTCACACGCAACATTCCCAAGGGTGAGTACCTCTTGAGCAGTGTGCGGGTCGAGAGCGACAAGGAGGCCCCCCGACGAGAGCGCATCCCGAAGGAGGAGCTCGAAAAATTCATCCGCCAGACCCCCAACCGTCGTCTGCTGGGAGTCAATTTCTATGTGTGGCTCTACGAGCAGGCCGACTCGACCAAACACAACGGCTGGAACAATTGGAAACGCAAGGTGGGCGAGGAGCCGGTGTTGCTCGATATGAACTACACCCGCCGCAGTGTCGCCAACCTGAAGATCTTTATGGATTCGAAGGGCTTTTTCCGCTCCTCCGCCTCGTTCGAGGTCGATACCACCTCTCGTCGCAAGCGTGCCAAGCTGACCTATCGGGTGCGTCAGCGGGAGCCGTACCACATCGACCGTATCGACTACGAATTTCGTGACCGAGCCTTGGAGCCGCTCATCCTGGCCGACACGGTCAATACGTTGCTGCATCCGGGGCAAATTTTCGACATCACACAGCTGGATGCCGAGCGTGAGCGTGTGACCTCGTACCTGAAAAATCTGGGTTACTACAACTTTACGGTCGGCAACATCGAGTATGTGGCCGACACCCTGGCCGAGAATCGCACGGTCGATGTACGGATGGTCGTGAAGGAGCGTCTGACGGGCTACACCGCCCGAGGCGAGGCCGAGCGAGAGCCGAATCACCTCTACCGCCTCTCGGAGGTGCGTGTGCGCCCCGATTTCGACCCGATGAATCAGCTCGACAGCGACCCCGTGCTCGATACGATGGACTACCGAGGCTTGAAGATTCTCTACGATAAGCGACTCAACCTGCGCCCCTCGGTGTTGCGTCAGGCCGTGTCGCTTACGAGCGACTCGCTCTACAGCCCCGAGGAGGTCAATCGCACCTACTCCGATTTGATGGCGTTGGGTTACTTCCGCAGTGCCAAAATATCCTTCAGCGAGGAGCCTGAGCGGGTGATGGTGGCCGATACCATCCGCTTCTACGACGAGAAGGGGATGACCACCGAGGTGCGCCACTCGGAGGAGGGCCGCCTCGGTTGCGATATTCTCTGCACGCCTACCCTCAAACAGAGTGTCAAGCTTGAGTTGGAGGGCTCGACCACCTCGAGTTTCTACGGATTGAAGGCGACGGTGGGCTACCAAAACCGTAACATCTTCCGAGGTGCCGAGGCGCTCGACATCTCCTTCACGGGTGGTTATGAGTTTATGAAGGCCAAGGATGCCAAGATGCGTCGTGCCTCGGAGGTGGGTGTGACGGCCGGCTTGACTTTCCCCCGCTTCTTGTTGCCCGGCGATGGTTACTATCGCCGTCTGGTGCAACCCAAGACCAAAATCGAAGCCTCGGTCAATTTCCAGAATCGCCCCTACTATCGTCGTACACTGACCTCGGCCGCTTTGGCCTACCAGTGGAGCAACCGCAACTACTCCTCCTTCACGCTGCGCCCCATCGACATCAATGTGGTCAATGTGGCACGTCTGGACTCTACGTTCCTCAGTCAGACGCAAAATATGTATCTGATTAACAGCTATAAGACGCAGCTGATTGCGGGCCTGAACTTCGGCTACACCTTCAACAGCCAACGTCGCAATATGGGGGGAAATGCCACCCTTATTCGCTTCAACTTTGAGTCGGCGGGCAACCTGATCGATGGGCTGGAGCACCTCTTCTCGCACAAGCGGGCCGACAAGGATTACTACACCATCTTCGGTATCCGCTACTCGCAGTATGTGCGTGCCGACTTGAGCCTGAGCCGCAAAATCGTCTTGGGCGAGAAGACCGCCATTGCAGGTCGCATCTACGGCGGTTTGGCCCACGCCTACGGCAACTCGGATGCCGTTCCGTTCGACCGCTTGTTCTATGCGGGTGGCTCGAATAGTATGCGAGGGTGGGCACCCCGAACGCTCGGCCCCGGCTCGGTACCCGATCCCAATGCCGAGTTCCCGACCCAGCTGGGCGATATGAAATTGGAGGCCAACCTGGAGTTCCGCTTCCCCATTTGGGGCATCTTCCACGGTGCCACGTTCCTTGATCTGGGCAACATCTGGTACACCAAATCCAACCCCGACGAGTATGCCGAGGAGGCCGTCTTCCACTTCGACAACTTCTACAAACAGTTGGGCTTCAATACGGGTCTGGGTCTGCGCCTCGACATCAAATTTGCCGTGCTGCGCCTCGATTGGGGTGTTCAACTCCACAACCCCAACCGCCCCGCAGGCGAACGGTGGATTCACGACTTCTCGTGGAAAAACACCGCCCTCAACTTCGGTGTGGGCTACCCCTTCTAACCCTTACGGCACGGGTTGCACGGTGGCCGAATACGGCATGGAAGAGGCAGAATTGTGTTAGAAATTTTGCTTTTTCTCTATCTATATCGTATATTTGTATTATTCTATCAAAATTTTGCCCGATTATGAGCCTGTTGAAACCGAATGACCAACTGGGTCAATATACCGTCCAGTACCTCATTAAGCAGGGTGCGCTGGCCGAAACCTACCGCATCACCGACCGTGAACAAAAATCCTTCTTTCTGAAACTGCTTCGCAGCTCGGAGCACCCCGCCTCGCTGCTCACCGATGAGGGCGAGCCGCTCGAGTTGCAGGTGCGCCACAAGTTGAGCCACTCGGCCTTCACGAAGCTCCACGCTTCGGGTCGCCACGATGTCGATGGCAAGCGTTGCGACTACCTTGTGACCGACTTCCTGCAAGGCGAGTTGGTCGAGGAGCGTCTGCAACGTGAGGGTAAGTTCTCGGTACGCGAGGCGTTGCAGATTATCGACTATGTGATTGAGGGTCTGCAATACATGCACGACCAAGGCTATGTGCACAACGACCTGACGGCCCGCAACGTGATGTTCGACAAGGATAGCGAGGGCGATCTGCACCCCCGCATCATCGATATGGGTCACACCTCCCGCCATTGCAGTGGCTCGACCCCCTTCCAGACCTCGGATTTGGAGCCGATGTATTGCGCTACGGAGACCTTTGTGGGGATCTACAATCCGACGACCGACCTCTTCTCGGTGGGCGTGTTGCTCTACCGAATGATTTATGGGTGGATGCCCTGGCCGATCGAGACGGCAGGTTTGTCGCTTGCCGAGGTGCGTGATGCCTTGCGCAAGGCCCGCAAGGAGCCGATTGCCTTCCCGGCCGCCCAGGCCAAGGAGGAGGTGCCCGAGGCGGTACGTGAGGCCATCGCTGTCGCTTTGAGCAGTCGTTCGCAACGTTTCTCGAGTCTCAAGGAGTTCCGTGATGCCCTGGCAGGCAATATGCCTGTGCGTCGTGGATCCATTCCGAAACTCACCCGTTCGGGCTTCCCCACCCAAGATAAGACGTCGGGCGACTCGGACGAGGAGCGTCGCACCCAGACCGAGGATGGTCGCCAACTCCACACCGCCACGATGCGTCAGGGCGGTAACGGCTTCGAGGATGTGGCCGGTATGGAGGAGTTGAAGGCCTACCTGCACCGCCACGTGATTGGAATTCTGAAGGATAAAGAGCGTGCCGAGAAGTATCGCCTGACCATCCCCAACGGTATGCTGCTCTATGGCCCTCCGGGTTGCGGTAAGACCTTCCTGGCCGAGAAGTTTGCCGAGGAGACGGGCTTTAAGTTTACGCTCGTCAAGGCCTCGGATTTGGCCTCGACCTATGTGCACGGCTCGCAGCAGATGATCAGCTCGCTCTTCAACGATGCCCGCAAACACGCTCCGATGGTCATCTGCTTCGATGAGTTCGATGCCATCGCTCCCAACCGCCAGGCAGGTCCCGGCTCGAACCACCAGGCAGGCGAGGTGAACGAGTTGTTGGCCCAGCTCAACAACTGCGGCAAGGATGGTGTCTTTGTCATCGGTACGACCAACCGCCCCGATATGATTGACCCCGCCGTACTGCGTACAGGCCGTATGGATAAGCACGTCTTCGTGCCGATGCCCGACAAGGAGGCCCGTAAGGGGATGTTGGCTATCAACCTCAAGGGTCGCCCCTGTGCCGAGGATTTGGACCTGGATAAGTTGGCCGAGTTGTCGAACAATATGACCGCCAGCGATATTGCCAAGTTGGTCAATGATGCCGCCACAACGGCCGCCTTTGCCGACCAACTCATCGGCGAGGAGTTGATGGAGCAGACCCTCAGTTGTGCCCGTCGTTCACTCTCGGTTGAGACCATTGCCGAGTATGAGCGCCTGCGTCAGCAGTACGAGAACGAGGGGGGCACACCCGCTACGCCCACCCGTCGCCCCATTGGTTACAAAACGCAACAATCTTAACCTTAAAACAATAACGCTATGAAAAATTTGGTGATGAATTTCTTGCGTCAGGAGGGTTTTCAGCCCCAGGAGACGCCGTTTGGTATCGCATTCAAGGCTGATGGCCTGAGCTATGCTGTGCTTATCGACGAGGACGATAGTCAGTTCCTGCGTATCGCTCTGCCCAACATCTTTGACGTAACGGCCGAGAATCGTGTGGCTGTTTTGGAGGCCATCAACACGGTCAATATGGATATGAAGGTCTCGAAGACCTGCATCTGGGGTGACAGCGTAACCGTCTTTGTCGAGCAGCTCATCGACGAGACCCCCGAGTTGGGCGACATCATCCCCCGCACGCTGCGTATTATGAATGGTACGCGTCGTTCGTTCTACAAGGCCATCGAGGAGTAAAAGAAACCGTCTGAATTTCTTGAAACAAAACAGGGAGCCCTTTTGGGGTTCCCTGCTTTTGTAGGTAGGTGTCCTATACGTTAGTACATATTGTCGTACATCGATTGCGACTTGTCGTACTTGAGGTCTTGCAGCGAGGCGGCCTTCACACCAATGTTGAAGCTCCAGCTGCGGTGGAAGCCGAAGGGAATCCACGAGAAGGACATCTGCCAGCAGTGCAGGTCGCGCGTAATGGAGATGGCCGAGGTGGTCAGCTTACGCTCCTTAATATCGAAACCGCCCTGGAACGTAACACCCATCTTGGGGGTCAGATTGACCGAGCCGTTGAAACCTACGGTCTGGGTGATATTCTTGCGGTAGCCCGTCGTGCCGTTATTGACATACGAGATGGAGTAGTTGACCGCATAGTTGAAACCAAAGTTCCACGGCAACGAGAAGTCGTAGTAGGTCTGGGTCATATATTGTCGCCTCAAGACGGGGTCCATATGCCCATAGGGGTCGTAGAAGGGGTTTTGGTATTCGGGCGGAATACTCGTAATGTCGTTGATGGCCGTCTGCGAGCGATCCTCTCTGGATTTGAAGGTGTAACCGAACGACCAGCCGAGCGAGGTGAGTCGGCCCGGGAAGAAGAGTTTGTCGATACGACGGCCCTGCGGAGTGACTCGGTAGGGGTCGAGCGTAGTCGAGAAGTTGATACCGAAGTTCTTGAACAGGGTCGTACGGAACGATACGGGGATGGTCGAGAGCTTCATCGAGTCGGCCAGGAAGTTGTACGAGGCACTCAGGCGGAACTCATCGATGAGTTTAATCTTCTTTACACCCGACGTGTCACGCTTCGAGAGTACCTTCATCTCCAAGTTTTGCGACAACGACATATTCATCGACATCTGACGGCCGGCCGAGGGGACACCGTAGGCATTCACGGCGTAGGGCGAGTAGGTCGTCACACGGCCCGTCGAGTCGGTCTGGCGGGTGCGGAAGTAGCCATACTTCGGATCCGAGAAGTCGGGCGCATACGAGAAGCCGACCGAGGGGGTGATGGTGTGGCGGATGGCCTGAATTTTACGGTCTTTCTTCTTCTTGGTGAAGTCGAACATACCGTAGATGGTCGTCGAGGCCGAGGCGTTGAGCGAGTAGTTGTACAGACGGAAGAATCCGTAGTCGGTCGGAAGCGTATCGGTCTGGTTCGTTACGGGGTTCCACTCATACTCCTGACGCTTGAAGTACCACTTCTCGTTGTAGTTGAACGAGGGGGTGAAGTTGATGTAATTCAGGATGTTGAACGAAGCCGACACGGGCAGCGAGTGCTCGATGCCGTTCTTCATATTCTCGAGCGTCTTTTTCGAGAAAATCTCATCCTCGGTGGTCGATACCGAGTTGGTCATCTTGGCCGTATATTGCATCGAAATCTTCTCGTACCAGCGGTCTTTGCCCACCTTCTCCTTGCGTTTGAAGGGATAGACGCGCGATACGTTGAAGACCATCGTCGGCAGCGTAACGGAGATGGTCTGATTTTGCGAGTTCTGCGACACGGCCATATTTGCCGAGAAGGAGAAGGGCGTTCCGGCCCAATTCTTCGAGAAGGCAATCGACGAGTTGGTCTGTGTCGAGAGAATGTCGTTCAGGTTGGTGGCCGAGTAGCGGTTGTAACCACTCGTGGCGAAGTTCACCGAGGCCGAGAAGGTGGTACCCGGGTTGGCCTTGGGGTCCTGCTGGTGCGACCATTGGATGCGGAAGTTCTTCTGCTTGACATAGTCGGGCTCGCCCTTCTCGCCGCTCTTGATCGACGAATACTGCATATTGAAGCTGCCGCTGTACTTATAACGCTTGATGTAGCGTGAGGCGGCCGAGGCCTCCCACGAGCCGAGCGTATAGAAACCGCCTCGAACGGCCAGATCGGCGTGGTCACTCAGGGTAAAGTAGTAACCCAAATCACGCAGGAAGAAGCCCTTTGAGTACTCCTCACCAAAGGTGGGCATCAGCAGACCCGACTTCGGGCCCGAACTGATGGGGAAGAATCCCTCGGGAATACCCAGGAAGTAGATGGGCACATCCTCCAATACCAGGTAGGCGGGGCCCGTGATGACCTTCTTGCCGGGGATCACCTTCGCTTTGGTCATCGCCAGGTAGAAGTGGGGGTGGTCGGTCTGCTCGCAGGTGGTGTATTTACCATTCTCGATGTTGATGACATTGTCGGCCATCTTCTTTACCGAGCCGCCCACCAACCAGCCGTCGCCCTGCTGGGTGGCTACGCCCTTGATCTTGGCCTTGCCCGTGTCGAGGTTGTAGGTGATGGTGTCCATCGCATAGGTGGCACTGCCCTCGCTGTACTCGGGCTTGGTGGTGGTCCATTTGCCATCCACCGAGTCGGGTTTGCCATAGGCATAGACCAACTTCGACTCCATGTCGATGCGCATAAAGTCGGCCTTGAGGTTCGACTCCTGATAGGTTACATCGCCCTGGTTGTAGATATAGACCAACTTATTCTTTACGTCATAGACCAGCGAGTCGCTGTTCTTACCCGTGATGGGGTCGTCGAGGAATTTGCCTGCGGGGCGGGGTTGGCGGGCCGAGTCTTGCTGCTCGGCGGCCAACGTGTCGATGGCGATGACCATCGTATCGGGCTGCACGGTGTCGGCCTGGGGGGCTTGCGTGCGGTTGCGACGTGCCTCACGACGCAGACGGCGACGCTCCCTATCCGAGAGGGTGTCCGACAGGATTTGTTCGCTCCGCACGGCAGCCAACGAGTCTTCGATGCGAAGCACATCGAGGCTCTTTGCCCTCGGGAAGGCAAAGACCAGATGGGCTGCCAGCATCACTACAGCCATCGAAACGAGATATTTTATGGTTCTTTTCTCCAAAATACGCTTAAAAACCGAAAATTTTCCGTACTTTTGCCGACAAAGTCGGCAAACCACCTCCGGGGAGCACGTTGCGCCCTTTTTTGGCGGGGTTTCGGCCGGACAAAGATAGTTAAAATTTGCAGATAGCACCAAAATCCGACCTCTAAAAATGCGCGCGCGAAAGATTCTTTTGTCGATAATCCTCCTCTTTGCACTCGTTATAAACGTTGCAGCCCAGGAAAAAATTGCCCACGGTATTCGTGTCATTGTCCTCGATGCCGGCCACGGCGGCAACGACCCCGGAGCGGTCTATGGCAACCTGAAGGAGAAGGATATTACACTCAAAGTGGTGCAACGCCTCGGCAAGAAGATCGAGCAGGGGATGCCCGGTGTGAAGGTGGTCTATACCCGCACCTCGGACAAGGCCCTCGCCCCGACCAAAATCGAGGATTTGCAGCGCCGTGCCGATATTGCCAACGCCGCCGAAGGCGATCTGTTCCTCTCGGTCCACGTCAATGCGGCCCGCTCGACTAAGGCCCGAGGGGTCGAGACCCTCATTATGGGTGAGACGCCCAAGGAGCAGCAATACAACGAAGAGGCCCTCTTCTCGTCGAATCGTGACGACCTGTTGGATATGTCGAACGAGCGTGAGGCGGCCATCGTGCGTGCCTACATCCAGAACCTGCAATTCACCTATGGCGAGTATAGCGAGACGCTAGCCCGTTGCATCCAGAAACGTTATGTGGCGGCAGGTCGCCCCTCACGTGGTGTGAAGAAGCAGCCGTTGCGTGTGCTCTATGCCACCAATATGCCGGGTGTGCTGACCGAGATCGGCTTTATGTCGAACAAGGAGGATTTGGCCTACCTGAAGTCGGACAAGGGGTTGGACCGCATTGTGAATGAACTCTATCAGGCCGTTGGCGACTATTCGCTGCACCTGTTGCGTCTGCGTTCGGCCCAGGAGAGTGCCGCTCCGAGCGAGCCGAAACCCGAGCCGAAGACGGAGGTAAAGCCCGAGCCGAAACCCGAAGTGAAGCCCAAGACCCCCAAGCAGGAGGATCCCCAACTCTACGATCCCCGCCTCTACACCCCCAAGAAGGCCGACCAGACCCCTGCTCCCGCCCCGCAGCCCGCTGCGCCGAAGGTAGAGGAGAAGAGACCTGCCGCTCCGAAGGCCGAGACCAAGAAGCCCGCTTCGCAGTCCGCCGCCCCGAAGAGCTACTACACGGTGCAGGTGATGGCCTCCAAGAAGAGCCTTTCGCGCTCGGCACAGGAGTTTAAGAGTTACCGAGGTCGAGTGCACGAATACCAAGGCGAGGGAACTTACCGTTATAAGTACGGTGTGGGTCAATACGCCACCCGTGCCGAGGCCTCACGAGCCGCCTCGGCCGTGCGCAAAACCTTCCCCAATGCCTTTGTGGTGGCCGTTTCGGAGGGCCGCACGGTGACGGGAAACAAATAGAAAAAGAAGAAATTTCAGTCAAGGAATAAAAGATGAAACGTGAAGCAAAAATCGGAATCTTCGGTGTTGCGATGATTCTGTTGGCGTGGGGCGGCATCCGCTTTTTGAGTGGGTTGGATGTCTTTTCCCGCAACGTGGAGTATGTGGCCGCCTACGATCAGGTGAGCGGCGTGGCCGAGGCGTCGGCCGTGATGATGAAGGGCGTGAAGGTGGGTACGGTGACGGCCATCGAGTTGAGCCCCAACCTCCGTAACGAGGTGTTGCTGCACCTGACCATCAAGCGTGAGTATCGCATCCCCCGAAATTCGGAGGCCCGCATCTTCAGCGATGGACTGATGGGTGGCAAGGCCATCGAGATTGTGCTGGGCGACAGCCCCGAGTACCTCGAGCGAGGCGATACCATCCCCTCGAGCCACACCCCCGACCTGATGTCGATGGCCGGCTCGGAGTTAGACTTCTTCAAGAGCCGTTTTGCCGAAATTTCGGATGGCCTGACCCGCACGCTCAACAACCTGAATACCATCTTGGAGCAGAATGCCACCCATCTGAACGGTACGATGGCCCATCTGAACACCCTTTCGGGCGATATGGCCGACCTGATGGGCGAGGAGAAGGCACAGCTGGCCGAGATGTTGGAGGGGCTTACCGCCTTCTCGACGATGTTGGGCGAGAGTGCCCCGAAGGTGGACAGCCTACTGGGTGGCGTGAATCACCTCGTAGCACAGCTCGACGAGCAGCGCTTCGCCGAGGAACTGACTTCGACCGTGGGTAACCTCTCGGCACTGCTCGAGAAGCTCAACGAGGGCGAAGGCTCGCTGGGTCAGCTTCTTAACGACAAGCAGATGTACGACAACCTGACAGCAGCCAGCGAGAACCTCTCGTTGCTGTTGGCCGATTTGAAGGCCAATCCGGCTCGTTATGTGCACCTTTCGGTCTTCGGTAAGGATGCCGAGAAGCAGAAAGAGAAGGCCGAGAAACGTGCCGCCAAGCGGGCTGAAAAGGCCGAGAAGAAGGCTGCCAAGGCGGCTGCCAAAGCCAACTAACCGAAGCGATGATTTACCCCGCCACCTTTGAACAAAAAATCGGTTTCGACCGCCTGCGTGAGCAGGTGGCCGCCCGTTGTACGATGGCCTCGGCACGCCGTCTGATAGCCGACCAGGGCTTCTCGACCTCGCCCCGTGAGATTGAGCAACGCCTGACGTTGGCCGATGAGATGCGCAGCCTCCGGTTGATGGAGTACGACTTCCCGGGTGGCGACTATCCCGATATCGAGCCGCTGGTGCAGAAGATGCGCATCGAGGGCACCTTTTTGGATGTAGCCGAGGTGGCTACGCTGGGTCGTGCGTTGCGTACGGTCGGGGCGGTGGTGCGCTTTGTCGAGCATCGCCAAGCGGCCTACCCCGCACTCTATCGCCTTTCGCGAGGGGTGGAGTCCTTCCCCGAATTGGTGGCCGAGATCGAGCGGGTGGTCGATGAGCGTGACGAGGTGCGGGATTCGGCCTCCGACGAGCTTTTCTCGATTCGCCGAGCCATCCGTGAACGTGAGGGCCAGGCGGCCAAACGACTGCAACAGGTCTTGCAGGCAGCCAAGCGGGCGGGTATTGTCGAGAGCGATGCCCAACTCTCGGTGCGTGACGGTAAGACAGTGATACCCGTCTCGGCGGCCAACAAACGCAAGTTGGCGGGCTTCATCCACGACGAGTCGGCTACGGGTCGCACCTTCTATGTCGAGCCGGTCGAGGTGGTCGAACTGAACAACGAGTTGCGCGAGTTGGAATATGCCGAGCGACGTGAGATTGTCCGCATCCTCCCCCT
>CALAQA010000187.1:0-19107 GCA_937889065.1 uncultured Alistipes sp.
CGCCGCACATTATTTTCTTAGTCATAATTTCACCTGTTTCAAATGAGCAGCTACTGAAATATTGGTACAATGAAACGTATTATATCGTCGTTGACAGTTATACTTCCACCTATGCACCGAATCACCTAACGGAGATTATCCGATTTTACGGTAAAGAAACAATCCTAAATACAATCACTATTGATCCGAGATCTCCTTTTGAAAAGAAGATTCGCGAGAATTTGAAAAAGCACCTTGATTATGAAGCATAAGGACTTACAATATCAGACCGTAAAACCCAGACTGCGATCAACTTTGGAGAGATTGATGGAGATAGAGGAATTTGCACCGTTCTGCCTCGTAGGCGGCACATCTTTATCTCTTCGATATGGTCACCGAATGTCAGACGACATAGACCTATTTACCGATGCAGAATACGGGGCCATTGACTTTTATCGTTTGCAAGAGGTTCTACGAAAAGAGTTTGCATTCTATCAGGGCGATTGTGGTGATATAGTAGGTTTAGGGACATCGTACCTAGTTGGCAATTCGCGGGAAGATAATGTGAAGGTGGATCTATTTTATACTGATCCTCATATCCGCCCGATAGAGCAGTATGGTGCAATCCGTATGGCCGCCGTGGAAGATATTGTTGCGATGAAAATGGATGTAATATCGAGAGGCGGTCGCAAGAAGGACTTTTGGGACCTGCATATGTTGATGAACGAGTATAGTGTAGAACAAATGCTTTCATTCTATACGGAACGATATCCATATGGAGCGAGCCAAGAGGAGTGCGCGGCAGGATTAACAAACTTTTCGCAAGCAGACAATGATCCCGACCCTATATGTTTACAAGGTAAAATCTGGCAACTGATTAAGTTGGATTTTGTCGAGTAAGGGCCACCCTCCAATCCCCATCCCCTTCTCAGAGGATTTTTCGAGGATTGGACGGTATTTCGCCCGATTTTTTACGGTTTTTGATTGGGGGCGAAACGCCCTAACTGCTTCAGAATGAATAAAAAATAAAGGAGTGCGATTGGCACTCCTTATATTTTTTGTTTCTTTTAAGGACTTATATCCGAAATATAATAACATTATTAATGTTTGTAACGCATTAAAAGACAATCAAATACAAGGATTAATAATTTCGATTATACAAACTTCGGTTTGAGACCCCGATATATATTATATATAAAAAACCGTAAAAAATCGGGCGAAATACCGTCCAATCCTCGAAAAGTCCTCTGCGAAGGGATGGGGATGAACAGGTTTACTTAGCGAGAGCCGTATGATGCCCCACGGAACACGATTATAGCCCCTGAAATGATACTACTTATGCTTGCCCCACTTTGGAGTGATACCTATAAATATCTCGAAGTGGATGCCCGGCATGGGGCGGGAGAGAACTGAAAGGTACTCCTCGTTGAAGAGGTTGTTAATCGCACCTTTCAAGGAAATGTCTGCCCACGGGAACGTCAAGACCTTTTCGAGCGAAAAGTTTGACATAAAGTAAGGGGGCAGTTTGCCCGTCAGCGAAAGATCGTTCGACGACATGGTAAATCGTTCTGAGTAGTAGCACCACTTATAAAGCAAGGTCCATCGGCGCCACGAGAGGTTGCCACTAAGGGTCGAAGAGAATTCGGGGACATAGGGTAGCTGCTTGCCCACCGATTGGTCGGCAGGGGTACGGGGTTCGCCTCGGTTGATGGAGGGGGTCCACGAGAAGGTGCCACTAAGCCCCAGCTGCCACGCTTCGGTGAGTGCGACATCCAAATCGGCCTTCATCTCCACACCGTAGGCATGTACATCCTTGATATTTTCGGGCGAGAAGAATCCTTTTGTGGTAGGCAACCATATAATCCAGTCCTTGATAAAGGACTCAAACCAGTTGGCCGAGCCACTCAGTGAATAGCTACCCTCCTTGCCAATGGCAAACGAAAGACCTGCATCGTAGGTCCAGCCGCTCTCCTTTCTGAGGTCGGGATTTCCACCCGGGAGGAAGTATAGGTCGTTGAGTGTCGGAAAGCGGAAGTTGCGTGATACGGAGGCCTTGGCCATCAGGTTGCCTCGCCTCGAAAGCACGCCATCGACAAATAGGGCCGGGATAATCGGTGTCCACTCCTTGCCGAACATCTCTTCACGAACAACCACCGAGAGGCCCAGGCGGTCGAGAGGTCGCCACTTGGCCGAAAGCGAGCCTGAAAGTTCGGGTCGTCCTTTTTTGTAGCCGACAATCGCTTTGTTGCCATCTTGACGAATGATGTTTTTATCCTCGCTCTCAACAAGGTGTTGATGCAGGGAGAGGTTGGCCGAGAAGAGCCACTTGTTGCCGATATGGTACTCGCCCTCCACCTGTCCATAGAAGGTGTTGATGCGGCTGCGTGAGCGTGTCATGTGGGCCATAATACCATTGCCGACATCGCGTTTATAGTCGTAGGCCATCCAAGTGCGGATATAACCCGCTTTGGCACCCACCTTCCAATCTGAGTGCAGGTGGTCCCACGAAAGGACACCTCGAAAAGTCTGCTCACGCTGACGGTTCTCGAAATCGGTCTCGTTACCGTGATCAACGGTCAGCATCGCCAATTCGCGGTTAGAATTGACATACCACGCATTCAGACCGAATCGATCCCCTCGCCCCGTATTGTAATAGACCTCCTGCAAGAGGTGCAGATCTTTGTAGGCTCCGCTACGGTTGCGCTCTGTGGGGTAGTATTGGTCGATGATCTGCATGTTTTCATCGTAGATGTTCTCCTTCTTGTCGTGGTTGCGGTATTTATAGTCGTTTGGCGACGAAGAAAACACCACGCGCGTCGAGCTTTGCCAATGCTCATTGCCGTAGGTCAGACGCAAGAATTCGTCAAAGGTCTTGAACGAGCCGATGCCCTGAATATACTGCAACCCAAAGCCGTCGGCATTGGCAGGCTTGGTCGATAGCTTTACCGCGCCACCCAGACCGCCGCCTGTTTCGTTGACCGACGAGGTACCGTGCAGCAGCGATGCATCGTCGATAAAGTAGGCGGGAATCATCGAGAAGTCGGTCATTCCGAGCATCGGGTTGTTTATCTTCATTCCATTCCACGACACCTGTGTATGCGAGGGCGAAGTGCCTCGAAAAGCGACCGTGGAGAGGGTAGCTCGGCCATAGTTCTTGACGAAAATCGAGGAGTTGAAGGTCAGCACATCAGCCATCGAAAGGGCTATGTTCTCTTTCAACACCACGGAGTCGAATTTGGTCTGCTGGGTGCCAATCTCTTTCATCGGTCGCCGCCCATAGACCGTTACCTCTTTGATGTGAATCCCTCTTTTTGCCCAATCCCTCGTGTTCGTTTCTTGTGACGCTGCAACGCAAGGGATCAGTGCCGTGCATAGGATAAATAGCAGTCTCTTCATCATGCAACGCGTTTTATTTCCAGCAAAATGCTCCCGGGATGATACCCACATAAAAACTATCAACGAGTTTGCGCTCTTTGGAGTAGCGATAGACCATTCCCTGCTGCACATAGTCGATGGCATCGGCAATGTAGACATCGCCCGTATGCGGGCAGATGGTCAGACCATAATATAAGGTGCCGTCGTAGGGCAAAAAGACTTCGGGCTGCGCATGCTCTTTGGTTAAATCCAACATCCAAACATCATCGTTGAGCCAATAGAGTTTGTCCTTCGTACCATTAAGTTGCACCTCCGAGGGCCAATCGCCAAATTTGAATCTAAACTGCTTTTCGATGGTGAAGGTTTCGGCATCAATGCGATAGAGCGATGGGGCTTCGTGTCCATAGGGTGATCCCTCGTAGCCACCATCGGTTACGGTCCATAGTTTGTTGTTGCAGTCCATAACAAGCGAAGTGGGTTGAATGCCTACAACAAGTTCGTCAACAACTTTATCGGTCTCGGTATCTATTTTCAGAAGGCGATTTTGGTACGACCAACAGTTTACATATACATATTTGCCATACTGCACCATCTGCTCCGTTGAGCCCGACTCCATTGTCATATTTGGCACTTCGATATAGCCAGTAATTTTATATAGTTTGGGGTTTACGATAAAGATGCGGTTATCCCAAATTTGCGTGATATAGGCCTTTTCGTCGGAGAGGAAATGGATGTAGCGCGGTGAGGTAAGGTTGGTGATGCGCCCTACCTCTTTGAAGGTGTTGATGTCAATGGCAAAGACCACATGCGAGTTATTGACCACAACCCAACCTACGCCATTGCGGACAATCATCGACTGGCATACATCGCCGAGTTTCATCGCATTGGCGCGATAAAAGACCTCGTTTTCCACCTTCTTGGTCGCAGGATCGTAGTACGAGAGCGTTGCATTGCCGTACTGGAAATTTCCCTCATTGCAGACAAACAACCCCTTTGAGCCAGAGTAGTCTAACTCCTCTACCAAGCCATACTCCCACTTCATACAAGCAGTATGAAGCAGGAGCAAAGCGAATACTATATATTTGGCAGCACCTCTCATCTACTACAACTCCCTTTTGATATTGTAATCGTAGAAGCCCAGCACCTCGGTCGAAACCTCACCTAACCAACCGCTCTTGGCATTTACGCCTACCTGCACCTTTACAAAGTCAATGTATTCCAGGTCTTTATGTTTGCCATTGGCGTCTATTGCATCCGAAATTCTGAAATGGTTGGCATTGGCTCCTGCTGAGGCATTATCCTCATCGGTCAAGCGGTCGATAGGGCTAAAGTTATCGGCATATCCCCAATCATACTCCGTATTCACCCAATAAGAGCCATTACCCGAAGCGTCATGGTTGCGGGCTTGTAAGCAAGTTCCCATGAGGGTGTAACTGTCCGCCTCGATCCACAAAGGATAGTAGTACTCCTGTCGGTGGAACTGCTTGAGGTAATCGATTTCGCCACTATTACCCTGATTATCTGTCCACTTTACGGGCTGCATCGGCTCGCTTGGGCGATAGTAGGTGACGGCATAATTTTGAATTGTTTCGGGCTTGCCTGTATCCGAGCCTGCCAATTCATACCAAGTATCATCGGGCAGACCATTGCCATTCTCGTCTTGCATAACCCATACAATACCCGGCTCGGAGGAACCACTAAACGAGTTGCCAAGGATTCCAATATCATAACCGCCAGAGTTGTCGATACTATGGTCAAATCCTACTACAATATAGCCGCCAAAACCACCCAACGACACCCAATTCGGATAGGGATTACCTTGCTTATCCACCTCCGACATACGCTTCTCGGCGTATGCGATTGCTGCTTCGGGGGTGGTCTGTGTGCCATCAAAACCTCCGGTTTTCAGCTCATTGATAAACTGCCCAGGGGCGGGTGTATATTCGTAGACCTTGTTCCAATCGGCCTTCGATGCAGCCGTTCTCGCACGGTAGAAGTTGCCTTTGCCCAGATCGGTGGTGATCTCGTCGTCCACATTACACGACGACGAGATCACGAGCGATACAACCAAAACAAAATATCCAAACAGTCTTTTCATAGATTACTTATCAAAGCGTACTGCAATATCATCATAAGCGAAGTAACCGGGAATGGTAAATCCATAGCGGCCACCCATCTCTTCGGAGTAGAGGAAGTTGAAACGCACCTTTTTGACAGCCCCAAGACCCGACAGGTCCCACTTCTGCCAATCGGTCACAACCTCTTCGCCCTGCACCAGGTAGAACTCCACCTCGCTGATTGGCTCGGCATAAGCATCGGCATTCACATCGTCAAATCCTTGTGCAACAAGCTTCAACCAAGCATCCTCTGTGAGACCCTCCCAATTACCGCCAAAGCTATTGCCGGCCTCGCTCTTCACACCATTGTATAATTGATTCAAGGTGTAGTTCGTATTGGTTACCCACATATGGTCGATCACACGAGCCACATCGTCACCGAACGAAATTTCGGGAAGATTCTCGATAAACGCTTGATCGTCTTTATAGCCATAGTGTACCGCGAAGTTGCTGCCCGAATAGGCCTCTACGGGGATCATCATTTGGAGATTGAACCAACCAAGCATCTGGTCGTTGCCGGCATTCTCCGTAACATAGTCCTCACCATAGTATTTTGCGATGTGCTTATCTCTGTCTTCGTCGCTCCAGCCCTCGCCCCAATAGTTCGAGATAGCGTGACCACCGCCCCAGAAGCAGTAGGCGTAGTTATACGGGAAGGTGTGGCAAAGTTCGGTATTACCCTCATCCCACCAGGTGTAGGCCGTATTCGTATAATCTCCATAGGTCAGCGGACCGCCATACTGAGGATTGTCGATCAGATCGCTCCATTTTGTAATCTCCACTCCGGCGTAGTCCAACGTGTAGGACTCGAAACGAGCATCCTGATCCTCGAAGGTCAAGACACGCAGCTCATAAGGCAGCTCCGGCTCCGGTTGTACCAAATCGGCCAATGCAATGGTGGTGCTGATGCGCTGCGTATCGCCTGCCGTAAGGTCCTTTTTGGGCTGCTTAACCTCGCTATAGGTCGAACCATCGGCAAACGTATATACCACGGTCAGCTCCGTGCCACCGATAGCAGCGGGAAGAGTAACCATAGCAGCAAATACACCTTCGTTTGCCGATTGCAAGGCAACGCCCTCGCCAAAATCGAGCGTAATCTGATTGGTGCCATTGGTAACTGCACTCTCCCATACATTGTTCGCATAATCGAATGCACATTCGCCGGCTAATGCCAAGCCCTCGGCTATGGTAACGGTGATGGTCATAAGCATCGGCAACTGCTCATTCGATTTCGTATCAAACCAGATGTAGGAGGTCTTATGATCCAGGCAGAAGATGCCAAACTCGTCGGCAACCGCATAACCAAAGTCGCCATCGTTGCCCAAATTGCCATCGGCACTCTGATTGGCCAGCACCTTAGCGTTCTTGTTGCTACCGGTCATATTGTAGAAAAGGTGGAAATCGCCAATCGTTGAAGGCGGATTGTTCCACACAAACTGCGCCTGACGGCAATCCTCCGAGAGGGGGTTGCTCTGTACGCTCCCAAGCCAGATGTAGTCGCCCGCGCTCCAAAAATAGGGGATTTGGCTCTCGTCGGGAGTACCAAAATGGGTGCGCGATTCGGCGGTACAGTAACCGGTGAGCACAAGCGGCTCGGTAGTTTGGTGGGTAAATTCTTCGCTCTTGTTGCACGCTACGGCCGATGCCAATAGCAGCAGGGCGGCAAATAACTTTTTCATCGTAGTTTATTTCCTTAAATTAATACACAATTATTGACCTTACATATCCTCCCAATCCGAGGGGTTCTGCTGCTCTTCAGATGCCGCAAAACCTTGTTCAACGGCAATTTCCAGGATCTCCATCATGGGAGATTCGTAGCTTTGTTTCTCCATAACGTGTTAGTTTTTAGTTGTTTTTGACTTGTTGTAATTATCGATAATTTCCTGTAATTCTTCGATATAGCGCATCTTGAATTTGTAGTGCCCGATCATTTGAGGCGTAAGCTCGAAAGGCTCGCCCTGCCGAGCACCCTCCTCGCAGTGAAAGGCGATCATCGATGGTAACATTTTACGCATCAACTCGACCGAGAGCTCCTGCAAAAGGGTCGCTTCGTAGGTGCTGCTTCGGTCTGTTAATGGATCGTAGAGGCGGATTGAGAGTCGATAGTGCTTATCGGTCGCAGGGATCTTTTTCAGCGAATTAATGAACTGCGCAATGGTGATGCGACGCTGATTGGCAGAATCGGCCTTGTCGTGGATGGAGATCCACGCATAGCGCATAGGGCTTGCCGCAAGCAAACAATAGATCGGGTTTGCTTGCGCACGCAGGGCCTTAAAAAACTTCCACATATTACTTTTCAGGATATGATGATCCTGCTTGTGGTTACCGGTAGGGGTAGTCTCCATGCACTCGGGCGGGTTATGTTGCAACTAAATCAGTAGGTTTTAATTGCTTATCCCCTGCGAGATTGCCCTATATACCTATGGACAAAGCAAACCGCTCCGCACAAAAAAAGGAGTGGTAACTACGCGATAACAAGATGCAATATGCCCTTGCCATCCACGCACAATCGTAAAAAATAAGCAATTAAAAAATGTTGATTTCGACCCGTATCCCAGCAGGTAGAGATCCATTAAAACATAAGGCAGGTCTTCTGACTTGTCCCTTTTATCGCGCCTTCCCGATTTATAATCAGTGGCAAAGAGTGCGATAAAAACCTCCTGACGGAGTGGGATTTACAGCAACTGGTATTGTCCCGGTTTCTCACCGGATTCCCTTTTCACCTTTCGTAACGCGTAGTCCGTAAAGGCTCCTTATGTAGTGCAAAGATAGTAATTTATTTTTATTGGATGCACACAATAGCCGAAAAAATCGCAACTTGGCCAACCCGCCCCAACCCCTCCTTTGTTAAGGAGAGGCTTGAGTGAGTGTCGTTTTGAACCGGAGATTGTTAAGGTCTTCCCCTCCTTCAAAAAAACAAGGGACGCCCTTCGGCCTCCCTTATTGTATTCCTTGATTTTGCAACGATTTTACTCCACCTTTCGTAGGGTGGTCAGGCCGTTTTTGCGACCGACGATGTAGCTCTTCGATGAGACTCCTTCGACGAGGCTTGCTCTTCCGAAGTTGCTCATTACAAGCTCTTTGCCGAGCGTAAATTCCAGACACGAGAAGGTGTCGCCGGCTCCCATTTTCGAGTTCTCGCACCGCTCGGCCACAAAGCGATTTTGGCCCAGGTAGCGCACCTCGCAGAGGCGGTTGGGCAGCCAGCCGATGACGAGCCGATCGCCCTCCCGAAGGTCGGCCGTTGTGATGCGTTCCACGTTGAAGAGTTCCGATTCGTCGCCTGCCTCCGATTGCAGTCGCTGGCAGAATTTGTTCCAATCCTCGCCGAGGGCGTAGTGTGCCAACACGTCGAGCGAGCGGAGCGAGACCGTTTCGTAACCTCGGGTCGAGTAGCCCCAGATGCGCTCCAGGGTGCTCTCCGAGATGTGCTGTCGTTGCACCATCTCGATCTCGGCCACAAGGGCCAAAAAGTCGGAATGGACGGCAAGCGTCTTGCCAAATCGCTCCTCTACACGGTGGCGCAGAGCGGTAATTTGCGGAATATCACGTTTAATGCTCATCGTGTTACAAAAATAATGATTATATTTGAGACGCAAAAACCAAAACGATGACCACCGAGAGCGAACTATTCGATGTGCAGCCTGTAAAGGAGGATGAAAAAGGCGGATTTTACGACTTTAAGTTGCTGAAAACCACGCCTTACGCACTTTTGTATGTTGCTCACAAGGTCGGCAAGCGGTTTTTGATAAAGACAACAAAAGACAATTCCGAGGCCCAACTGCGCATCCTGAAAAGGGAGTATGAGCAGGCCATTGCGTGCGACCATCCGCACATCGTACACCTCTATACGTTCGAGGAAAATCTCTCCATCGGCCCCGCCATTGTGATGGAATATGTCGAGGGACGCACCCTTGGCGAGTGGCTGAAGGAGCGGCCGACCAAAGCGGCTCGACGGCGCATCTTCGACGAGCTGACCGAGGCGGTGGCCTACCTCCACCAACGGGGCATTACGCACAACGACCTCAAGCCCGAGAACATCCTCATCACCCGCACGAACGACACGCTGAAGCTCATCGACTTCGGCCTTTCGGACAGCGATGCCGAGTATGCCCTGCGCACGTTGGGCTGTACGCCCCGCTACGCTTCGCCCGAGTTGCGTCGTCGGGAGCGGGTCGATGGCCGCAGCGACATCTATTCGTTGGGCTTGATTTTGAGCGAGTTGTTCGAGGGTGGCTATCGCTCGCTTGTGCGCCGCTGCACCCGATTGCAACCTGCCGATCGTTATGCTGATGTGGCGGCCCTGCAACGGGCCTTCCGCCGCCGTAACAACCGCTGGAAGTGGCTGTTGGGGGTGGTGATGGCGGCGCTCTTTCTGTTGCCCTGGGTGCTCTACACCTCCGAGCGCGTGGCCGAGCAGCAGCAGAACGATCGTCGTGAGACCCTCTTTACGGCCATCGAACAGCAGATGGAGCCTCGCTTTCAGGCCGCTATGGACTCGGTGCGTGCGGCTCACTTTCGGGAATTTGCCGAGCGACATATCACCCATACCTTCTTTGGCTCGTTGCCCGAGCTTACGACCGTGATGCTCGACACCATCACCGATGCCGAATTTTCGGCCGTGGCGTGGCATCGCTATCAACTGCTGCTTAACGACTACAACGAGCGACTGTGGCAGGCGGCCAAAGCACATCCGTCGATTTCTGACGACTCGCTTTCGCTTTCCGAACAGCGTTTTTACCACGATTTGTACTACTCCAACAAGCCCTACCGCCGTTATCCGGCAAGATAGTTGTTGTCGAAAGACGATAAAAGACAACTAAAAAATATCCCTTATAGTAAACTTTTTTTCTATTTTTGCTCTCGCAACAGCCCTTTTTGTTGCGTGTTTGATATCTTTTTGTTACATTTGTACTAATGTATTGAACACGCGCACGTGTTTGTTCGCTCGCTGATGAACCTAGGAAATTCATTTGTGGTAAGAGGGAACAGATGCTGCCGCTGTGGCGTATATACCTATGTGATAGGTGTGTACCGTTATGGCGCGGGCTGTTGCTTTTTTTCTTTACCAAGGTTTTCCTAGGACCTATCAGCAGAAATTAAGTTAACAACCTGCGCCTCTCTGTTTCCAACCGCGAACGCTGATGCGCAACTACTACTAACCCCGGCAAGGCTGTCTGAAAGCCGGCCCCAAATTTTTTGCGTATGGTCTGGTTCGATGTTGGTGCCACCCTGTTTTGTACGGGCTTGATGCTCCTCGTTTGGTTTTTGCTGAAGAGCCAAAAGAACTATCAGGTCAAATTGGTCTTGCTCATCTGCTGCATCGTGATGGAGATTGCAGGAGGTGTGCTGATGGTGGTTGCCTACTATCTGTTGGCCGGCAACAGCTCCGTTTTCACGAATCTCATTTCATAATTAACCTTAAAACACACTATGGTAAAATTTACTGCAACCTACAAGACGTGGCGCATCGACATTGAGGATAGCGGCACTGCTTTGGTTTACGACAATGGCACCCTGTGCGGCAATGCCACGAAGGCACTCTCGCAGATTGCTGCCGAGGTGGGCTTCGATATGCCCGACAATTGGAACACCCGCCAGAAGGGTCGCAAGTTGGTCGATTTCCTGAACGCCCAAGGCCCGAAGCCCGAAGTGAAGCCCGCCGCCGAGGTGAAGCCCGAACCCAAGGCCACGCCCAAACCCGAGCCGAAACCCGAGCTGAAGCCCGAGGATGTCGAGGGCACGGCTGCCGAGATTGCCAACGCCAAGGTGCGTGTCTATGGCAAGGCGCAGAACCGCACCGTGCTGGGCATCGTGCACGCCTATATGGTGATGTATCCCCACGCCAAGTTGGAGGATTTGCGCAAGGCCTTCCCCAACAGCCTGAACCCCACGTCGGGTGTCGATGAGCTGTTTGTGGTGGCTACGAAACCCGCCGCCAAGGGCGAGTGGCGCGGCTACTTCGACCTGCCCGAGGAGTTGCTCACGATGGGCGACGGCACGAAGGTGCAGCTGGCCGCTATGTGGACCAAGCAGACCTTCGAGAAGGTGGTCTTCCACGCCAAGCAGTACGGAATCATCGTGGCCGACTTCGAGAAGGCTGCCGGTGGTGCCAAGAAGGGCGGCTTCCGCCTGGAGTACCTGAACGGCTATGTGCCCCCCGTACCCGAGGAGAAGAAGTCGAAGTGGTGGTTGTGGCTCATCCTGGTGTTGTTGCTGGCCGGTGTAGCCGCCTTCTTTGCCTTCCAGAAGCCCAAGACGGTCGAGAAGGTGGTCGAGGTGGTTGTACACGACACGGTCTATATCCAGCAGTTGCAGGAGATCGAGAAGGATTTTAATGCCGCCAAGTTTGTGCAGGGCAAGGCCGATTTGACCGACGACGCCAAATTCGTGCTGCACGACCTGGCCAAGCTGCTCGAGCAGAATCCGCAGCTCAAACTGCAGATTGTGGGCCACACCTCGGCCGAGGGTGACCCCGCCTTCAACCAGAAACTCTCGGAGGCTCGTGCCCAGAAGGCGGTCGAGTTCCTGATGGGTCGCGGCATCGCTGCCGAGCGTCTGGAGGCCATCGGCAAGGGGTCGTCCGAGCCGCTCGATGCAAACAACCTCGAGGTGAATCGCCGTACGGAGTTCATCGTGGTGGAGTAATCAACCTATACCTATATAATATATAACGATTATGGCAGTTAAGAAAACCAAGTCCGGAAAGGTGGACAAGCGCACCAAGGAGGGTAAGGCTATCTGTGAGCGTATGGCCAAGGCCCGCAAGGAGAAGAACAGTTTGGTAAACCGCATTAAAAGATTGTTTAAGTAGTATGACGACCGATATCAAACACATTGCCGCAGTAGTGGCAACGGCCATTTGGGCCGATGGCGAGTACGATGCCGCCGAGAAGATTGCTGTTGAGGAGATTGCCGATGCTTTCGAGCTGGATAAGGAGGCACTTTTGGCCGCTGTTGAGGCCGCTGTTGCCGAGTTGGAGCCGATGAGCGACGAGGAGGTCAATGCCTACATTTTGGACCACTCGGCCGAGGTGGACGACGACGAGGCCGAGATGCTCTACGAGGCGGTGCTTCAGGTGCTGTTGATTGACGGCGTGCTGGGCACGGAGGAGGCCGACAACCTGTTGTCGATTGCCTCGGCGCTGGGGATCGACGATGCCCGTGCCGTGCTGCTGCTGGCTGATATGGTGAAGTACGAGCCCGAGTTGGAGATTGTTTCCTAATCACCCTCGCCCTCAAAATTCAGTCTCGGGGTGTTTGACCGCACCCTGAGGCTCAAAACAAACAAAACAGTATGGCAACGCTTGTAGATATTGTTCGCACTGATGTATGTGCTTTTTTGGAGAGTAACAATGAGTTGCTCTTCAATGAACGTGATTTTCAGATGCACCTCGCAACTTGGTTGCGTGATTCGGCCAATGGTTACGATGATGTTGATGTAGAGTACTATGTGCCGAGTCAAGCGCTGGAAAATTATATTTGGAAGAGCGAACTTCGACTCGATATTGTAGTTAAAAAGGACGGTGAGTATTGCCCCGTAGAGTTGAAGTATAAAACCAAAAAAGTGGAACGCCCAATCACTCGTTTCGATGAAACATTGAAAGACAATGTCGTCGTGATGAAGAATCAAGGCGCACAAGATTTGGGAATGTACGACTTTTGGAAAGATGTTCGTCGTGTGGAGTTAGTACGCAACCGCTTTGAGCGTGTCAAAGGAGGCTTGGCGGTCTTTGTTACCAATGACGCATTCTATATCAAAGGTAGCAAGGAGTCGTCGAATAATTATTTGCTGAATATGACCGAGGGCGAACATTCGCCCATCAAACATTGGAAGAACGAGCAGAGCGCTTGCGCCAAAATGAAAGCATACCAATCTTTTGAGGTTGAAAAGGCGTACACCATAGCCTGGAATCAGAAAACCGTCGATGGCGAACCATTCTATTATTGCATTTTATCTATTTAATTCACCCTATTTATAAACCATTAAAACTTACAAGATTATGGCAGAATTTAAGCTGGACGGTCGTATGAAGGTGAAGACCCTCAAGGCCAATTTCAAGGAGAACTTTGGCTCGACGCTTCGCGTGTACAAGAGCGTGACCTGCAAGGGCGCTATGGCCGATGAGGATGCTACGTTGGCATCGCTGCGTGCCGAGGGCTACAAGGGCGGTGAGCTCGTAGTGGGCGGTAACCTCCGCGTGGGCAACTTCGAGAAGAAGATTGCTGAGCTCTACGGTATTGGTGTACAGGTGGCTAACGCCGACGATACGAAGCTGGCCGACAACGACGCTACGTTGGTGGCAGCCGGTAAGTAATTCGAAGTGCCGCATTCAGGTAGGTGGGGCTTGATCGCCCCACCTATCACTAAACTAATTTTGCTGAAATAATGATTGTAGTAATCTCTTTTATTTTGAATCTCTTGGCCCCCATTGTCAATACGGTGGGGCTGTTTGGGCTGATTATGGCCTTTTTGAACGATGACTACGATGTGATGCTCATCGGTGGTGGTTTGGCTGTGGTGGGCTTCATCTTCGGCATCTTTGCCTATGGCAACGCCATCCCGCCCCGTTGGTTTTGGTCGCGCTCGACCGATGCTCTCTTCAGTTTTGCCGTGACGACCGTGCTGGGCTACGCCTGGATCTTCGCCGCCTGGCCCTTTGCCATCTATATGGTGCAGGACATTATCGCCAGAATGTAATATAAATCAGAAATAATTTCTCAAACAACCTGATAATGAGCAAGGAATACTACAAGAAGAAGCTGGTGGATCTGCGTGCCGATGTGGCCGAGGAGCGTGAAGCCAAGAAGCGTGACAACGCCTACTATGCCGACCGAATCAAGAGTGCGTCGGGTGTCTCGAACAAGGCCTACTACCGCAAGCAGAAGATCGACAAGGCGGCCTACCACGACCGCCGTATCGAGTCGCTCAAGCGGGAGATTGAGCGCACCCGTGAGTCGCTCAAACGTTGCAGATAAGTCTCGGCGAACAGGGTGGCTACGCGGATGAAGATCCTCCTAACGGGCTTCGAACCCTATGGTGCGTATCCCGAAAATGTATCGTGGGCGGTTGCCGAAGAGGTGGCCGCTTGCACTGTTTCAGGGGCGCAGGTGGTGGTTGAGCGGCTGCCTGTGAGTTTTTGTCGAGTGGGGGCTGCATTGCGTGCGGTGGTCGAACGTCACCGCCCCGATTGCCTGGTGATGCTGGGCCAATCGGCGGCAAGTGACGGCGTAAAGTTGGAACGGGTCGCCCTCAATCTGATGGACTCGGCGAAGGGCGACAACGACGGCTATCGGCCCGACGAGGAGCCGATTTGTGCTGTTGGGTCGTTGGCTCGTTGCACGACGCTCCCCCTCAAAAAGCTCTGTCGCACGGTCGGCCAACACCACCGAGGGGTTACCATCTCCAACTCGTGCGGCCTCTATGTCTACAATCGCCTCTATTACGAGGTGCTGCAACTCGCTACGGAGGTGCCGATGGAGGTGCTGTTTGTCCACCTGCCGCTCTTTCGGGGGCAAGTGGGGGACACGCCTCGGGAGGGACAATTTACCCTTGCGGAACTTACCGAGACACTTTGTGCCTTTCTGGAGGCAATACGAAATGAAAAAATACTATCTTTGTAAAGCAATAAACAACCCAACAAAAAACAATGAAACCGATTGACAAATTGCGACTCGGCCTGGCTCGGGTCTTTGACGACAACCTTCACACCCGCCAGTGGCACAACGTGGTCGATTATCTGATTATCGGCCTCATTCTGCTCAGCACCTTCGAGGTCTTTCTTTCGACCTTCGATTTGCCGCCTCAGGTGGTGGAGTGGATGTATTGGATCGACCACATCACGCTTGTAATCTTCACCATCGAGGTGATTTTGCGCATCTGGGTGGCCGACCTGAGCGACGACAAATACCGAGGCTTCTGGGGACGCGTTCGCTACTGCTTCTCGTTCTACGGTCTGATCGACATCCTCTCGACCTTCCCCTTCTATGTGCAGTACCTCATTCCGATTCCCTATTCGGTCTTCAAGGTGTTGCGAGTGGCCCGACTGCTGCGCATCTTCCGTTATATGCGCTCGTTCCGCCTGCTGTCGAAGGCCCTGCGCTCGAAGCGTCAGGAGATGATGGTTTCGTTGCAGTTTTTGGTCATTGTGACGGTGATTCTCTCGTTCATCCTCTTCTTCTTCGAGCATGCCGCTCAGCCCGAGGTCTATGACAACGGCTTTCGCTCGGTGGTGTGGGCCTTTGCCCAATACATCGGCGACCCGGGTGGCTTTGCCGAGACCCCTCCCATCACCTTGGTAGGTCGCATCATCGCCTGCATCATCGGTATCCTGGGTATTGCTATTTTTGCCGTACCTGCGGGTCTTATCGGTGCCGGTTTCACGGAGGCTATGGGCGAGGAGAACCACAACGAGGAGGTGCACAACAATATCCGCAGCATTGTGCATACCTTCAAGTTTGAGAAGGATCAGCAGCATACGGGTCTCTTCGTAGTGCCTCGTTATAAGATGATTAACACCATTCTGACCCGCAAGCATATCCCCTTCGATTCCATCTTGGAGGCGGTTAAGGAGTCGGATTGCCTCCATATGTACGATATGGCCAACGCCGTTAATTCGGCCGAGCATCCCGAGTCGAATATCGTGGTTATCAACTACAAGCGCAATCGTCCTTATGGTTGCTGTATCGACCGAGGCTCGAAGGTGACCATCGTGAGCACCTCGGGTCATAGCGAGCCGGTGACGAGTTGGTTGGCCTACCACGTTGCCAAGTTGGGCGGCTTTAACTACATCGCCAAGGAGGAGGAGACGGATGTAGATAATCCCACCTCCTACTACAATATCTCCGCCAACCCTTCGTGTCCCAACCTGCCCCTCTTCTTGGATGATTTGCAGCGACTCTGCAACCGTGAGGGCAGTTGGGTGATCCCTATGCTCGCTGCGATTGGCTTGAAGTCACGCCCCACGAAGTTCCACTTCTGCTACAACACCAAAAAGCACGATGCTTCGTACGATGACCCTGCCAGCCTGGTGAAGGATTACGCCACGTTCGACAAACTTTACAACAGCGTTTCAGAGGCGATGAGCAGTCAGTTTGGCTACGAGTCCGATAAGAATGAGTGGTATGCCGTCAATGCACAAAACATCGGCCACCACATCAAGGCCTCGAATGTCTTTACGTTGCGTGTGGAGTGCTTGGTATGGCTCTTCGATAACCGTTATATGTCCATCATTGCAGCCCTGGCCGATAAGATGCACGAGGCTCTGGAACCCGAACGCAAGGTTGAGCGCCCTGCCGAGATGGTAAAACGCCCCGAGGGCCACGACTTTGGTATGGCAGATTATGTAGATTAAACAGCAAGCAGAACGATGAAACGACTTTTAATGCTTTTGGTGGCTGCGTTGGTGGCGTGGCCGAGCTTTGCCCAATTTACGGCCGACCGTCCGGGTGCTTCGACAGGCCCGTCGGTGGTCAATCGGGGTGTCTTCCAGTGGGAGCAGGGAATGCAGTACGATGGCGATGGCCACGAGGGTAGCTACACCTTCAGCAATACCCTCTTGCGCTACGGTCTCTTCGATGGTGTGGAGGTGCGTCTGGGTGGCGATGCCTTCCTGATGGATGGCGACATCTACTTCTCGGGCCTTACGTTCGGAACCAAAATCGGCCTCTACGAGGGCCGAGACGCGGTGCCTGCCATCTCGTTGATGGCCAATCTGGCCATCCCCGGTACGGCCAGTGCCGGCTGGGATGTCGATCACCTGGCCCCCTCGCTCTACCTGCTCTTCGAAAATACCCTCTCGGATAACCTCTCGTTGGGCTACAACGTGGGTGTGGAGTGGAACGGCTTTACGGCTGAGCCATCGGCCTTCGTGGCCTTGTGTCTGGGGGCTTCGCTCACGGATCGGCTGGGATGCTTTGTAGAGAGCTACAACAACCTGTGGGGTGAAGAGGACAACTTCTATGGGGCGGACTTCGGTCTGAACTATATGGTGGGCGAGCGGGTACAGCTCGACCTCTCGGCGGCACTGGATGTCTGCGACCCTGCCCATTGCTGGGCCGTCAGCTTCGGTGTGGCGTGGCAAATCACCAACCCGAAAAGGTAGTTGATTCGATAGGTTCAAAAAAGGCAAGCGAGGCTGTCCCATCGGGGCAGCCTCGCTTGTGTGTTGGGGCGGGTGAGCTACTCAATCACCTTGAGCTGCTGACGAATCGACTCCTCGTGGATGGCCTGCATCACCGAGCGCATAAACTCACGATCCATACCCAGCTCCACAGCCTGACGGGCACGACGGGCCAGGATATCCTCGTAGCGTTGCGACTGCAACACCGACATATTGTGCTCCTTCTTGTAGCGGCCAATCTCGCCCGACACCTTCATACGGCGGGCCAAAAGTTCCAAAAGTTCGTCGTCGAGTTTGTCGATCTGGCGACGCAACTCGTTCAGGTTGTCGGTTGTGGTATTCATATCTCGCAAAATAAGGTTACGCAGAATGAAGGCCAAGGTAGTCGGCTCGACCTGCTGGGCCTTGTCGCTCCACGCCTCGTCGGGGCAGCAGTGCGACTCGACAATCAGTCCATCGAAGCCCAAATCCATCGCCTGTTGCGACAGGGGGGCAATCAGCTCACGCTTACCACCGATGTGGCTCGGGTCGCAGAAGATGGGCAGGTTGGGAATGCGGCGCTGCAACTCGATGGGGATGGTCCAGAAGGGGTGGTTGCGGTAGATCGAGCGATCGACCCACGTGAAACCACGATGGATGGCACCCAGACGGCGAATGCCGGCGTTGTAGATGCGTTGCAGGGCACCAATCCACAGCTCCAGGTCGGGGCTGACGGGGTTTTTGACCAGCACGGGAATATCGACCCCCACCAGTGCATCGGCCACCTCCTGCATCGCAAAGGGGTTGGCAGCGGTGCGGGCACCAATCCAAAGCAGATCGACTTCCCCCTTCAGGGCAGCCTCGACGTGGGCACGGTTGGCCACCTCCGTAGCGGTGAACATACCCGTCTCGGCCTTCACACGCTTCAGCCACTCGATGCCCTCGGGGCCAACGCCCTCGAAACCACCGGGTTTGGTGCGGGGCTTCCAGATGCCGGCTCGGAATAGTTGGATGCCCTCACGAGCCAGGGCGTGGGCGGTGGCGAGCACCTGCTCTTCGGTCTCGGCACTGCACGGACCGGCAATAATCAGGGGACGGGTCGAATCAAGACCGGGAAGAAGGATGGGTTGTAAATCGTTCATAGCGAAAGGGGTGTTTGGGGTTAAAGGGTGGGGTTGCTGCATTCACGGTACTCGCCCAGCACGACAAAGTCGCTCGTCAGGGGGCGTACGGCCTCGACCGATTGGCGGTAGCGCGTGTAGTTGTCGAACGTGACGTCGATGTAGAATTGATACTCCCACTCGCGTCCGATGATTGGCAACGACTGAATCTTCGTGAGGTTGATGTCGTAGAAGGAGAGCACGGTCAGAATCTTCGACAGCGATCCTTGCGTGTGGGGCAGGGTGAAGCGTAGCGAGGCCTTGTTGACCGCCTCGGGGTCGACCATGACGCGCTCCTCGTCGGCCAGGATCAGGAAGCGGGTGAAGTTGTGGCGGTTGGTCTCGATGGCGCGTGCCAGGATCTCCAAACCGTAG
>CALAQA010000188.1:0-9855 GCA_937889065.1 uncultured Alistipes sp.
TAGATGTCGGGATTCTGCGCCGTCCCGCGGGTTACGGGGTGCTCGGGGTTGAGGGCGGCGGCACGGAACTGCTTCAGGGCCTCACGGTCGAGCATAGCGGTCAGCTTGGCCTCGTCGATGAGCTCCACCTTCTGAATCTCGTGCGAGGTGCGGAAACCATCGAAGAAGTGCAGGAAAGGAATGCGGGCCTTCAGGGCTACCAGGTGGGCAACACCGGCCAGGTCCATAACCTCCTGAACCGACGAAGTGGCCAACATAGCGAAGCCGGTCTGGCGGGCAGCCATTACGTCCTGGTGGTCACCGAAGATCGAAAGGGCGTGCGAAGCCAGGGCACGAGCCGATACGTGGAAGACACCCGGCAACAGCTCACCGGCGATCTTGTACATATTCGGAATCATCAGCAGCAGACCCTGCGATGCGGTGAAGGTCGAGGTCAGCGCACCCGACTGCAACGAGCCGTGAACGGCACCGGCGGCACCTGCCTCCGACTGCATCTCAACCACCTTTACGGTCTCACCAAAGATGTTTTTGCGACCCTGCGCAGCCCACTCATCAACATACTCAGCCATCGTCGATGAGGGGGTGATGGGATAGATAGCGGCAACCTCCGAGAACATGTAAGCCACGTGAGCTGCTGCATAGTTACCATCACAAGTGATAAATTTCTTTTCTGCCATTTTAGTAAAGTTTAGAAAAATTTATTGTGTGATTTTGTTGATTTTACGTAAATACACATTTTCAGTGTCACAAAGTTATAAAATCCTCGGCAAAAAAACAACCCCCCAAAGCAATAATTTCAGCCTTGAGGGGTAGATTTTTCTTCGAAAGTGGTTAGATGGGGGCGCACACCCGTCGGCGGGACTACTCCAACTCCAGGCGCACCACCTGGGCCGCATCCGAGGGGTAACGGCCGTTTTGGGGGATGGTGAGCTTCAACCCCTCGGGGGTCTGGCTGAAATCACAGCGGTAGTTTCGCTTGACCGACAACAGCGTCGCTCCCTTGACCCGACGCCCCGCCAACGCCTCGTCACGCACGGCCGGCAGCAGCAACTCGGCACCCTGGCCGGGCCAATCGAGGAAGATTGCATACAACGCCTTGTCGGTTTGGGTGTAGTGCACCTCGCACCCCGACACCTCCTCGCCCGACACCACATAGGGCCGCGTGCCGTAGATCGCCTCGCCATAGGACCAGAGCCATACGCCCACATTCTGCACCACATCCTGCTGCTCCTGCGGGATGGTGCCATCGGCCATCGGCGAGAGGTTCAACAGCAGGCGGCCGTTGTTCGACACCACACGAATAAGGTGCTGAATGATAGCCTTATCGGTCAAAAGTTTCATCCCCTTCACATACCCCCACGAACGGTGGTATCCGTCGCTGATGGTTAAATCCGTCAGCCAAGGCTCGGGGTCGATTTCGGTCGGGGCGTGCATCTCGTGGTCGAGCATACAGACCGTGCGGGGCAACTCTTCGTATTTGTAGGTCACCACCACCTCCTTACCCTGCTCGTAGGCACGGTTGAAGTAGTGGGCCAGGAAGTCGTATTTGAGCGAGTCGGGAATCTGGTCCATCCAGGCATCGAAGTAGATGATGTCGGGGCTGTACTTATCGACCACCTCGCAGGCCTTGTTGTGCCACATTTCGAGCCACTCACGGTGGTCCATCAGACAGCCGTAGAGTCGCTCGTATTTGGGGTTGTTGGCCGCCCAATGCTCCTTGACCTTCACATAGGTGTAGTTGTTCTCGTGGTGCAACGAGAGAAAGAATTTCATCCCTCGGTCCTTGATGGCACGGCCCAACTCGCCCACCACATCCCGCTTCGGCCCCATCTTGGCCACCGAGAAGGGGGTGTAGTCCGAGTCCCACATCGAGAATCCGTCGTGGTGCTCGGCCACCATACCTGCAAATTGTGCGCCACTCTCCCTAAAGAGCGTTGCCCACGCCTCGGGGTCGAACTTCTCGGCCTTGAACATCGGGATAAAGTCGTGGTAACCAAACTCTTCGAGCGGGCCCCACAGTTGTTCGTGACGACGATGACCGCCCATCAGGAAGTTGTCCGACGTGGAGTCGCGGTGCATATAGTAGTAATACTGTTCGTTGCCGTAGGCGGGCACCGAATAGACACCCCAATGGACATAGATGCCGAACTTGGCATCACGCATCCAGTCGGGCACTGGGTTGTGCTGTTCGAGCGAGGGGATATCGGCCGTATAGGGCCCGACGGGGGGCTGAAGAGTCGTGGTGGTGCAGGAGGCCAACACCAGGGCCAACACCACAAAAAGAGTCGATTTTTGCATATAGGTAGTGTGTTTGGTGATGCAAAATTAAACATTAAAAATGAAAAATTAAAAATTAGTTTTGCCGAGAAGGTCGCTATGGGAATGCGCTGTTTCGTTAAAATCCTTAAACTCCCTAAATTCTTTAATTTCCTTATTCTCCCTCACTTTGCAGCACGGGTTACATTTTTGTAACCCGGCCTATAAGCAACTATGAGAATGATGGGAGTAATGGGAGTAATAGGAATAATGTGCTTGGGCTCTTCGTTATTCCCATTATTCATATTATTCTTATCATTCTTATAGCGACCTTAAAAGACCTATAGTGACCTTATCCCACACCCCCTGCTCGAAAGAGATTCTTCACTGCCGTTCAGAATGACGTTTTGCCTATGACGACCTATAGCGACCTATAATGACCCATAGCGACCTTATCAATTCTCTAACGCTTTCCCGACTCGCTTTGCTTTTCTTCAAAAAAATGTTAATTTCTTGATGATAATTTTCGCCCGAAAAGTTGCACAAAGCACCAAAATCCATTACCTTTGCCCTAATTAAAATCATACCGCCTTATGATGAAATACGATTATAGCTCCCCGTCGCAAGTTGGTCAGCGTCGTTGTCGTTTCGCCGAGGCGGAATTATTGTTTTTGGTCTAATAGGGTAACTGTTGCGCAGTTGCCCTTTTTTGTAACCTACAATGAAGCAGTTCTACATCCATGGCCGTTGCTTGGTCAATGGCCGTATAGAAGAGCGCACACTCGTTGTGCAAGAGGGAGTTGTGGTCGATGCCACGACCCCCGAAGCGGGTGACGAAGTGATCGATTTGGCGGGTGCCGTCGTGGTGCCGGGGTTGGTCGATGTCCACGTCCACCTGCGTGAGCCGGGCTTTGGCTACAAGGAGACCATTGCCACCGGTACGGCGGCGGCGGCTCGTGGCGGTTATACCACCGTCTGTGCCATGCCCAACCTCAACCCGGCCCCCGACACGGCTGCTCACCTTAAAGAGCAGCTCGACCTCATCGAACGGGATGCCGCCATCGAGGTGATTCCTTACGGTTGCATCACGATGGGACAGCAGGGTGGTGGCGAGCCGGCCGAAATGGCCGAAATGGCTCAATCGGTCGTCGGCTTCTCGGACGATGGTCGCGGGGTGCAGCGTGACGAGGATATGTTGCGTGCGATGCAGGAGGCCAAGCGTCTGGGTAAGCCCATCGTAGCTCACTGCGAGGTGAACGAACTGTTGCGTGGCGGCTACATTCACGATGGCGAGTACTGCCGTCTGCACAACCACCGGGGCATCTGCTCCGAGAGTGAGTGGGAGCAGGTGGCTCGTGACATCGAGTTGGTGCGCCAAACGGGTTGCCAATACCACGTCTGCCACATCTCGACCAAGGAGAGTGTCGAGTTGGTGCGTCGGGCAAAAGCCGAGGGGCTTCCCGTAAGTTGTGAGACCGGTCCTCACTACCTGGTGCTGTGCGACGAGCAGCTACAGGAGGAGGGGCGTTGGAAGATGAATCCCCCCATCCGCAGCCGTGAGGATCGAGATGCGCTCGTTGCAGGTTTGGTGGATGGCACCATCGAGGTGGTGGCTACGGACCACGCCCCCCACTCGGCCGAGGAGAAGAGCCGCGGGTTGGAGAAGAGTGCCATGGGCATTGTCGGCATCGAGTGTGCCTTCGGTGTGCTCTACACCCACCTGGTCAAGACGGGTGTGATGTCGCTGGAGACCCTCATCGAGCGTATGAGCCTTGCCCCCCGTCGCCTGTTTGGCATCGAGGGCGGATTGGAGGTTGGCAGCCGTGCCGACTTTACGGTGCTGGACCTCGATACGGAGTATGAAATCGACCCCGAAACCTTCCTCTCGAAGGGTAAGGCAACCCCCTTTGCCGGTTGGCGTGTGGTGGGCCGAGCCCGTATGACGGTGGCAGGCGGCAAGGTGGCTTACAAGGAACAATAAACAAACACAAAATAACAAGAATGAAAGCATTTACGAAGAAACTTGTCTTGGAGAATGGCCGCGAGTTCTGCGGTTACGGCTTCGGTGCCGACCGTGAGGTCATTCACGAGATTGTCTTCAACACCGCCGTGGTGGGCTATCAGGAGATTATGTCCGACCCTGCCTACACGGACCAAATGGTGGTGATGACCTATCCGCTGATCGGCAACTACGGTATGGCCGATGACGACTACGAAACGAAGACGCCGACCCTCGGTGCGATGATTGTGCGCGAGTACAACGACCAACCGTCGAACTTCCGCTACACGAGCACCCTCGACGAGGTGTTGCAGGAGCACAATATCCCCGCCATCTGGGGGCTGGATACTCGTGCTTTGGTACGAGTGATTCGTGACGAGGGAACGCAAAAGGCGATCCTTACCGACATCACCACCTCGACCGAGGAGGCATTGGCCAAACTCAAGGCCTACACCCTTCCCACCGACAGTGTAGCCCGTGTAAGCTGCAAGAAGCGTTGGATGAAGCGTGTGCCCAACCACACCTACGATGTGGTAGCCATCGACTGCGGTCTGAAGAATAGTGTGGTGAGCCAGCTCAACGCCGTGGGTTGCAATGTGACGGTACTGCCCGTCGATGCCACCGTAGAGCAGGTGATGGCCTTCCGTCCCGACGGCGTCATCATCTCGAGCGGTCCGGGTGATCCCCACCACGTGAAGTCGGTCATCTCGCTCATCAAGCAGTTGCGTGGTCGTTTGCCGCTGTTCGGCATCGGTCTGGGTCACCAACTCATCGCCCTGGCCTATGGCGGCGAGGTGGAGAAGATGAAGTTCGGCCACCGTGGCGGTAACCACCCCGTGAAGAATCACCTGACGGGTATGCTCGAGATTGTGAGCCAGAACCACGGCTATGTGGTCAAGCCCGAGTCGCTGCGAGTGCTTGAGATTACCCACACCAACCTGTTGGACCAGACGGTCGAGGGTTTGGAGTGCAAAATCGATAAGGTCTTCTCCGTACAGTTCGATCCGTCGAGCGCCGAGGAGCAGTGCCACTATTTGTTCAAGAAGTTTGTTAAATTAATGCAGGAGGGAAGAGATGCCTAAAAGAGAAGATATCAAGAAAGTGATGGTCATCGGCTCGGGTCCGATTGTGATCGGCCAGGCCGCCGAGTTTGACTATGCAGGTACGCAGGCCTGCTTGGCACTGCGTGAAGAGGGCTACGAGGTGATCCTCGTCAATTCGAACCCTGCAACCATTATGACCGATACGAACATCGCCGACAAGGTCTATATGGAGCCGCTGACGTTGGAGTATGTAGCCAAAATCATCCGCTACGAGCGTCCCGACGCCATTGTGCCGGGTCTGGGTGGCCAGACGGGTCTGAATCTGGCGGTACAGCTGGCCAAGAAGGGTATCTTGGATGAGTGCCAGGTTGAGATTCTCGGTACGAGCTTCTCGTCGATTGAGCGTGCCGAGGACCGAGAGCTCTTCAAGGATCTGTGCGAGCAGCTGGGTGAGCCGGTGTTGCCTTCGGATGTAGCCTCTTCGATCGAGGAGGGTGTTGAGATTGCTGCCAAGATTGGCTATCCGGTGGTGCTGCGTCCCGCCTTTACGCTCGGTGGTACGGGTGGCGGTTTTGTGGATAACGAGCAGGAGCTGCGCGAGATGATGCGCAACGCTCTGTTCCTCTCGCCCGTGCACCAGGTGCTTATCGAGAAGAGCATCAAGGGTTACAAGGAGATTGAGTTTGAGGTGATGCGTGACTCGAACGACACGGCCATTGCCATCTGCTCGATGGAGAACATCGACCCCGTTGGTATCCACACCGGTGACTCGATGGTGGTTGCTCCGGCCCAGACGCTGACCAACACGGAGTTCCAGATGCTGCGTGGCTCGGCCCTGAAGATTATCCGCGAGTTGAAGATTGAGGGTGGTTGCAACGTGCAGTTTGCCCTCGACCCCCTCTCGTTCCAATACTACCTGATTGAGGTGAATCCTCGTGTGTCGCGTTCGTCGGCATTGGCTTCGAAGGCGTCGGGCTTCCCGATTGCCCGTGTAAGTGCCAAGATTGCCGTAGGTCTGACCCTCGATGAGATTCGTATTGCCACCACCCCCGCCTCGTTCGAGCCGACGATCGATTATGTCGTGACGAAGGTGGCCCGCTTCCCCTTCGATAAGTTCTCCGATGCTTCCAATAAGCTCGGCACGCAGATGAAGGCTACGGGTGAGGTGATGGCCATTGGTCGCACGATGGAGGAGTCGCTCTTGAAGGCCGTGCGCTCGTTGGAGACGGGTGTTTGCCACATCTACCACAAGAAGTTCGACAAGTGGACGAACGACGAGCTGCTTGCCTACATCAAGGACGGCACGGATGATCGCCTCTATGCCATTGCCCAGCTCATTCGCAACCACGTCGATTTGGTGATGATCTACAACAACACCAAGATCGATATGTTCTTCCTCGAGAAGTTCAAGAAGATTGTCGAGTTCGAGCAGGTAGTGCGTGACAACGTGGGCGACGTGGAGACGCTGCGTGACGCCAAGCGTATGGGCTTTGGCGATAAGTATATCGGCCAGCTGTGGGGTATGACCGAGCACGAGCTCTTTGCCCTGCGTAAGGCCAACAACATCTTCCCCGTCTATAAGATGATCGATACCTGCGGCGGCGAGTTCTCGGCCTACGTGCCCTACTTCTATTCGACGTACGAGGAGGAGAACGAGTCGATTGTAAGCCAGAAGGAGAAGATTGTGGTACTCGGTTCGGGTCCGATTCGTATCGGTCAGGGTGTGGAGTTCGACTATTCGACCGTACACGCCATCTGGTCGATTCGCAAGGCGGGCTACGAGGCCATCATCATCAACAACAACCCCGAGACCGTCTCGACCGACTATACCACCAGCGATAAGCTCTACTTTGAGCCCCTCACGGTGGAGGATGTGATGAATGTTATCGAGTTGGAGCAGCCCAAGGCCATTGTGGTTTCGCTGGGTGGCCAGACGGCCATCAACCTGGCCGAGCCGCTGGCACAGCTGGGCGTGCCCATCATCGGTACCGACACGGAGGCCATCCGCAACGCCGAGGACCGTGGTTGCTTCGAGCGTATTATGGAGGAGCTAGGTATTCCGCAGCCCGAGGCCGAGGCCGTGACCGACATCGAGGCCGGTGTTCGTGCCGCTGCCCGCATCGGTTACCCCGTCTTGGTGCGTCCGAGCTACGTGCTGGGTGGTCGTGCCATGCAGATCGTTTCGAACGAGGAGCGTCTGCGCCACTACCTGCAAACGGCCGTTGAGGTCAATGTCGATTCGCCCGTGCTGGTGGACCGCTACATTATGGGTAAGGAGTTGGAGGTAGATGCCATCTGCGACGGCAAGGATGTATTCATCCCCGGCATTATGGAGCACATCGAGCGCACGGGTATCCACTCGGGTGACTCGATCAGCGTCTATCCTTCGTTCAGTGTCTCGCAGGCGGTGCGTGACAAGATTATCGACTACACGGTGCGCCTGGGTCTGCGTATCGGCATCGTGGGTCTGTACAACATTCAGTTCATTGTCGATGAGCAGGACGAGGTCTATGTCATCGAGGTGAATCCCCGTTCGTCGCGTACGGTTCCCTTCCTCTCGAAATCGACCGGTGTGCCTATGGCGCACATCGCTACGCAGGTCATCCTGGGTCGCTCGCTCAAAGAGCAGGGCATCGAGCAGGTCTATGGCGAGGAGAAGGAGCGTTGGTATGTAAAGGCACCCGCCTTCTCGTTTGCCAAGATTCGCGGTATGGATTCCTACCTCTCGCCCGAGATGAAATCGACCGGTGAGGCGATTGGCTACGACGACAAGCTGACCCGTGCCCTCTACAAGGCATTGCAGGCTTCGGGTATGAATGTATCGAACTATGGCACGATTCTCGTCTCGATTGCCGACGACGACAAACCCAAGGCACTGCCCTTGATTCGTCGCTTCTACGACCTGGGCTTCAACATCGAGGCTACGGCCGGCACGGCAGACTACCTGCGTAAGCACGGCGTGCGTACCCGCACCCGCAACAAGCTCAACGAGGGTTCGACCGAGATTATCGACTCGTTGCGTCAGGGCCACGTAAGCTACGTGATCAACACCATCGACATCAACCAGCACAACACCCGTCTCGACGGCTACGAGATTCGTCGCACCGCCGTAGAGAACAACGTGACGGTCTTCACCGCCCTTGAAACGGTCCGTGTGCTGCTCGACGTGTTGGAGGAGATTACCCTGCGTGTCTCGACCATCGATGCCAAGTAAGTTAAGCGAAGAAAAACGAAGGGAGTTTGGCGAGATTAGGGAGTTTGAAGAAGCGGACCTAATCCCTCAATTCACTAAACTCACTAAATTCCCTACATTCTTTTTCAGGTTGCTTAAGCCCCTGATTTTGAATTCTAAATTCTAAATTTTGAATTTTGTATAAGAACGCCATCTACACAGTCCTTAAGAACGAGCCGCTGACCGACACGGTGTGGCGGATGGTCTTGGAGGGTCCGACCGAGTGGATTACCCGCCCGGGTCAGTTTGTAAACATTGCCCTCGAGGGGAAATTCCTGCGTCGTCCGATTTCGGTATCGGACTACGACGATAAGACCATTACTATTATATATAAGGTAGTGGGCGAGGGTACACGTCAAATGTGCGCCTCGGCAGCTCCGGGCACCACGCTCGACCTGCTGACAGGCCTCGGCAACGGCTTCGACTGCTCGAAGGCGGCCGATAAGACCCTCTTGGTGGGTGGCGGTGTCGGTGTGCCGCCCCTCTATAACCTGGCCAAGAGGCTCCTTTCGGAGGGTCGCCAAGTGACGGTGGTGTTGGGCTTCAATACCGCCTCGGAGATCTTCTACGAGGAGGAGTTCCGCCAGCTGGGTTGCGAGGTGGTTGTCTCGACGGTCGATGGCTCGAAGGGGGTCAAAGGCTTCGTAACGACGGCCATCGCAGAGCGTCAGTTGGAGTTCGGTTACTTCTACACCTGCGGACCGCTGCCGATGTTGAAGGCACTCTACGATGCGGTTGAGGTAGATGGTCAGCTCTCGTTTGAGGAGCGTATGGGATGTGGTTTTGGTGCCTGTATGGGTTGCTCGTGCAAGACCAAATATGGCAACAAACGCATCTGCAAAGAGGGTCCCGTACTGTTAAAAGAGGAGGTAATATGGTAAGAGATACTTCGGTTGTTTTGAGCGGCATCAGACTGGACAATCCGGTCATCCCCGCAAGTGGAACGTTTGGCTTCGGCAACGAATTTAAGGATTTCTACGACATCAACATCCTCGGCTCGTTCTCCTTCAAGGGGACAACCAAGGAGCCTCGTTTCGGCAACCCCACGCCCCGCATCGCCGAGTGCCGTGCGGGTATGATTAACGCGGTGGGCCTGCAAAATCCGGGCATCCACCACGTCATCGAGCACGAACTGCCGATGCTGAAGAGCTACTTCCATAAACCCGTCATCGCCAACATTTCGGGCTTCTCGATTGAGGAGTATGCCTACTGCTGCGAGTTAATCGATAAGGAGGAGCAGGTGGGCATCATCGAGGTCAATGTTTCGTGCCCCAACGTGCGCCACGGCGGTATGTCGTTCGGTACGTCGCCCGAGGCAGCTGCCG
>CALAQA010000189.1:0-1490 GCA_937889065.1 uncultured Alistipes sp.
CGAAGGCTCCATCACCAGCGCCTCGGCCTGCTCGCACAGCGAGAGTTTCTGTTCGTAGTTGCGCTTCAGGTCCAAATCACGCAACTCCTTATCAATCTTGATGTAGCTGTAGAAGTGCTCGACGTGGAGGTTGTAGGTCTCCCACAAATCCTTCACGTGGGCCTGCGGAACGGGACCCGTCTCCTTCCAGCGAGCCTGTAACTCACGGAACTTGGCGAAGGTCTGGTTCAGCGTCTCGTCCGACGAGATCAACTCCTTCAGCTCGTCAATAATCTGCAACTTAATTTTGAGGTTCTTCTCCTTCTCCTGCTCCAGGCCGGCGATGTAGCTGTCACGGCGGGTGCGGTACTGACGGAAAAGCTCCTTGAGGCGGTTCTCGGCCTCATCGGTCGGAGCGACAAACTGCTCCTCGTCGCCACCCCCCTCCAGGAAGAGTTTGCGGGCAGCATCGACCTCCTGACGGCGGATGCGGTAGAAGGCCACCTTCACCCCCTCGACCATGCGACGCAACGTCTGCACGGGGCGCTCCTCCAACGCTTGGGCAAAGTAATCGAGCAGTTCGGTTTTGGTTTTGCCGGCAAACTCATCCTCGGCCAGCGGCTCGACGTGGGCAGCCTCCTCGGCCGTCTCCTCATCCAGCTCCAGCCCCGCCTCGGCGGCAGCCAGCTCGGCCTCCTCGGCCGTAAAATCTACAGGCACTTGAGCGGGTGCCTCCTCCGCAACACAGGTGTTCGCCTCGGCGATGGTCTGTTCAGCAGCTGCAGGGACAGTCTGCACATCTTCAGCCACAGGGCTGACTTGCTCCTCGGGAGCAGGACAAATGGTGTTTTCGGTAGCCATTGTTTTTGGGTGGGTCACATTCGACCCTTCGTTTAAGGTTGTAAAAATAGGCTGTTTAGGCTGCGTACCACGCACTCGCAAGCGCACACGCACGCAGACACACACGTTTAAGCCACAAATATAGTCAAAAAACTTGCGACCGAGAAAGGTTTTTCGCCAAAAATTGCTATCTTCGCTCAAAAGTTTTGCGTTTTGCGCCTTCGGGCCCGCCACCAACCTTGCAACCTACTGACGATGAGCCACCGAATTTTGTTGGTCGATGACGAAATCGACATCCTGGAATTTGTCCGTTACAACCTCCAGCGAGAGGGGTACGAAGTCTATACCGCCTCGAACGGCGCCGAAGCCTTGGAGGAGGCCGAGCGGTGTCGTCCGCACCTGATTTTGTTGGACCGAATGATGCCCGTGATGGATGGTGTCGAGGCCTGCCGTGCGCTGCGCCAACTTCCCTACCTGCACAACACCCGCATCGTCTTTCTCTCGGCCCTGGGCGAGGAGCACGAACAGCTCTCGGGCTTCGAGGTCGGAGCGGATGACTACCTCACTAAACCCATCAAAATGAAGCTGTTGGTGAGCCGTGTGCAGGCCATCCTGAAGCGAATCACCCCCGTTGAGGAGAGCGACAAGATTGAGATTGACCGCGAGCACTA
>CALAQA010000190.1:0-6717 GCA_937889065.1 uncultured Alistipes sp.
GAAACCTACTTTTCAGAATTGTCCGAGCGGACATTTTTACGGAGCCAGCGGTATGTTTTTAACAGTGCCGGAGCTTGCTAAAATAGGTCAATTATGCCTGCAAAAAGGCGTGTTTGAGGGACAAAGGCTGATATCTGAGGTATATATGAGCGAAGCTACTTCCATTCAGCAAATGAACAGGGAAGGCGGTTATGGATATTTCTTTTGGAAATATAAGGATGGGTATCGAATCAGCGGGAAATGGGGACAGAGAAGCTTTGTGTTCCCTGAAAAAGATATGGTTATTACCGCTCTTCTTGAAAAAGGCGACTATGCACAGGCTTATAAATGGTACCGCAAAGCTGCCGACCGCAACCACACCGAAGCAATACGCAAGATGGGCGATATGTACAACTTTGGCAAAGGGGTAAAGGCCAGCGATCGAGAGGCTCGAAAGTGGTATGAAAAGGCGAGCAACAACGGAGATACGGAAGCTATGATATCGCTGGGCGACAGCTATAAATATGCCCTGAACAAAGATGCAGCAGAGGACCGAAATAAGGCACTGGAGTGGTATCTTGAGGCAGCACGTGGGGGCAACAAGGATGCCAATTTCTCTATTGGCCTGACACTTTTTTACCTCGATGGCGACGGCAACAAAGAGGAATCGTACGTTTGGTTGGCACGTGCCGCTCAGAATGGAAGTTCTACCGCCTCGGAATTACTCACCGAGAACGGTATCAAGAGCCACGAATTCAAAGAGTATGCCGCCAAAAAAACCCGCATCGAGGGTGGGCGCTACACCTCGACATCGACCGCCACGACCACTCCGTCGAGAACCACCTCGACCACTGCAACCACCTCGAAGCCAAATCCTTCGAGCTACACGCCGCAATACTGCTTCAATCGCGGAAAACAGCTCCGAGACCAGCACAACTACGAGGAGGCCATTCCCTGGTTGGAGCGTGCTGCCGAGGCCAGATACCGCCCCGCTTACCGACATTTGGCCGACTGCTACAACACGAGCGGCCACAGCATGACCGACCCCCGAAAGGCGTGGTCGAACTACGCAAGCTGTGTGGGCGGCGATGGTTGCGACCCCAACAGCCACGACTATTGGTACGCCTGCTTTATGCTGGGTAATATGTTCAAGGTGGGACGTGGATGCGAGAAGAATTACGACAGCGCCCTCTACTTCCTGCGTGAGTTCCGCAAATACACGCAACCCATCAACTACGACACAGCCGACAAAGCCATCAACGAGGTGTTGGCCCTCCAACGCCAAGAGGCGGCACCCGCTCCGAGTCGCAGCGCCACCACCGCCTCGACAAGCACCGCCCCGAAACAATCGTCGGGCAGCTCGGGCTCGAAGGCCGATATGGTGGCTCGACCCGCCTACGGTCAGCTGCCGAACGTGGTCTATATGCAGAATCTCGACAACGAGTATTTGGTGATGAAGATGAGCTTCTTCCAGCAGGATGGCAAGATTATGATGCGTTGCAACAAGGGTGCAACGATGTGTCTCTATATCTTGGAGTCGAACGAGAATGACCTATGGTCGTTCCAGGAGGCAAAAATCGGCCCGGGACCTGCCTATACCTGGAATACGGTCAGCTACTACCCCGATCGTCACGGCCATATGATTGTCATTCTGAAGGATTGGTCGAGAGTGGGCTACCAAGGCTTCTTCGTCTGCGAACGCCACATCACCGAGGCCGAATACAACCGTTGCGAGGATATCTTCCAGCGTGGCGTGAAGAATATGGCCGCCTATGCCGCCTCGATGAATGGCGGCGGAGGTGGCGGCAGCGTAGGCACGGCCCAGGTGCAGTCGGGTATGAGCGAGAGCTACTACCGCAATATGTACGACCAATATGCCCGCCTGGCCGAATCGACCTACAATACGCTGACTTCCACCGGTTATTCGATCTCGGTAAACGACAAAGAGTCGGAGGGTGGCACAATGGGCGGTTGGAGTTCGTCGGACTACTCGACCCTGAAGCGAGACCTGCGCAACGCCCAATCCAATATGAGCCGCATCCGCTCCGAGGCGGCCCGTGCAGGCTACACCATTTCGGCTTCGCACTGGGAGAGTGTTTCGGTCGGCTATTAACCGATGCCACACCCCCGAATAACCCAAGCCCGAGTCCCTCCGACTCGGGCTTTTTTCAACCTCTTCACACCCCTCCCCACCCTTGAATTTTTAATTTTTAATTTTTAATTTTTAATTTCTCTATAATATATGTATCTTTGCCCGTTAAAAGGATAATAATACACGCACTATGGAATACAATTTCAAAACCATTGAAGCGCGCTGGCAGGAGCGTTGGCGCGAGGAGAAAACCTATCGGGTCGAGGTCGATCGCAGCCGCCCGAAGTTCTATGTGCTCGATATGTTCCCCTACCCCTCGGGTGCGGGTCTGCACGTCGGCCATCCGCTGGGCTACATCGCCTCGGATATCTACTCACGCTACAAGCGTCTGAAGGGCTTTAATGTCCTCCACCCGATGGGCTACGACGCCTTTGGTCTGCCCGCCGAGCAGTATGCCATCCAGACGGGGCAGCACCCCGCCATCACCACCGAGAAGAACATTGCCCGCTACCGTGAGCAGCTCGACAAGATCGGCTTCTCGTTCGACTGGGACCGTGAGGTGCGCACCTCCGATGCCGAGTACTACAAGTGGACGCAGTGGGCCTTCTTGCAGATGTTCGACCATTACTACGACAACGCCACCCAAAAGGCCAAGCCCATCGAGGAGCTGAAGGCCCGCTTTGCCCAATCGGGCAGCGAGGGGATAGATGTTGCCCAGACGCAGGAGCTGCACTTCACAGCCGAGGCGTGGAACACGATGTCGGAGGCCGAGCAGGAGCAGGTGTTGCAGAACTACCGCCTGGCCTTCCGTGCCGATACGATGGTGAACTGGTGTCCCAAGTTGGGCACTGTGTTGGCCAACGACGAGGTGAAGGATGGTCTGTCGGTTCGTGGCGGCCACCCTGTCGAGCAGAAGCGTATGAAGCAGTGGTTGTTGCGTGTGACGGCCTATGCACAGCGTATGCTCGATGGTCTGGAGCAGCTGGAGTGGAGCGACTCGCTCAAGGAGATTCAGCGCAACTGGATCGGCCGTTCGGTCGGTGCCCAGGTCTTCTTCGAGGTGGTAGGTTCAACGGAGAAACTCGAAATTTTCACCACCCGCCCCGATACCATCTTCGGCGTAACGTTTATGGTCATCGCCCCCGAGCACGAGCGTCTGGCGGAGCTGACCACGCCCGAGCAGAAAGAGGCCGTCGAGAGCTACATCACCGAGGCCAAGAAGCGTTCGGAGCGTGAGCGTATGGCCGAGACGAAGCGTGTGAGCGGTGTCTTCACCGGCTCGTATGCCGTCAATCCCTTCACGGGTCGCCAAATTCCGATTTACGCCTCGGATTATGTCCTCTCGGGCTACGGCACGGGTGCCATTATGGCCGTGCCGGCACACGACTCGCGCGACTGGGCCTTTGCCCGCCACTTCGGTCTGGAGATTGTCCCCGTGGTAGAGGGTGGCAACATCGAGGAGGCTTCGTACGACGCCAAGGAGGGCAAGATGATCAACTCGGACTTCCTGACCGGTATGGACGTCAAGGAGGCTATCGGGCTGATGTTCACGGAGGTCGAGAAGCGTGGTCTGGGCAAGAAGCTCATCAACTACCGCCTGCGTGATGCCATCTTCTCGCGTCAGCGTTACTGGGGCGAGCCCTTCCCGATTTACTACAAGGAGGAGGTGGCCTACCCCCTCTCGAAGGAGCAGTTGCCGCTCGAGCTGCCCCCCATTGCCAACTTCGGCCCCACGGAGCAGGGCGAGCCTCCTTTGGCTCGTGCCGAGCAGTGGTGCACGGCCGAGGGCTATCCGTTCGAGCTCTCGACGATGCCCGGTTTTGCCGGCTCGTCGGCCTACTACCTGCGCTATATGGATCCCCGCAACACGGAGGCGCTGGTGGGTCGCGAGGAGAACGATTACTGGCGTCAGGTGGACCTCTATGTAGGTGGTATTGAGCACGCTACGGGTCACCTGATGTACTCCCGTTTCTGGAATATGTTCCTCTACGACCTGGGTTATGTCTGCGAGCAGGAGCCCTTCCGCAAGCTCGTCAATCAGGGCATGATTCAGGGTCGTTCGAACTTTGTCTATCGTGTCGTAGGCACCAACAAGTTTGTCTCGCTGGGGCTGAAAGATCAGTACGAGACGCAGGAGATTCACGTCGATGTGAATATCGTCAAGAACGACATCCTCGATACGGAGGCCTTCCGCCAATGGATGCCCGACTTTGCCAATGCCGAGTTCATCTTGGAGGATGGCAAGTATCTCTGCGGCTGGGCCATCGAGAAGATGTCGAAGTCGATGTTCAACGTTGTGAATCCCGACTACATTGTCGAGAACTACGGCGCCGACACGCTGCGTATGTACGAGATGTTCCTCGGCCCGTTGGAGCAGTCGAAGCCCTGGGATACGAACGGCATCGACGGCGTGCATAAGTTCCTGAAGCGTCTGTGGCGTCTCTTCTACGACCGTGACGGCAAGTTGCTTTTGAGCGACGAGGCCCCCACCGAGAAGGAGCTGCGCACGTTGCACAAGACCATCAAGAAGGTGACCGACGACATCGAACACTTCTCGTTCAACACCTCGGTAGCCGCCTTTATGATCTGCCTGAACGAGTTGGGCGACTGCTCGAAGCGTGCCATTCTGGAGCCGCTGGTGGTACTCCTGGCCCCCTTCGCACCCCACATCACCGAGGAGCTCTATCACACGTTGGGCCACACCTCGTCGGTATGCGATGCCGCCTACCCCGTGTGCGAAGAGAAGTATTTGACCCTCTCGTCGTTCGAGTATCCCGTTTCGATCAACGGCAAGCTGCGCTTCAAGCGTTCGTACGACCTCTCGATGGAGGTGGCCGACATTCAGGCCGACGTGGTACAGCAGCCCGAGGCCCAGAAGTGGATCGAGGGTAAGACCCCGAAGAAGATCATCGTGGTGAAGGGTAAAATTATCAACATTGTTATCTAATCGACTATGAAACGCCTTTTATTGAGCCTTGCAGCCCTGTTGTTTGTCGCCACGCTGACGGCACAGGATATGAGCGGTGCGAAGCTGACTCTCAAAATCTGGGACAACACCTCGGCCCCCCACTCCAACGAGTTGGCCGAGGCGGGAGCGGTGCGCAACAACCGCCCCTCGTTTACGACCGATGCCATCCTCTACCTCTACACGCCCGCCAAGGGGGTTACCAACGGCCGAGGCGTGGTGATCTGCCCGGGTGGCGGTTACCAACACCTCTCGATGGAGAACGAAGGTGCCCATATGGCCGAGTGGTTTGCCGCTCACGGCTATGTGGCTGCCGTACTGCACTACCGTATGCCCAACGGCCACCCCGAGGTGCCGCTGGAGGATGCCTGCCAGGCCATCCGTCTGCTGCGAGGCAAGGTGGAGGGCATTCCTGCCGAGTGGCAGGTCAAGACGGTCGGCATTGCCGGCTCGTCGGCCGGTGGTCACCTGGCAGCGATGACCTCGACGATGGGCGAGGAGCGTCCCGATTTTTCGCTTCTGTTCTACCCCGTCATCACCGCCACCGAGGGCCAGCTGCACAAGGGCTCGTTCGACAACCTGCTGGGCAAAGGTCGCTCGAAGAAGCAGAGCACCTACTACTCGCTCGAGAACCGTGTGACGGCCCAGACCCCTCCCGCCTTCATCCTCTATGCCGACGACGACCGCACCGTACCCTCGGTCAATGGTCCGTTGTACTATATGGCACTCAAGAAGCAGGGCGTTCGCGGCTCGCTGCACATCTTCCCCTATGGCGGCCACGGCTTCGGAATGCGTGACACGTTCCACTACAAGCACGCCTGGATGCCGCTGATGCTCGACTGGATTGACACCATACTGAAATAATAAAACACACAAGATAAATGGCAGATAACAGCATTTTGATTCGTCTGGACGGTCTGAAACTCAAGTACGAGGAGATTGGCCAGAAATTGACCGACCCCGAGGTGATTGCCGATGTAAAGCAGTTTGTGCAGCTCACCAAGGAGTACAAGGAGTTGGAGCCCATCATCTTCACCTCGGATCGTTACCGCACCGCTTTGGCCAACCTTGCGGAGGCCAAGGACACGTTGGCCAACGACAAGGATGAGGAGATGCGTGAGATGGCTCGTGAGATGATTTCGGAGTTGGAGCCCGAAATCGTGCGTCTGGAGGAGGAGATCAAAATCCTCTTGATCCCGAAGGATCCGCAGGACTCGAAGAACGCCATCGTCGAGATTCGTGGTGGTACGGGTGGCGACGAGGCCGCCATCTTTGCGGGCGACCTGTTGCGTATGTACACCAAGTACATCGAGTCGAAGGGTTGGCGCTACGAGATTACCTCCTCGTCGGAGGGTGCCGCAGGCGGCTACAAGGAGGTCGTGATGAAGGTGACGGGCCAGAACGTCTATGGCACGCTCAAATACGAGTCGGGCGTACACCGTGTGCAGCGTGTACCCCAGACCGAGACGCAGGGCCGTGTACACACCTCGGCCGCTTCGGTAGCCGTGCTGCCCGAGGCCGAGGAGTTCGACGTCGAGATCTCGATGAACGACATCCGCAAGGATATCTTCTGCGCTTCGGGCCCGGGCGGCCAGTCGGTGAATACCACCTACTCGGCTATCCGTCTGACGCACATCCCCACCGGTATTGTGGTGCAGTGCCAGGACCAGAAGTCGCAGCT